>JALOOZ010000104.1 GCA_025454155.1 Thermodesulfobacteriota bacterium
CGGGGAGAAGGGGGCGAAGGAGCTGGTGGGGAGCCTCGGCCACATCGACCGGATCATCGGGAACGCGCAGGCCATCGAGAACAGGAGGGCCCGGGAGGCAATCCTGAAGGATCCCGGCATGGCGCTCCTGAGCCTCGAGCTGGTGAGGCTCGACCGGGACGTGGACGTGGAGGTGGACTACCGCGCCGTCACCATGAAGGAGATGGACCGCCAGAGGCTCGCACGGCTCTTCAGTGAGCTCGAGTTCCGCGCCCTGCAGGAGGAGCTCGCGGGGGACGAGCCGAAGGCGGAGGCTGTCTTTGCAGGCAGGATCGAGCATGCCTGCAACCCGGCCGTTGCAGGCGATGCGGGGTTCCACGTGCTGGAGGGGGCCTGCTCGGCGGCCTGTCAGGGGGAAACCGCCTTCGTGTGCCTCGAGGAGGATGCGTGCCTTGGCGTGCTGGACAGCCCCCATGCCCGGCTCGCCATGCACGACGCCAAGGAGGCACTGGTGGCGGCACGGGCAAGGGGCATGGAGGCAAAGGCGGAGATCTTCGACACCATGCTCGCGGCCTACTGCTGCGACGCGGCCACGGGCCAGACCACCCTGGAAGACCTGGCGAAGCTGTATCTCGGGAGGGAGCTCCGGCGCCCGAAGGAGCTCCTGGGCTCGGGGAAGACCGCCCGGAACCTGCGGGACGTGGAACAAGAAGAGATCGTCCACTACCTGGCCTCTCACGCCGCCTGTCTCGTGCCCCTGAGGCTCACCCTTTCCGGCCGCATGGCGGACCTCGGTGTGGACCGGCTGTTCGAGGAGGTGGAGACCCCTCTGACGAGGGTCCTGGCGGACATGGAGGCCGCCGGGGTGCTCGTGGATGCGGGCGTGCTGGGCCGGATCAGCGCCGAGATCGACCTCCAGCTCGGCGGCATGGAGGAGCGGGTCTACACCCTGGCGGGGAAGCCCTTCAACATCAATTCGCCCAAGCAGCTGGGAGAGATCCTGTTCGTGGACCTGAAGCTCCCCATGGTGAAGAAGACCAAGACCGGATACTCCACGGACAGCGGGGTGCTGGAGGCGCTGGCACTGAAGCACGAGCTGCCCGCCATGATCCTGGACTGGCGCATGCTCACCAAGCTCAAGAACACCTATGTGGACACGCTGCCCGCCATGATAGACAAGACCAGCGGCCGCGTGCACACCCGGTTCAACCAGGCGGTGACTGCCACGGGAAGGATCTCCTCGTCCGAGCCCAACCTGCAGAACATCCCCATCCGCACCGACATGGGCCGCCGCATCAGGGAGGCCTTCCTGGCGCCTGAGGGGTTCACGATCCTGAGCGCCGACTATTCCCAGATCGAACTGCGGATCCTGGCTCACATCTCCAGGGACGCCACCCTCATGGAGTCCTTCGAGAAGGGCTTCGACATCCACACCCGCACCGCTGCCGAGATCTTCGGACTCAGGATCGACGAGGTGACGGAAAACCACCGCAGGCAGGCAAAGACGATCAACTTCGGCATCATGTACGGCATGGGGGCGCACAAGCTCTCGGGCGAACTCGGCATCAGGAGGGACGTGGCCAGGCAGTACATCGACAATTACCTGGCAAAGTATCCGGGCGTGCGCGCGTACATGGAGGGCATAGCCCGGACCGCCGGGCAGGAAGGTTTCGTGACCACCATCATGGGCAGGCGCAGGAGCATCCCCGAGATCTCCTCGAGCAACTTCAACGAGCGCGAGGGCGCCAGGCGCATCGCCATCAACACCCCCATCCAGGGCAGCGCCGCGGACATCATCAAGCTTGCCATGGTGAAGATTCACAGGCACCTGGCGGGCATGAAGAGCCGCATGATCCTCCAGGTTCACGACGAGCTTGTCTTCGAGGTGGCCCACGACGAGCTCGAATCAGTCAAGGTCCTCGTGAAGGCCGAGATGGAGAACGCCTACCCGCTGCTGGTGCCTGTCCACGTGGACATCGGCGTGGGAGCGACCTGGGCCGAGGCCCATTAAATACGGGGGCGAAATACGGGGACCGAAATACGGGGACAGTATACATATTTATCCATGAGTAGTCATGGGATCGCATGGTTCCCCATGGATAAATATGTATACTGTCCCCGTATTTCTTATACTGTCCTCGTATTTCTCGTTTATCGAACTACCTCTTGCCCAGGAGGTTCCGGGCAACCACCACCCGCATGATCTCGTTGGTGCCCTCGTAGATCTGGGTGATCTTGGCGTCGCGCATGAGGCGCTCCATGGGGTACTCGGTCACGTAGCCGTAGCCGCCCAGGATCTGCACGCCCTCAACGGTGGCCCACATGGCCACGTCGGAGGCGTACATCTTGGCCATGGCCGCCTCCTTCTCGAAGTGCTTGTGATTGCTCTCGAGGTATGCGGCCCGCAGGATCAGCAGCTCGGCGGCATCGATGCGGGTGGCCATGTCGGCCATCTTGAACTGGATGGCCTGGAACTCGGAGATGGGCTTGCCGAACTGCACACGCTCCTTGGAGTACTTGACCGACTCCTCCAGGCAGCACTTGGCGATGCCCAGGGCCTGTGAGGCGATGCCGATGCGGCCCGAGTCCAGGGTGGTGAGCATCTGGCGGAACCCGTTGCCCGGGTCGCCCAGGATGGCGTCCTTGGGGATGCGGGCGTCCTGGAACACGAGCTCGGAGGTGCCCGAGCCGCGGATGCCCAGCTTGTCCTCCACCTTGCCCACGGAGAAGCCTTCCGTCTCCTCAAAGTCGATGACGAACTGGGTGATGCCCTTGTAGCCCTTGGTCTTGTCGGTGACTGCCGCAATGACGCCGTACTTGGCGATGTTGCCGTTGGTGATGAACTTCTTCTCGCCGTTGATGATCCAGTGGTTGCCGTCGAGCACGGCGCTCGTCTTCATGCCCGCCGGGTCGGAGCCTTGTTCACCGACATGATCACGCCGGTGCTCGCACACCCCCTGGAAATCTCGGTGAGGATGAGGGCATAGGCCATGTAGTCCATCCCGGCTCCGCCGTACTCCGCCGGAATGGCCACGCCCATGAACCCGTTCTCGGCCATCTTCCTCAGGACATCGTCATTGTGGCGGTGTGTCTGGTCGATCTCCGCTGCCTTTGGTTTCAGCTCCTGGTCGGCGAACTTCCTCGCCATGTCCTGTACCATCTTGTGCTCTTCGCTCAGTGAAAAATCCATATGGCTCCTCCTGGTATGAATGTCTCTCGCGGGCATCCACCTCATGGCGCGACAGTCGGCTCAACGCCCTCTTCCGGCAGAGATGAATGAGCATTCATGAATATAACCCGGATACGGCGCTCTGTCAATGAATCCGACCGCAGCATGCATCGGAGATTGCAGTCGTTTTCACCGATTGAAGCGGAAGGGCGGACAATCCGTTGCCGAGTAATATCAGTCCGGTAGAATGAATCCTCGTTTTTCCCCCGAACAATTGCCTTTACGGGAATCCCCTTTCACTGGTATATAGATTATCCCATCAATCACGGTAAGGAGGCATGATTTCTGTATGAGGAACGTCTTCATTTTCAATCCAGGACCATCGGTTCTCCCGGAACCCGTTCTCGAGAGCACGAGCAAGGCCGTGCTGAACTTCGCCGGCACCGGCATGTCCATCATGGAGGTGTCCCACCGCTCCAAGCAGTTCGACGCGCTGCTCATCGAGACGGTTGACCTTCTGAAGAAGGTCATGGAGATCCCTGACAACTACAAGATCCTCTTCCTCCAGGGCGGGGCCAGCCTGCAGTTCGCCATGATCCCCATCAACCTGCTCGCCGCGGGCAAGGTCGCAGACTACGTCGACACGGGCTACTTCGCCACCCGGGCCATCAAGGAGGCCAAGCTCATCGGCAAGGTGAACGTCGCGGCCTCCACCAAGGACCTGAGCTACACGCGGCTTCCCGCACCCGCAGAGCTCAAGCTCACCAAGGATGCGGCCTACTGCCACATCACCTCCAACAACACCATCTACGGCACCCAGTGGCAGACCTTCCCCGATACGGGCGATGTGCCGCTCGTGGCGGACATGTCGTCGGACATCATGTCCCGGAAGATCGACGTGAGCAAGTTCGGCATCATCTATGCCGGCGCCCAGAAGAACATGGGCCCCGCGGGCGTCACGGCCGTGATCATCCGGGAAGACCTCGTGGGCAGGGCCCCTGAGAATACCCCCACCATGCTGAACTACAAGCCCCACGTCGAGAACAACTCCTGCTACAACACCTGCCCGGTCACCGCCATCTTCGTGGTGCACGAGGTGCTCAAGTGGCTCGCAGACATGGGCGGCGTCGCCGAGATGGAGAAGGTCAACAACGCCAAGGCGAAGCTCATCTACGACATCCTCGACAGCAGCACCTTCTACAAGGGAAGCGTGGAGAAGGGATCCCGCTCCAAGATGAACATCCCGTTCAAGCTCCCCACCGAGGAACTGGACAACGAGTTCGTCTCCGCCGCCTCCAAGAAGGGCTTCATCGGCCTGAAGGGGCACCGGGCCGTGGGCGGCATCCGGGCGTCCATGTACAACGCCCTGCCGCTTGAAGGCGTGCAGAAGCTGGCCGACTTCATGAAGGAATTCGAGAAGAGCAAGTCCTGATGCAACCTCGTCGGGCAGGGCAGGAGCGTGCCCTGCCCGATTCCCATCCTGAAATACGGGGACAGCATACGTATTTCGATCGTTCCGGGGATACCATTCGTCATGGCATGATATCCGAAATACGTATGCTGTCCCCATATTTCGTCCCCGTATTTCGTCCCCGTATTTCCCGTATTTCCAGTCCATGCCCGGGGGGCTTTTCCATCCGCAGGGGCGTTCAGCCGTGCCGGGGGACTTTAGAAAGCCCTTGACACATGCAGGGAAAAGATTGATTTTATATTATTGTTCGCACTTTATTCACAGCGCATGCTCCACGAGTCATGACGCTGGTTGCATGAAAGGGGTGTTTATGGTTTCAGAGTCCTTGCTAAAAACGGTCTCTCTCGTGCTGCTCCTGCTCGTGCCGCTCGCCGGCGGCTGTTCGATGAAGGCCATGACGATCAAGTCCATGGACCCCATCATGGAGGACATGAACACCGCCGCGAACCGCAACATCGATGTGGAGATGATGCGTTCGGCCCTGCCCGCCTTCCTGGTCCAGATGGACGGATTCATCCTCTCGGCACCCAGCGAAAAGCTCCTGCTCAAGGGCGCCGAGGCCAACTTCGGCTATGCCAACGCCTTTGTCGAGGACACGGACAAGCCCAGGGCCAGCATGCTCTACCTGAAGGCCCGGGGCTATGCAGTCAGGGCGCTGATCGGCGAAAAGGACTTCGGGAAGGACTTCAATGTCCCGCTGGCGGCGTTCAAGGAGAACCTTTCGGACTATGGCAGGGATGACGTCCCCGCGCTGTTCTGGACGGCCAACTGCTGGCTCGCCTGGGTGGCGCTGAACCTTGACAACCCCGAGGCCATCATGGACATGCCCAAGGCCAAGTCCATGCTGGAGCGCGTCATCGAGCTCGATGAAACCTATTATTACGGCAGCGCCCATGCCGCACTGGGGGCCATCTACGCCGCCCAGCCCGCCATCATGGGCGACACCTCCGCCAAGGCCAGGCAGCACTTCGAGAGGGCCTTCGCCCTCTCCGGCAGGAAACTGCTGTTCATCCAGCTGTTCTACGCGCAGTTCTATGCATACCAGATCCAGGACCGGGACCTGTTCGTGAGAACCCTCCAGGAGATCCTGGCGGCACCGCACGAGAACTTCCCGGACCGGGCCTTTGCCAACGAGATCGCCAAGCGCAAGGCGAAGGTCCTGCTGGACAACGTTGATATGTATTTCTAGAGCGGCCAAGGGGGCACATTCCACCATGAAGAGACTGCAAGCGGCACTCATCACGTCTGTCATGACCGCCCTGATCGTTTCCGGACCTGTTCCGGCGGCGGGTCAGGATGCGAAGGTCGTCATCAAGATGGCCACGCTCGCGCCCAAGGGCACCGCGGTGGCAAAGGCCTTCGAGGAGCTTGCCCGCCAGATCCGCGAGATGACGGGGAACGAGGTCGCCTTCAAGACCTACTGGGGCGGCGTCCAGGGTGACGAGAAGGACGTCATGCGCAAGATCAAGCTCGGCCAGCTCCACGGCGGCGGATTCATGGGACCCGGCCTGGGTCTCATCGTCCCCGAGGTGCGGGTCACCGAGATCCCCTACGTGTTCCGGAACTACGAGGAAGTGGGCTATGTCCGGAAGAAACTGCAGCCGGACATGAACAGGCTCTTCGAGGAGAAGGGGTTCAAGGTGCTGGGCTGGATGGATCTGGGGTTCGTCTATACCTTCTCGAAGGAGCCTCTCACGGATCTGGGTGTGGCCAGGAGGCAGAAGTGGTGGGCCCTGGAAGGTGAGCCCATCGGCCAGGCGATGTACCAGGCCCTGAACATATCGCCCATCTCGCTGTCCATCTCGGACGTTGCCACGTCTCTGTCCACCAACCTCATCGACTGCGCCAACTCGACCCCCTTCGGCGCCGTGGCCTTCCAGTGGTACACGAGGTTCAAGTACATGACCGGGTACCCCTCCACGAACATCCTGGGCGCCACCATCGTGAAGAAGGACATCTGGGACAGGATATCGCCTGCCAGCCAGAAGACCATCCTGGAGGTGGCCGCGGCACAGCACCTCAAGATAGAGAGGGCCACGCGCTTCGAAGACGCCAAGTCCATTGACCTCCTGAGGAAGTCGGGCATCCATATCGTGAAGTACGACATCAGGGACAAGGAGATGCAGTACGTCTTCGATGCCTCGAAGAAGGCCCGTGAAAACCTCGTGGGAAGGCTCTACCCCCGGGAGCTCCTGGACCGGACCATGGCGCTGGTGGAAGAGTACCGGAAGTCGCACCCCTCGGACACCACGGTCATCCGGCTCGATCAGGTGCAGTAGCGATGCGATGCCCGGCGTGCGGCGCCCTCTTCGGCGAAACGGCCCCGGGTGCCTGTCCCTCCTGCGGCTACCCCATCGGGAAATCCTACAGCGTGTTCAGGGCCGTCGCCTGGATTGAGGATGCGGCGGTCTCGGTCCTCCTGTGCGCCATGGTGATCCTGGTCCTCGCCCAGATCGGCCTGCGGGACATCCTGTCCACGGGCATCGCCGGCGGCTCCGAGATGGTGCGTCACATGGTGCTCTGGATCGCCTTCATCAGCGCCGGTCTGGCGGCCCGTGAAGGCAAGCACATCAGGATCGACATCGCGTACCGGATCCTTCCCGACGGCATGAAGCGGTTCGCCGAGGTCGCCACCTCGCTCTTCACCACGGTGATGTGCGGCATCCTGGTGTATGCATCCATCATCTTCATCCGGGTGGACTACTCCACGGGAACGTCCATCCTCTTCTACCGGGTCCTCATCCCCGTGTGGACCCTCGAACTGGTCATTCCGGCGGGATACTGCGCGGTCATGCTCAGGTTCGCCCTGCGGTGCATGCTGTCGTTCAGGGCACTGTTCAAGGGGGACTGAGGCCATGGTCACGGCGGTTGTCGTCTTCATCGTACTCATGGCGCTGCTGGGCGCGCCCATCTTCGTCATCCTCTCCTCGCTGGCGCTGCTCGGGTTCTTCCTCTCCGACATCCAGTTCGCCGCCCTGATCGTGGACATCTACAGCCAGTTCTCCAACAACCCGGTCCTCTACACCATCCCCATCTTCACCTTCGCCGGGTTCATCCTGGCGGAGAGCAAGGCATCGGTGCGGGTGGTAAACTTCTCCCAGGCGATCCTCGGGTGGATGCCGGGCGGGCTGGCCATTGTCTCGCTCATCGCCTGCGCCGCCTTCACCGCGTTCACCGGCGCCTCCGGGGTCACCATCATCGCGCTCGGCGGGCTGCTCTACCCGGCCCTGCTCAAAGGGAACTATGCCGAGAAGTTCAGCCTCGGGCTCCTGACCTCGTCGGGCAGCCTCGGCCTGCTCTTCTTCCCCAGCCTGCCCATCATCATCTACGGGGTCGTGGCCGAGACCAGCATCACCCAGCTCTTTGCAGCGGGCATCATCCCCGGGATCTTCCTGATCGTCCTCCTGGCCCTGTACAGCACCTTCTACGCGGTCAGAGCGAAGACGGCGAAGACGAAGATCTCCCTGAAGAACATCCTGAAAACGACCAATGCCGCCAAGTGGGAGCTCTTCATCCCGGTGATCCTCGTGGTGGGCATCTTCGGCGGGTTCGTGACCCTGGGCGAGGTCGCCTCCATCATGGTGGCCTACGCCTTCCTCGTGGAGGTCTTCATCCACCGGGACCTCAAGCTGCGGGACTTCCCCGGCGTCATCCGTGAGAGCATGGTGCTGGTGGGCACCATTTTCATCATCTTCAGCTCGGCGCTGGCGTTGACCACCTACATGATCGACGCGGAGATCCCCATGCGCATCCTGGATTTCATCCAGGCGCACATCAGCTCCAAGGTGGTGTTCCTCATAGCGCTCAACGTCTTCCTCCTCGTGGTGGGCTGCATCATGGACATCTACTCGGCGCTGGTGGTGGTGGTGCCACTCATCGTGCCCATCGCCGTAAGCTACGGGATCAACCCCGTTCACCTGGGCATCATCTTCCTGACCAACCTGGAGATCGGGTACCTGACGCCGCCGGTGGGCATGAACCTGTTCATCTCGTGCATCAGGTTCAACAAGCCGGTCATCGACCTGTACCGGGCGTGCATACCCTTCATCATCGTCCTCATCGCCGCCCTGCTGGTGATCACCTACATGCCCTCGATGAGCCTGTGGCTCATCGAACACTACGGGATACGGTAACGAAAAGCGGAAAAACGGGGACAGAAAAGCGGGGACAGTATACGTATTTCGGAATTCGGGCCACAAGCTGTGCCATGAATGAACCGAAATACGTATACTGTCCCCGGTTTTCGCGCTTTTCTTATGGTGAAGAGGTATCCTACAGGATCTCGAGCAGCTCGATGTCGAAGGTCAGGGTCTTGCCGGCCAGGGGGTGGTTGGCGTCCAGGGTGACCGAGTCCTCGCCCACATCGATCACCACCACCAGGACCTCCTCCCCGTTCTCGTCCACGAGCTTGAGCTGCGTGCCCACCTCGGGTACGATGTCCTCGGGGAAGTACTCCCACGGCATCTCCACCACCAGCTCGTGCCGGTGCAGGCCATAGGCCCCCTCGGGGTCAATGGTGACGGTCCGGAGTTCTCCCACGGCCATGCCCTTGGCGCCTTCCTCGAACCCGGAGATGACCTCGCCGGAGCCGATCACGAAGACCAGGGGTTCGCCGCCCACGGAAGAATCGAACTCGAATCCGTCATCCAGCCTGCCCCGGTAGTGAACCTTCACCCTGTCGCCCGGCTTGGCGGTCTTGCTGATCAGCATGTCCCGGCCCCCTTCTTCCCCGCAGATCGACTGAGAGTACCAGAAGTGCCCGTACCGGGCAAGATCATATAATACGGGGACAGTATACCCATTTTACCCATTTCCCCTTCGCGTATGACGGTCTGCACCCTCTCTCTCCACCAGAGACACCCTTGGCGGCCGATCGATTTTTTTCTCCATGCATCGGATGGCACCCCGGAGACAGGCACGCAAATTCCATGTACTGTCCTTTCTTCCGCATGTATAATGTCCAGTGGCTCTCATGCCCCAATTCCTTTCAGGAGGAGACCATGGCTTCAATCGAATTTGCAGTGGATGACCGGGTGGCCGTGCTCACCATGAACAGCGGAGAGAACAGGTTCAACATGGACTTCATCCATGCGTTCCTAAAGACGCTCGACGAGATCGAGCACGGCACCCGGGCCAACGCCCTGGTGGTCCGCTCGGCCCACGAGAAGATATTCTGCAACGGTATCGACCTCGACTGGTTCATGCCGCTGGTCCAGGCTGGCGATGCCCAGGGCATAAAGGATTTCTGCCATGCACTGAACGCCCTGCTCCGCAGGATCCTCCTCTACCCCATGCCCACCATCGCGGCCATCACCGGACACGCCTTTGCAGGCGGCGCCATCATGTGCTGCTGCTTCGACTTCCGCTTCATGCGTTCGGACCGGGGTTTCTTCTGCTTTCCCGAGGTGGACCTGGGCATCCCGTTCTGGCCGGGCATGGTGGCCATGGTGAAGAAGGCCGTCCCCGCCTACAAGCTCGACGAGATGTACTACCTCGGGACGAGGCTCACGGGGAACCAGTGCGAGGAGCACCACATCGTGGTGAAGGCCTGCCCGGGAGACGCGCTCATGCCCGCCGTGATGAGCTTCGCCGGGTCGCAGAACAAGAACCGGGCATACTACTCGGCCCAGAAGGAGCGGATGAACGCCCCGATCATCAGGATCATGGACGAGGAAGACCCTGCTGTCCTCGATCGGGCGACGATACGGCTGTGAGAAGGTGAGGCCTCATGAAATACCTTTCCATCTATGCCGGGCCCAAAGCCCGGGAGATCATCGCGGAGCACGGCCTGACCCCGGACATGGTGGAGGTGGTGGCCGGCGCCGCCGGAGGCCCCAAGTGGCTCGCCCTCTACGGCCTCGACAAGGCCATGTTCACCTCATGGCTCATGGAGCGCACCAGCCCGGTGTTTCTCCTGGGGTCGTCCGTGGGCACCTGGCGTTTCGCCGCCCTGGCCCAGGGCATGGAAGCCCACGAACGGTTCCGGGACGCCTATCTCCGCCAGCGGTTCACCGTTGTGCCCACGGCAGCCCAGGCGAGCGCCGAGATCATGAAGTTCCTCGACGCGGCCCTCGACGGGGACGGCCCGTCCAGGATCCTGACCCACCCCTATGCCAGGCTCACCTTCCTGGCGGTCAGGTGCTCCGGGCCCTACGGCGTGGACAGGAAATACCCCCTGCTGCTCCTCATGGCCGCCGCCGGCATCCTGAACACGGCGAGCCGGGGCCTTCTCAGGCTCTTCTTCTCCCGGGTCCTCTTCCATGACCCCCGGGACCTGCCTCCCTACCATGCCCTGAAGGGCTTCCCCCTCCAGTCCGTGCCGCTCACCGTGGAGAACGTGCGGCCCGCGGTCATGGCCTCGGGCTCCATGCCCGTGATCATGACAGGGGTCAGGGACATCCCCGGGGCCGGCCCCGGCATGTACCGGGATGCGGGGATCCTCGACTACCACCTGGCCATCCCCTTTGCCAGCTCCAGGATCGTCCTGTTCCCCCACTACACCAACCGCATCACCCCGGGTTGGTTCGACAAGATGCTCCCCTGGAGGAGACCCTCCCGACAAGATGCTCCCCTGGAGGAGACCCTCCATGCAGGACATGGCAAACGTGGTCCTGCTCTGCCCGTCGCCGGCCTTCGTGGCGTCGATGCCCGGCGGGAAAATCCCCTCCCGGGAAGATTTCCGGGAATTCTGGCTGAAGGACGACGAGCGGATCGCATTCTGGAAGCAGGCCCTGAAGGCCGGCGAAGCGCTCGGCGACGAGTTCCTGGAGGCGGTGGAGACGGGCTCCATCAGAGGACACCTCAGGCCCCTCGAGCTCCTCGCCCGGTAGCCCTGAAACCCGATCTCCAGAAGGCAGGATCAGGGAGCATTTTCACGATCCGGAGAGGGATGAACCTCACCGCCGCGCCGGCGGCATCTTCCGGATCGGCCTCCCGTGAAGGTTTACAGCGATATCCGGCCTTGTGTCCCGCCATGGCCCATCCTGCCGGGCGCCGCCTTTTTCACCCTTGACATTCAACCCCACATGTCGCAGATAGGGTGAAAACTGCACTACCCTCTCATGGGGTGAAATGAAGGGTTCTACTGGGGCGAAAACTGGCGTGCTGGCGCTCATCCTGGCGCTGCTGCCTACTATTCTTTCTGCAGCGGTCGTGCGCATCAGCTGGAACGCGAACACCGAGAGCGACCTCGAAGGCTACCGGGTTTTCTACGGCACGTCGCACGGTAACTATCCCCGCGTCATCAACGTGGGGAGGAGGACCGCCATCGACGTGGCCGGTCTCTCTGCAGGGGGGACGTACTATTTCGCGGTGACCGCCTACGACTTCTCCGGCAACGAGAGCGCCTATTCCCTGGAGGCATCCGTCACCATCCCCGCCCAGGACAACCCGCCCGATGACGGCGGTGTGGTGGACGATCTCGTGGACCTCCTGAACTGGCTCGAAGACATCGTCCGGGACGCCTTCGGCCTGGACCCCGAGGTGCCGGTCTTTGCCCTGGGCAACTTCGGCGCCGTGGACAGAGACGACCTGCCGCATCCCGCCGGGTCCGTCATCGCGCCGCAGTCAGAAGGTGAGGGTGCCGGGGACTATTCAGTGCTCTTCGACCTGTACCCGGTGCGCGACGCCGTCTTCCAGACGGCCACGCCCTTTGACCTCTCGTCCCTGTACCCGGACGGGGCGTACCTCTTCTACCCCCTGGACGGCAGCTGCCCCGAGATAGACGGGGACACCATCGTCGCCGGCGAGCCGGGCTCCTTCCTGTACGTGGTCTTCGGGGAGGCGGGCACGGTGGACCACATCCTGCGCCTGTCCGTGGCCCAGGACATCTATCAGATCAGCATGTACAATCCCGCGACCACCCAGTTCATCGAGGACATCGTCACGGGCATCGCCATCGATCTGCCCTATGGCGCGACGGTCGGTCCCAAGCCCGTCGCCATCGGCTGGGGAGGGTTCGAGGCCTTCCCGGGTGCCGCCCTGCTGGCCCCCGACCCCAACGCCTTCTTCTTCGACATCCTGCCCTACGGCCTGGAGCTGCTGGGTCCGGCCGTCGTCTACCTGCCCTATGCCGGCACCGAGGCCTGCGTCGAGAGGTACGACGAGTACGCCGACTGCTGGGTGAAGATCGAGGATGCCCAGGTCATTGACGGGTACCTGAGCTTCTCCGCGCAGACCCTGGGCCGCTTCAAGGTGAGCCTGCCCTCGGGCACGGTCTCCGAGGACGCGCCCTTCGAGAGGCAGGAGGAGTCGTGCTTCGTGGGTACGGCCAAGCCGAGTTCACCGTGCTTCGCGGTGGTCCTGATGGGTGCTCTCGTATGCCTGGGCCTACGCACAAGGGGAACGCCTCAGTCAAAGTCCTGAGTCTTCCTGCCTCGTCCGATTTTCTGGTTTTATCATTGACATTAATATACATATTTGTATATTAATGAACCTGTAGTGAGGTCAAGATGAATCCTGAAGCTGCCATCCGGGATGCCGAGCTGATGCAGCTGCTCCTGCTCGAAAGCCTCTACGCCCTTTCCGGGTCCGAGCATGTCGTGTTCCAGGGCGGCACAGCCATCCGGTGGATCCATGGCGGTATGCGGTTCTCAGAAGACCTCGATTTCGTCACTCGACTGCCTTCAGACACGGTCCAGGGACTACTCCTCCGGCTCCAGTCAAAGATCCGCACGGCATGCATCGCGCAGTTCGGGCCCGGTATGCTGGAGCAGACACCAAAAGGAAAAAGGCCCGATGCGGTCAAGACCTTTTTCATCCTCCGCCCT
>JALOOZ010000105.1 GCA_025454155.1 Thermodesulfobacteriota bacterium
GGCCTCTGATGCATTGTCTGGTTACCGGGGCTACGGGGTTTCTCGGAACCAACCTGGTCCATGAACTGGTGAAGAAGGGCTGGGAAGTCAGGGCCCTTGGACTGCCTGGTTCCGAGACGAAGTATATACGGGGGCTCCCGGTGGAGATCGTGTTCGGGGACGTCACGGACCGGGCCGACATGAACATGGCGGTGCAGGGCATGGACACGGTCTTCCACGTGGCGGGGGACACTTCCTGGTGGAACAGGACCTTCGGGCGCCAGAGGAGGGTCAACGTCGAAGGGCCCCCCACGGTGGCGGCTGCGTGCCTGAAGCACGGGGTGAAGCGGCTCGTGCACACGAGCACGGTGGACGCACTGGGCTACAACCCCGGTGGCCTGGCAGATGAGTCGTGGCCTTTCTACAATTATGCCAATACCGGCTACAACTATGCGGATACCAAGCGGGAGGGGGAGTTCAGGGTCAGGGAGTTCATCGGCAGGGGCCTGGAGGTGGTGGTCGTCTACCCCGGGAGCATGATCGGCCCCTATGACTTCACCCTGCAGTTCGGCCGGCTCTTCTTCGACCTCAGGGACGGCAAGGTCCCGGGATGCCCGTGCGGCGGAGGCCCCTTCGCCCACGTGACCGAGGTGGCCAGGGCCCACATCACCGCAGCCCTCGCAGGCAGTCCGGGCGAGGGATACATCTGCGCCGGGAACAACATCACGTACCGGGAGCTCTTCGGGGCCATCGCCAAGAAGTTCGGGAGACAGGCCCCTTTCATGGACATACCCCGGTGGGCACTGGTGGCGTACGGATATGTTTCCGAGCTCTCCGCCATGTTCACGGGCAGACCTCCGGACATGAACCCGGGCATGGCCCGGTACATGAGCGTGAATGCCTGGTACGATTCCACGAAGGCAGTCCGGGAGCTGGGCTACAGGATCGTCCCGGTCGATGCCATGATCGACGATGCATACGCATGGTACAGGGACAACGGATTTCTTTAGGGGGCGGCGGTGGTATACAACTATCAGAAATACAGCCGGTTCTTCGCCCAGGTCGCAGACGGCATGGAGGAGCTGGGCATGGAGGAGCTGGCCGGCCTCGGGGCGCAGGACGTGAAGCCCGCATTCCACGGGCTGCATTTTTCAGCGGGCAGGGAGGCTCTCTACCGCATCAACTACACCTCCAGGATCATCAGCAGGGTGCTCGCACCGCTCATAACCTTCGACTGCCACAGCACCGAGTACCTCTACAAGACCGCCCGTTCACTGCCCTGGACGGACCTTTTCTCCCTGAAGGAAACCTTCGTCATCTCCGCAAACGTTTCCAACAGCAAGATCCGTCACTCCCAGTATGCAGGGCTCGTCCTGAAGGACGCCATCGTGGACAGCTTCAGGGACAGATATGATCAGCGGCCCGATGTGGAGAGGATCGACGCGGACATCTGCTTCAACCTTCATATCTCCCAGGACAGGGCCACGATCTACCTCGACACCTCCGGGGGTTCGCTGCACCGCAGGGGGTACCGGCATAAGGCGGTGGATGCACCCATGCAGGAGACCCTAGCGGCCGCCATCATCCGGCTGAGCGGCTGGAATGGCGAGACACTTTTGTATGATCCCATGTGCGGCTCCGGGACCCTCCTGTTCGAGGCGCTCATGCATGCCTGCAGGATCCCTGCGGCATACCTGAGGAGGTCCTTCGGGTTCCGCTTCATGCCTGACTTTGAAGAGAGCACCTGGGAATCGGTGAAAAGGGAGGCGGACAAGGATATGAGACCACTCCCAAAGGGCCTCATCGCCGGCAGCGACAGCTCAGCGCAGGCCGTTGAAATGGCCAGGATGAACAGCCGCAACCTCCCGTCGGGAAAAGAAGTACGCTTATCCAGGATGAGGTTCCAGGATATAGGGTCCCTTCGCGATACGACCGTTGTCTGCAACCCGCCCTACGGGCTGAGGATGAAGAAGAGCGAGGACATGGGGACCTTCATGAAGGAGCTCGGTGATTTTCTCAAGCAGCGCTGCACCGGGTCCACGGCATACGTCTACTTCGGCAACCGCGAGCTCATCAAGAAGGTGGGGCTCAGGTCCGCATGGAAGAAACCCCTGAAGAACGGCCAGCTGGACGGAAGGCTCGTCAAGTACGAGCTGTACTGAGGACGAGGTGCCCTGCCCGGGCCTTCTCACACCACGAGTTTGAGCTGCTCGATGTACACCGGGTCCTCTCTTTCGATTATCTCCAGGATACCCTTGTGCAGTCTGGCCTTGTGCTCGTGGAAGATCTTCCTGCCCTTGGTGAAGGTTCCCGCGTATGCGAGGGCCTCCTGCATGAGGGCCTCCTCGCCTTCACAGGCCCTCATGACGACGTGGTGCTCCTCCAGCTCTTTCCCCCCCGCCTTCTTCCCCGAGTATACGAGCTCCTCAAGCTTGTAGTAAGGCATGGATTTTCTCATGATCGCGAGCATGCCGGGCATGAACGGTATGTTGATGTCCACCTCGGGAAAGCAGAAGAATCCCCTGTCGGACCTCATGAACCGGAAATCGCAGACGCAGGCGAGCACGGTGCCGGCACCGAAGGCGTGCCCGTTCATGGCTGCAATCACGGGCATGGGGAACGTGAGGATGCGGACGTAGAGCCTGTTGAGGCTGTACGCGAAATCCTTCAGCGCAGCGGTCTCGTTCCTCGCCATGGCGCCAGTGATCCACTCGAGATCGATCCCGAGGGACCAGTTCTTCCTGTCCATGGAGGTGACCGCCACCGACGTGATCCCTTCATGGGCCTCGATCTCATTGAAAGCCCCGAGCATGGCCTCCAAGAACCAGGGATTGTGACGGTTCTCGGCGGTGTTCATGACCAGCACCCCGACGGTCCCTTCCTTTTTCCATTCAACGATGGCCATTATCGCCCTCCTCTGATGATGATTCCGGGATACTCTCCCCTCACCCTGCCTTGGGGTCCTTCTTCGTCCTGCCGAGGCTTTTCTGTATGCGGGTCTGTATTTTCTGCTGGAGCAGTCTCCGCAGGATGTAGCCGCGGAACAGATTGACCGCACGGGTAAGGTAGGTGGTTATTTCGATGTTCTCTTTCGCGGACAGGCCGCGAGTGATCTTCCGGCGGAGCGATACCTCCTGGTCGGTGATCTCGTGGCCGAGGCGGAGATAGAATCCGAAATCCATCGGGTCGAGGCCGAACCGATAGACCTGTCGGATGGCTTCGCGGGCAATGATAACGTCATCCTGGTTGTAGAGTATCTTCCCGTGCTCCCTGAAGTAGGGCATCAAGAGGCCGATCCGCTCGACTTCTTCGAGCTGCTCAGGTGTCAGTCCCGTCAGCCTCAGGAACTCCACCCTGTCGACCACCCCGGCCTCCGCGCTGGACATGGGATCGAACAGGGTGTCCTCCACCACGACGGCCTCCTCAAAGGTGAAGCCGTCGTCCATGCGGCGAAGGATGTTCTTTATGATGGCCAGCGGATAGTACTTCTTCTCCTTGAGATGCTGGATCGCCTGCAGTTTCTTGATGCACCCCTCGTCGTAGTAGGCCATCTTCTTGTTGACCTTCTCCGGAGGGGGGAGGAGCCCCTCCTTCACATAGAAGCGTATCGTCGAGATGGGAATCCCGCTTCTCCTGGCGATTTCACCGATCTTCAGGCCCATGTCCACGAGACCATTTTTTATCCTGCCGGCACCATTCATCCGAAGATGTTCGCCATTTTCTTCTCGATGGCCTCGGCCTCCTGCACCATCCGGTCGAACAGCTCCTTGACCGTCGGCTCGTCGTGGATCAGACCGGTGCACTGACCCACCGGGAGGACACCCTCCTTCAGGTCGCCCGCCTCCGTCGCCAGCCTGAAGGCCTTGAAGGCATTGGCCAGAAAGGCCAGCTGCCTGGCGGTCTTCCACCCGGACAACATGACGCCGAAAAAGAGCTTGATGAAAGGAAGGTGCAGCATCTTGGCAATCTCCTGGGAATTGAAGAAGGCTGCGGGCAGGTTCAGACCGCGCCGCCTCATGCGCTCGGCCGCATCGGTCTTCAGGACGCGGCACCAGAGCCCGTCGATGCGCCGCGAGTAGATGGTGTCCGTGGTGTCCATCTTCCTTGAGAGGTCCTTGTAGTTCTGGTGGAGCGGGCTCTCTTTGGTGGTCATGATCCTGGTCCCCATGGCGACGCCGTCGGCACCGAGCGCGATGGCGGCCGCCAGGCCGCGCCCGTCTGCGATGCCGCCTGCCGCAACGACAGGGATATTCAGGGCGTCCACGAGGCTCGGTATGAGACAGAACGTGGTGACCGATTCGCCGTGGGCCGCAGCCTCATTTCCCGTTGCTATGACCGCATCGCAGCCATAGTCCTGAGCACGCTTGGCATGGCGGGCGTTCACCACGGTGGCCATGACCTTGCCGCCGTATTGATGGGCTTCCCGGACAATCCAGTCCCCCTTGCCCAGGGCGAAGTTGATCACGGGCACCTTTTCTTCGAGAAGAATCTTCGCCGAGTCCACGGCACCCGGAAACAGCAGCGACGCGTTGGCCCCGAAGGGCTTGTCGGTGAGCCTGCGGATCTGGTGTATCGATTCCCGGGTCTGCTCCTTGGACAGTGGTCCCGTGGCGAGGATCCCCAGGCCGCCGGCGTTCGAAACCGCTGCCACCATCTCGGGCACGCTTATCCAGCTCATTCCGGACAGGAAGATCGGGTGTTGAATCCCCAGCATCTCAGTGATCCTTGTCTTCATACTTTCCTCCTAGCAGGTTGGTTGAGTAGTAAACAATGAAGTATTACTTTATTGTTTATTGCTCAAGGGAAGGGACTTGTCAAGGAAAACCTGCCTGCCCGCATCCGGTTCCTCTTTTTTCTTCAGAAGTGTCAGGTCCTGACCCTGGTCCAGAGCGTTGAGAAGTCGACGTTCTCCAGTGCCCCCACCACCAGGCGGGAGAACCCCTTCATCTCGGCGTTCTCCTCGATCCGGGCTATGGCTGTACGCATGACCCCCCGCGCCCCCTTTCCCGCATGGGGGCACGTGAAGCGAAGAACGGGCAGCCTGAGGTGGTGGTGCAGCCGCCTGATGAGCGGGCCGTCGAGATAGATCATGGGCCTGATCACGACAAGTGCTCCCCCGGGGACCTCCACCCGGGGGGTGAAGCTGCCGAGCTTCCGGCTGTACACGATGTTCATGAGCAGGGTCTCCGCCACGTCACCGGCATGGTGGCCGAACGCTACCTTGGTTATGCCAGTCCCTTCCAGGGCCTCCGCCATGGCCCCCCGCCTGGATGCCGCACACAGCGAGCACGGGGACCCGGGAAGGCTGCGAAGGTCCATCCTGAGAGCTGCCTCAAGATACTCGAGGCCCAGCTCCGCACAGAGTCCTCCCAGGATCGACGTGTCGTAGTCGCCTGTCTTCACGTGCAGGGTGCGCAGGCCGAAATTGAGGTGGGAGTAGCGCTGCAGGTACCACAGGATATACAGGAGCGTCACGCTGTCCCTGCCCCCCGAGAGGGCCACGCAGACCTCCTCGCCCCGATCGATGAGCGAGTAGTTCTCTATGGCACGGATTACATCCGTGAGGAACCACTTGCCGTAGGATGCATTCCGCTCTTTCTGTATGTCCATGGTCTCAGTGCCTCAGGGGGAAATGAAACCGCATCATGGGCTGGAAAACACCATGGAGGCATACGTCACGGCGCTGCCGGTGGAGGGTTCGTCATAGGTGCCGTGGTGCAGGAGCTCCGCCCTGCACGGCCCGATGAGCGAGGAAAAGAGCACCATGGATGCGATGCCGCACACGTTGAACCGGTCCGTCGTGACCACCGTGTTGCGGTAGATCTCCCGGGCCCGGGAATGCAGGAGGTGGTCGATAAGGAGACGGTCGTTGGCCTGGGCCCCGCTGATGATCTCCTCGGCGGCCAGACCGTCCCCGAACTTGCGCCCCACATGGGAGAAGTCCACCCCCGAGACGAGCAGCGTCCTGCGCCCGCGCTCCCCGATGACCCTGCCCAGATTGTCCCGGAAGGCAAGGAAGCGATCGTCGGCAAGGAGGTCGGCGCCCTCGGCCAGGAACTCGTGGATGCCGCCGCAGAGGACGGGAACGATCTTCACCCTCGTGCCCAGGTAATGGGCGATAAACAAGGCCTGGAACTCGATGGAGTGCTCCATCATGTGGTCGAAGTCGTGCTCGGCCAGGGTACCCCCCGGCAGCCCTGCCCTGAGCCCTGCAATGACCCCGCGGTCCGCTTCCAGAACCCCCAGGGGCGTGGCATAGTCCTTCTCCGAGAGGCAGTACAACCCCGGGCCGCCATGATGGTTGATGCCCAGGATGATCGCCAGGTCATGGCCGCCTCCCTCGACCCTGCGGTACACATCCACATAGGCCTGCCTGGCGGCCGCGATGTCGATATGCGGGGCCAGTATCCCCACGATCGAATCGGGGGCGTGAACTTGAAGCGGCTGGAGTCCTTCCTCCACCGATGCCATGAAGGCCCGGAGAGCCCCCGGATCAGCCTCGTAGGACATGCCGGCCAGCATGGGCTCCCGCACGGTTTTGCGGGCGAAGTCTTCCACGATGGCCGTTCTCTTCGCCCTGAAGCCTTCCGTTTCCAGGAGAAAGGCCTCGTCGAGCTGGGTCACGAGGGCCTGCACATCGGCGATCGGCACGATGGCCCCTCCGCTCATCCGCATCAGCCCAAGCTGGATATCGCGGAGGTCGTTGGTCCCATCCATCATGGCAAGAAGCGGGACCGCCCTCCTGTCCAGGGCAAAGCCGGTGCCCGAGAGTTTGAGCGGGTCCATGAAGGTGACCAGCTGCTTCCCCTCGACGGTTATGGGGACAGCCTGTATGTCGCGCCTCAGCCTGGGATGGGTCATCTCTTCCATTCGTCCGTCCCGCGGGAGAAACTCTCTGGACCGGCAGGGAGATGCCGGCATGTGTCATCGGGACTCCGGGAAAGGCCAGAAAGAGCCCTGCAAGCCCTGTTCAATCCGATTTTTTCGATGCCTTCCTTGCCGGTTTGGCAACGGCCTTCTTTACCAGGCTGACCTTCTTGGCCTTTCTGGGTCTCTTCTT
Source organism: Thermodesulfobacteriota bacterium (assembly GCA_025454155.1). GTDB lineage: Bacteria > Desulfobacterota > Desulfomonilia > UBA1062 > UBA1062 > MWEI01. Next base: position 7,040 of record JALOOZ010000105.1, read on the forward strand.
GCCGTAGGTCCCTATCCAGGTCTTGCCGCGCTTGCTCCGCTGGTCGCCCTTGCCCATAGTCCGATCCTCCGTATTCTCTCGTCCTTCTCCTTTGAATGCCCGCCTGCCTGTGCATGAAGCCTGGGACCAGCCCTCGCCGCATGAACCCTGAACCGGATAACTTCTTATTTTTGTTCGCAGGACTGATGGTTTGTCAAGGGAATAGTGCCGCCGAGCTCAGTGCATCTCATGGATCAGCCTTCCGAGATGGTCCTTGCCGAAGACATACGTGCGGTTGCAGAAGTGGCAGGAGACGTCGAACACCTCCTGGTCCCTGGCGATCTCCTCGATCTGGGTCCTGCCGAGGGTTATGAGGGCCTGCTCGATCCGGGCCACGGAGCAGGAGCACTGGAAGACCAGTTCCCTGGTTTCGATGGTGCGGTAGGGGATCCCGTCGAAGACTGCCGCCAGGACATCCTCGGGGGTCCTGCCGTCTCTGAGTTGCCGTGTCACCGGCGGCAGGGCCTCGATGCGTCCGGCAAGGGAGTCGATGAGAGCCTCGTCAGCCGGCGGAAGGGACTGGATAAGAAATCCACCCGAGGCGCTCACCCTTCCGTCGGTCTCCACATAGACACCCAGGCCCACGGCCGATGGAATCTGCTCGGACTCGGTGAGGTAGTAGGCGATGTCGGATGCGATCTCTCCGGTGTAGAGCTTCACGATACCGTTGTAGGGTTCCTTGAGCCGCAGGTCCTTGGTCACGGTGAGGTACCCTTCCCTGCCGAGGGCGCCGCCCACATCGAGCTTCCCGTTCTTTGGCGGCAGGTCCACCCGGGGCACTTCCACATACCCCCGCACCGCGCCGTTGCCTTCCGCTTCAACGATGATCTTCTTCAGCGGGCCGTTGCCCGTGAACTTCAGCGCCACCCGCTGGCCCGGGTCCAGCAGTGCCCCCATGAGTTCTCCCCCGGTGAGCGCCCTGCCCAGGGCCGCACTGGCAGTGGGATAGGTTCCGTGACGACGCCGTGCATAGTCCACCAGGTTGGTGGTGATGCAGGCCAGACCCACTATGTTCTTCTCCTCGGTGATCACCCTGACCAGGTAGTCCTTCATGGATGCACATACCCTCCTGTCTCGATCCCTGGTAAAAACTCCCCCTCGAGCATCAAGGGCGAAGTGAGGTGATGCCTGTAAAAAACGCGGGCTTCCACCAGCGCTTCCCCTTCTTTCTAGCCCTCCATTCATCCAAACGCTTTCCCGCAACGGCCTTCTGCTCTGCGGTCATCCTTGCCGCCACGAAATCACGGTTCTTCGCCGCATCTGCAAACCCCTGGTCCGCAGCGAGGGAGAGCCACGTGAAGGCCAGGGTGGTGTCCCTGAGAACCCCCTGTCGTTCATAGTTCTTAAGAGCTATGTTGTTATGTGCATTGACTTTTGTGTTTTTGGTATGCCTTTTGTTT
>JALOOZ010000106.1 GCA_025454155.1 Thermodesulfobacteriota bacterium
CCCAGGTTCGCGTCGCGGTTGACCTCTTCGATGGAATATGCCTGTCCGCATGGGATCTTCCGCGCCTCCAGGGCGGCCATGACCTCGGCGGCATCGCGGTTCGACGTCCAGGCCTCGATGATCTCCACCGCCTCCCGGTGGTGACGGATCTGGGCCAACAGGTTGTTGAACCTCGGCTCCGTGGCCATCCCGGGGCTCCCGACCGTCTCGGCGAGGTCTTTCCACTGCCTGGGGGTGAGCGCAACGATGGCGACCTTGTGCCCCCTTGTCCTGAAGAACCCGTAGAAGGGCATCCTGTCCGCCGAGTTCAGCACATCCCGGGGCTCCCTTCCAAGGGTCTGCTCCACCTGGGACATGACCGGTCCCATGGCCCTGTCCACCATGGCCCTGTAGTTGTTGAAATACAGGACGTCCTGCATGGAGATGTCGACGTTCTGGCCAAGACCTGTCTTCATCCGGTGAATGATGGCCATGAGGGCCGCTATGGCAGCGTAGGCCCCGCTCATGAGGTCGCCCCAGTAGTTCGAGGGGGGGGCAAGGTCGTCCAGGTCATTCCAGAGCTGGCCCGAGGTGGCCTGGGCGATGATGTCGAAGGCCGCCCGGCCGGGGTTCACGCCTGTCGCGCCGAAGCCCGATACGGCCAGGTAGATGAGATCGGGCCTGTCCTTCCTGAGCTCGTCGTATCCGAGCCCCCACCGCTCGAGGGTGCCCGGAATGAGGTTGTGGACAAAGATGTCTGCCCTGCCCGCCAGGCGACGGATGAGCTCCCTGCCTCCGGGACCCCGCCAGTCGACGGCCATGCCGTACTTGTTCCGGTTGAACACCGAGTAGTTCCTCTCCGCTCCGGGTATGAGGCTGAAGATGAGCCTCAGGGCGTCGCCCTGGGGAGGTTCCACCTTGACAACCTCGGCACCCATGTCCGCCAGGATCTGCGTACATCTCGACCCGGAGATGAACTGGGTGAGATCGATGACCCTGATGCCTTCGAGAACCATCATGACAAAACCTCCGAGCTGAGACTGCCTCCCTAACCGGTACCCTTTTTCTGCCTGCCCAGTGCAGCCGGCGCCTTCCCCGAGAGGGTCTGGATGATGGCCCTCAGCGCGGGGTGGTTCCGGGCGGCCCGCATCACGGTTTCGCGCTGGGCCACCGAGATGAGCACCAGGATGAAGATCATGAGCGGAAACGGCGCCACCTGGAAAACCTGGGCAGGCACATCCGGCCACCATGCCTGGAGATAAATGCTCATGACCTGGAGGAACGAGAAGAGATACGCCCCGACTGCGGCCTTGACCGGGTGCCAGCCACCGAAGATGACCAGGGCCAGTGCTATCCACCCCGATCCCTCGCACCCCTGGGGCTGGCCCCAGCCCGGCTTGACGCACAGGGAGAAGGCAGCCCCCGCAACGCCGACGAGCAGACCGCCGGCAACGGCATAGAAGAGCTGAACCCGGTCAGGGTCGATTCCCCTGGCGTATGCCCCGTCGGGGTTTTCCCCCACGCAGCGTATCTTCAGCCCGGAAGGTGTCCGGTACAGGTACCACCAGCTCGCCAGGATCATGACCATGCTGAAGGTGACGGGCAGGCTGTGACTGAAGAGAACGGGCCCGAGAAAGGGTATCTTGGAGAGCACCGGTACGGGCATGGGCCCTGCCAGCGGCCCTTCCATGCGTGCATAGGAGGTTCCGAGGAAGTACGCGAGGTCTTTCGTCATGAGGGTGAGCACAAATCCTACCGCCACCTGGGAGAGTCCGAGGCGGAGGCTGAAGAGGGCCACCGCCGCCGCAATGCTTGCCCCCACTGCAGCACCGGCAGCGAAACCGGCGAGCAGGCTCCCGGTCGTGACCGCGGCGGCAAAGGCTGCCATCGCGCTCAGGATGATGGTGCCGTCCAGCGAGAGGTTTATGATGCCCGCCTTTTCGGTGATGGTTTCACCCAGGGTGGCGAGGAGTATCGGTGCTGCACCGGCTACAATCCCGGCCAGCAGGATGGTGATATCAACCCCCTGCATCAGGCCCACCCCCCTTCCTGGATCTCGCTCTCATGGCATGCATCGCCAGCGCAGCCATGACCAGGGTGCCCTGGATCACCCCGCTCAGGGAAGAGTCGAGCTGAAGCACCATGGGTAGCTGAATGCTGCCCACGTTCAGGCAGGCGAAGAAAAACGCCACCAGGGGGGAAACCCATACACTGAAGCCGGAGAGCATCACCACGAGCAGGGCAAGATACCCGTATCCACTGGAGATGGCCGGGATGAGACGGTGGTAGACCCCGGCCACCTGGAAGCTGCCCGCCAGCCCCGCAAAACCTCCGGCGCAGACCATGGCGAGGATCATGGTGGCCTGAGGCCTGAGTCCGAAGAGGAAGGCGGCCTTCTCGTTGCTGCCGATGGCCTTCAGGTAGAGCCCGAACCTGGTGGCCCTGAGCATGTATGCGGTGAGCACGACGGAAGTCAGCGTCATGCCGAGGGCTGCCGGGGATATGCGCAGGCCTTCCAGGTAGGGCATCCACAGGTGCTCGGCAAAGGTCTCGGTACCGCTCATGGATGCGATTCCCGGCTGCTTCCACGGCCCGAATATCAGCCAGAGCACCAGCCCCTGGGCAACGAAATTGAGTCCGAGTCCCGCGAATATCTCGTGGACACCCCCCCTGGTCTTCAGGTATCCAGCCATGACGGCCCAGAGGGCACCACCGGCCATCCCGGCAAGAAGCGCTGCGGCGAGGAGATACTGCCCGTGCTGTCCATCTGAACCGGTCCTGAGCACATAGGTGGTCAGGACCGCCCCCACCATTACCTGGCCCTCCACCCCGATGTTCCACAGGCCTATCCTGAAGGTGTAGAGAAGACCACAGGCGGCAAGCGTCAGGGGTATCCACACCTTGATCACGTGCGTGACCTTGCCCCAGGATCCCAGGGAACCCTTGACGATCTGCCGGTACGACTCCAGGGGCGGTGCCCCTGCCAGCAGGAGCACCAGGGTGGTGAAACCCAGGACCACCGTGAGGGTCAGGGCAGTCTCCAGGGCCATGGATTTCCATGGTGCTCCATGCCCGGTAACGTCCCGCCTTGTGGTCTGTCCAGTCGTCATCGCCCTCACATCTTCCCTGCTATGGCCCTCCCCAGGGCCAGCGCATCGGTGTCCTCGGGCCTTTCGTCCTTGATGATGTGCCCGTCGAAAAACACCAGAACCCTGTCCGCTACCATGAGTATCTCGTCGAGTTCCGAGGATGAGAAGACGATGGCAGCACCGCGGGATGCATGGGCATCGAGATGGTCCCACACCCAGTGGACCGATTCCAGGTCCAGTCCGCGGGTGGGATTTTCCAGCAGGAGGAGCTCGGGTTCCTCTGGCAGGAAGGCCAGGAGGAGACGCTGCTGGTTTCCCCCCGAGAGTGATTCCACGGGGCTATCCGGGGTGCCGGCCACCTGGAATTTCCGTATCTTGTCCCGGGCGTCCTGCTCGGCCGTGTCCCACTGCACCATGAACTGGCCTCCGCCCTCTCCCAGTGCGCAGTGCTCCGTGACGGTCAACCCCCTGATCAGACCCTCTTCGAGCCTGGAAGCGGGCTGGAAGGCGACCCCGAGGCTCTGGAACGCATGGTAGCCCCTGCCGGTCATATCCCTCCTGCCCACGTGCACCCTTCCCCGGTGGGGCCTGATGAGACCGGCTGCAATGCGCAGGAAGACCTCCTGACCGCTCCCTTCGAGGCCGGCAAGGCCGATGACCTCGCCCCTGCTGACGTGGACCGTGCATTCCGCAAGGCCTGCCCTGCCTCCCGGGGCCGACACGTTGTCGAGGTACAGGGCCTGGGCCCCGGGTTCATGGCCCGACCGGATGGCCGGGGAGGGCTCTGACCCGAACATCATAGACAGGAGCGCCTGGGTGCTGAAGGGCCGTTCCATGGTCCCGGTGACAATGCCTTCCCTGAGGACCGTGATCTCATCGCAGAGCGCCTCGATGTCTTCGAGCTTGTGGGAGACAAGGACGATGCTCCTGCCCCCGCGGGCAATGCTTTTCAGCGCGGAGAAGAGCACCTCCTTCTGCAGGCCGGAGATGCCGGTGGTTGGTTCGTCCAGGATGAGCACGCGGGCCCCCGACGAGAGCAGGCGTGCGAGCTCGAGCTGCTGCCTTTCTCCTACGGTGAGCCTCCCGGCAGGGACATCGGGGTCGAGTTTGAAACCCAGCCCGGTACAGAGCTCCAGGAGCCTCGCCCGGTGAACCTCAGTGCCCATCGTCGCACCACGGACCTGTCCCGCCATGAAATTCTCAAGGACTGAGAGCGGCGGAAAATCCAGGGGGTCCTGGTAGAGCATGCCGATGCCATGACGCAGGGCCCCTTCCGGACTGGAATAACCGACCTCCGACCCGTCCAGGAGGATCGTGCCGCGCGTCTTCGGGATGAATCCCGCCAGGACCTTCATGAGGGTGGACTTGCCTGCGCCGTTTTCACCGAGGATGCCATGGATCGTCCCGGGGAGGATCTTCAGGTCGATCCCGCTGTTGGCACGTACGGATCCGAAGTGCTTGTGGATATCGATCAGCTCGACGTTCATCTCACCGCCTGCCTGAAGAAAAGCGCGGCCGGGTGGATTCCATGAAACCAGCGGGCGGCAGCCCTTGCAGGACTGCCGCCCGGGAAATCCTGTCCATCGCCTGTGCCGACCGGTGCACTACTTGGCGCTGCCGGCGCCCTGCATGCCCTCGAGGAGTTTGGGCATGTACCAGACCTGTTTGTCCGTGGCCACCTCACCCTCCCTGAGGAACACCGTCCCGTCCTGGTATCTGAGCGGGCCCTTGAAAAGCTGGACCTTTTTCGATCCCAGGTCCCGGATGAAGGTCTTCAGCTCCTTCTTCACACCGGGGGCGAGCGCATCGCCCTCCATGAATCCCACATTGGTGGTCCGGTGGTTGTTGATGTCCTGCCAGTCGGGACCGAGCCAGGTCCACTCGGACTTCCATGGGCCTGTCATGGACTTTTTCACGAGCCCGGAATAGCCCGGGCCCCAGTTGAAGTAGGGTACACCGAGGCACACCGAGGATCCTCCCTCGCAGGCGCCCACGTAGTCATACGGGATCGCCCAGGCCTGCTTGCCCTCCTTTGCCTTCTGTTTCGCCACGGTCACCGCCTCGGTGGTGTCGATGCCCGAGATCACCACGTCGAAACCCGTGTTGTAGAAATTCTGAGCCACCTGGGTGGGGTCGGCGGTGACGCCCGGGATGTTGAACCAGAAACCGATCCAGGTCACCTGGAAGGTGAGGTCCTTGGGGTTCTTCTTCAGGACCTTCTCCCATGCGTAGCGCGCACCCAGGTAGGCCGAACCCGCCAGCCTGCGGGTCTCCTCGTTGATGAGGGGCCCCAGGTAGCCTATCTTGCCCGTCCTGGTGGTGAGCGCCGCCACGAAGCCGGCCATCATTTTGCCGTATTCCATGCGGCCGAAGGTGTTGACCAGGTTCTTGGGCGCCTTTCCCGTGAGCACGTCGTCGCCGGAGACGTGCACGAAATGGATGTCCGGGTGCTGCCTGGCCGCTTCCCTGATGCCGTCCTTCATGTCGTCGGAGTTGGCGATGACGAGCCTGGCCCCCTTCTCGACCATGTCGTCCACCAGCTGCGGTATGGTGATGCCCGGCCTGTCCGCCGGGTTGACCTTGTCGATGTAGATCATCCTTGCGCCGGGAACGGTCTTCTCCACGTACTGGCCGCCCTCGTAGTGCGCCTGGGAATAGCCGCGGTCATTGTAGGGACCCACGAGCAGAAGCCCGAAGGTGTATGGCTTCGCCGCTGCCCGGGCGGTGCCGGCGACGGACTGAACAAGGGCAGTGACAAGAAAGACTGTGAGAACCAGTGCGATTGCCTTTTTCATGTGAATGATCCTCCCCTGCAGAGAGCTGTGCCTGAGATTTTCTGAAGAACCTCTTCCCCCTTATAAACATGACAAGTATAGGGAGAAACACAGTCAAGCACAAGGGGGGAGTTCTGCAGCAACCAGCGTGCTGATCACCGGCTGCCGAAGGCCGTGGGGAATCACTGCAAATGAGTTTCGGTCATGACTCTTCGACTCGCTTACCCGCCCATAAGTTTTCGAAGTTCCGTTGCATCAAAAACCAACCTGATCGATGTTATCTTACCACCCTTCACGGTGAAGAACTCGGCTGTTCTCAGGACACCTGCTGGGCTCATGGTGTCGCAATCATAGAGCAGGGCGGCCCCACTTTCAGAATAGAAACTTTGAATCAGGTTGACGCTGCGAAGCATCTTCTGGAACATGGTAAGTGCGACAATAAAGTCATCTGCCCTGCGGAAAGCATCAATGCTTCCTTGAAAATCCAGGTCGTCTGCCAGGCAAGGGCGTGCTGCTGCCATGTCACCACCAGTCCAGGCATTATGGTAATGTGTTACAACCTGCTTTGCATCCATAGACCTTTCTCCTTCAATGCTCTTTTTCAATTTTGAAAACCTTCCCCTACCTCAGAAAAACGCTCATCTCCTTCATCACCTCAAGTATCGCCCCCTGCTTTTCGCTGATCACTGCATTCTCATTGTCCACAAGCCTGTAACTGTCCGTCCACCGAACTTCCGTGCTCCCCGCCATGTAGCTCTCCGTGGGCATGACAATGGTGTGCAGCGGATCAATGATCGCCGCCTCATTCCACCCGGACACCACCGTGTACACATGCCCAGCCGGGTCCAGCATGTCGGTCCCCTGCGAATACGCCCCGGCCGGAGTCGAATAACCCAGAAGCTTCAGGAACGTAGGTGCCACATCGAGATGACTCGTGGGATAATCTATCACTTCATGACCCCGGCCGGGTATATACAGTACGAACGACACTTTTGCCTGGTACGCGGAAAACGCGCTCGTATGCCCCCAGAAGCCGGTCTCGTAGAACTCCTCCCCGTGATCCCCGGTTATTAATATTATCGTATTCTCCATCAACCCGCGTTTCTTCACCTCATCCAGTATCTTCCCTGTCAAAGAATCGTCGAAGAAGATGGCGTTTCTGTAGCTGTTGAACAGCGGACCCGCCTCCTTCTTCCCGGCGGTCACGTAATTCGGGGTCTTGTTGGAGGGCTTGAACTTCTCGAACTCGTCCTGGTAGATGTACGGGCCGTGGGGCGCATCGAAGAACAGGAATGCATAGAACGGCTTCTTCGCATCCCTCCTGTCCAGCCAGGTTATGAAGGTCTTCGCCAGCTCCGGATCGCGCTCGTCCGCCATGGTGCCCGGCAGGGTGTCCGTTATGTACGGGCCCAGCTTGACGAAGGCGGTCCTCCGGAATTCAGGATTCGTGAGCTGAGAGCTGGATATGATCCTGAAGTCGTATCCCAGCTTCATGAGCTCGTCCAGCAGCACCGGACTCTGCCCCTCGGCCAGAAAGGACTGCCAGTAGGTGCCGTACACACCGTAGACCAGCGTGAACACGCCGAAGCGCGTGGCGTTCCCCCCGCTGTAGTGGTTGCTGAACACCAGGGCTTCCTGAGAGAACCTGAGTATGTTCGGCGCCACCTCCTCTTTGAGCATGTCGAATCGCCAGGCATCGACCACGATCCAGAGGATGTTTGGCAGCTTGCTCACGGGTTTCCGCACCAGGGGCTCCCGTGGATAAACCAGGGTATTGCCCCTGTGCTTCACAACCAGGGTGTCTTTCGGGTCGGTCTTGAACCCGAAGTGCCTGCGCATGAAGTGCTTGACGGTGGCACGCTGGTAGAGCGGGAAAAGCTTGTTGTACCTGGTCACGTCCCTGACGTTGTAGAGGTCAGCCACTGCATAGGCGGTCTTGTCCGCTGCGATGAAGACCAGGGACAGAACCAGGCTCGCCGCCACGGCCCGGTTCGTGATCGGCATGAAGGCGAGTATCCCGCTGGAGACACGGGCCAGCCAGATCTCCAGGGCCACGATGCCGCCGATTCCTGCCGCATAGGTCAGGACGGTCCCCACCCCGATGTGCAGCGAGTCACGGGCGCCCTCGGTGAACACCAGGGTGAGCACCATGGAGTTGATGTGGTACCTGAATATCCGGAAGATGATGATGTCCAGAACGTTGAGCATGTGCAGGAAGGTCACGACCGCCACCATCAGGCCCATGAGCAGCGAGGTCTTCCTGATGCCCTGAGAGAAGACGGCGAACAGGATGAACAGTGCCACATAGACCATGGCCGTGTTGGACACCAGGGCCCCGTGCACGAACAGAGAGCTCCGCGGGCCCTCGATGCCCGGCATGAACACGATGTAGGCATAGCCCAGGCACACGGACAGGATGAAATTGAACAGCAGGAACCAGAAGACGGCCTTCAGGTTCGTGCGAACATCATTCCGAGGTTTTTCCGACAGGTCCATGACGGGTCAATGATTATCATACGGTCATGGAGGCGTAAAGGCCTGCAAAAAAACAGGCCGATGAAAGAAATCGCGGCATGGGTGTAAGACTGTGCGTGCGGCCCTGGTCACCTCAGTCCGGAAGAGCCGCACCGTT
>JALOOZ010000107.1 GCA_025454155.1 Thermodesulfobacteriota bacterium
CCTACGGTGTGCCGGTGGTGCGCGATGTCTTGGCAGGAACCGTGGAGGAGGCCGTAGCTGCGGCTATGGATATGGGGTTCCCGGTGGTTCTCAAGGGTCATGGATCAACCCTGCTCCATAAAACCGAGCGCGGACTGGTGCACCTCAACCTGACTGGCAAAAAGGATGTGGAGCGTGCAGCCAGGGCCATCGAGCGCGAGGCGAAGGACGAGCTCGAGGGCCTTCTCGTCCAGCCTCACCTGACGGGCAGACGCGAGTTCGTGGCCGGGATTTTCCGCGATCCTGTCTTCGGTCCCATCGTCATGTTCGGCATCGGCGGGATCTTCACCGAAGCCCTGGCCGACATCGCCCTGAGAGTCGCCCCACTGACCAAGCGCGACGCCGAGGACATGCTCGCTGAGATAAAGGCCCAGAGGCTCCTGGGGGCTTTCCGGGGCGAGATGGCGGCTGACCGTGAGGCGCTCGTCAATACGTTGATGGGCCTTTCCCGTCTGGTCACCGAGCACCAGGAGATCGCGGAGATCGACATCAACCCTCTCCTTGTATCACCGAAAGGGGCTGTATGCGCGGTCGACGCGCTGGCGATACTATCAGATGTCACACAGGCAAGGCCCTCCACTGAGCCGGTTGACCCCATGGCCATCGGGTCCCTGTTCTACCCCAGGTCAATCGCCTTCATCGGCGTCTCGTCCAAGATGGGCAAGTGGGGTCATTTGCTCCTGTCCCATACCATCAATGGGGGCTTCCCGGGTGAGCTCTTCCTCGTGAACGCGAAGGGCGGCTCCATCGCAGGCAGGCCTGTCTTCCGCGAGATCGGCGAGGTCCCGGGAAAGGTCGACCTGGCGGTGATCACGGTGCCGGCCAAGAGCGTCATAGAGCTCCTTCCGAAGCTCAAGGACAAGGGCATCCGCAACGTGCTGCTCATCACCTCAGGGTTCGGAGAGACCGGGACCGAGGGCAAGAAGCTCGAGCTTGAACTGGTCGAGAAGGCCCGGCATGAGGGCCTCCTGATCCTCGGGCCGAACACCATGGGCATCTCGAACCCCTATATAAACCTCTACTGCACCGGCTCGCCTGTGCGGCCGAAGCCAGGAGGGACCTCGGTGGTCGCTCAGTCCGGCAACATGGGTGTGCAGCTCCTCGGCTTTGCCGAGGAGCAGGGCATCGGCATCCGCGGGTTCTGCGGCTCAGGAAACGAGGCGATGATCACCGTCGAGGACTTCATCGACGGCTTCGAGATCGACGACCTCACCAAGATCGTCATCCTCTATGTCGAGGGGGTCAGGGACGGCAGGCGCTTTCTGGAAAGTACCCGCCGTTTGGGGAAGAAGAAACCCATCGTGCTTCTCAAGGGCGGCCAGAGCGAGGCCGGCAACCGCGCAGCCGCCAGCCATACCGGTGCCATGACCTCGGACGTCAAGGTCTTCGACGCCGTATGCCGGCAGGCCGGCATCGTGAAGGTGGAGCAGTCCATGGACCTCCTGGACCTGGCCGCCGCCTTCTCCTCCCTGCCCCTCCCCAAGGGCAACCGTGTGGGCATCATGACCCTGGGCGGCGGCTGGGGGGTCATAACCGCCGACCTGTGCGCCAGATACGGGCTGGTGGTCCCCCAGCTCTCCGCGGAGCTCGTCAAGCGTTTTGACAATATCCTTCCCGCCTACTGGAGCCGTTCCAATCCGGTGGACATTGTGGGCGAGCCCGACAACTCGCTGATGACCACCATCATGGAGGAACTCCTGAAATGGGAGGGCTGCGACTCGGTGATCAACCTGGGCGTCCTGGGCCGTGCGATCTTCTTCGAGCGCATGGCGGATGCCGCAGAAAGGGCCGATCCGACTTATTCCAAGGATTTCTTCGAGAAGGCCAAGGCCTATCTGCGCTCCTTCGAGATGGAGTACCTCCAGCTCATCGCACGGCTCATGGAGACCTACCAGAAGCCGGTCTACGGGGTGAGCCTGATCACGGACATCAAGAGCAAGACGGTCTATGCGGTGGAAGGATCAGACTACAAGCCGGTTTTCTATCAGTCGCCCGAGCGGGCGGTCAGGGCTTGTGCACGGATGTACGAGTACTTCCGGTTTCTTGCAGGATAAAACCCGGGGCTGCCTATGCAATATCAACGGATGAGTCGATCCTCCCGATGAGCTCATCTCGGTAATCAGGCGTGGTGAGAGTTATTTTCACCGCTCCATGGGGGCAGAACCGTGCGCATCTTCCACACCCGCGGCACGTGGCAGAGTGCTCGGCCTTGCCGTTGACGACGGTTATGGCCTTCACATAACACCTCTTGGCGCATTCTCCGCAGCCCCGGCAGGAATCGGTCACCTCTATGGTCAGCCCCTGGAGTCGTGGAAAGACATCATCGAGCTGCTGTGGCGGAAGATGTCTGTAGTAGCTCATCATGCAGCAGCAGGGGCAGCAGAAACAGACGCTCAGCAGTTTCTTCCGGTCAGGGATGAGAAAGGCAAAGTTGTCGAAACGCACTTTTCCGATGAGGGGGACAAGGCCTGCGGCTATTGCCTTTTCCAGGTGCCCAAGGGCTTCCCTGGATTCTACACGGCGGCTGATCTGAGGGGGAAGATGCATGGCGCTCTCACCCATGAAGAGACAGCCGAGATCGGTGGGGTAATCGGAACAATCGCGTGCGGTCCGGCAGAGGCAGCGGTTCATGATGACCTTATAGGGCGTGCGCTCTATATACGAGGCTATGACCTCCGGGGGCATGGGACGGCCCTCCACATGGAGGCTTTCGTTTATCGGGAGATAGGAGATACTGCTCCTGCGGCGATCCATCCAGGGGTGAATATCCCGCAGCAGCGGGATATGCCCCAAGAGGAAAGGCCACTCAATGGCCCGGTGCCCCGGGCTCAGCAGGGCCTTGCGGCTTATCACCCAGGCGACGATGGATTGCTTCAGCTTTGCATACTTCAGCATGTTATGGGCTTCACAGATGCCTTGTCCTCACATCCCGGCTTTGCTGTGGAATAGGTATCCCTTTCCTTGAAGAAGGCCTCGCATCCTACTGTGCCCCGACCCAGGGCCGAGGAGGTCCGTAGACAATGAAAGGCGAGGGATTTATCGTGCCGCCACCTGCAGCCATGGAACCAAATCCTATAGAAAGCCCTTCGTTGACCTTGCGCAATTCATCGCGCATGGAATGAACAAGAAAGGAGTTGTACGGGCTGTAGTCGAGGTGGAAGGAATCCCGGCCGTCATAGGCAGAACGGGCGATGAAGGTATTTATTTTCCTGGTTCGCGCAATGAGGACCTTGCCGTTCTTATCGGTCTTCATGAAGATGTTGTACCCCGACCCCTTGTCAGGCTGAACCGGAGAGAAGGCCTTCCCTATCCATTTGCCGGGGCCGAAGAAGTGATCGGTATAGACATCGACCCCGAAGGCCATGATACCACTGGGATGGTTCATGGCCTGGTATTCACCGTTGAAATCGGCAAGGGCAGGGCAATGTGCCGCGTGGAAGAGCTGCTTGAATTCCGCCTTGGAGAGTCTGGTTATGTCCTCCAGCCTGGCCTCTTCAGGTCTTTTGCCGAGTATGTCCGTCATGCCCCTGCCCTTCGGCCCGCCGCCGTTCTGCAGTATGTTGATGATGTTGACCGCGAGCAGAATGAGATTCGATCCAAGGAAAGAGAGAACTATCGGTCTGAGCATATTCATGATCCACTCCTCATGATTTTCTTCCCACAAAGGAATCCATGGAATCCATGCCTCCGGAGAGCTTGAGAATGGTGTCGAAGATCCCCGCGGGCAGCAACTTGAGCAGCATGGTGGAGTACATGTTCACGGGCGGGAGCAAGACAAGGGGTTTTCCCTGCTTTACAGCCGCCACGATCTTCTTCGCCACATGCCCGGGCTCGAGGAACGGATTGAAGAGCAAGGGCTTGGATCCCTTGAACATGCCGGTGTTGATGTAATAAGGGCACACCACTGTCACTGAAATGTCCTGGTAGCCAGACTTCTTCAGTTCGCGACGGAGTGATTCCGTGAACCCCACCTCTGCGAATTTACTCGCCGCATAGTCAGATAATTGGGGCATCCCCAGAAGACCGCTCGAGGAGGCGACATGGACAAGGGCCCCGCTCTTCCTCGAGAGCATGTCCGGCAGGAATTCCTTGGTAAAGTACACATGGCCCCAGTAGTTGATCTCCATGGTCCTCCGCATTTCCTCGATGGTGAGATCACAGAACGATTTTCCAATGACGGTCCCGGCATTGTTCACCAGCACGTCGATGGGTCCGAAGTCCTTGCGGAACTGAGCAGCAACGCGGCTGACGCCCTTCTGATCGGTAATATCGCATTGATAAGAGGCCGTGTGGACCATTCTTTCCCGCACCTCTGTCTCCACGGCTTCCAGCGCCTTCGCGTTGATGTCCACGACGGCGACATTGGCCCGTTCGTCGGCAAAGTGATGCGCCATGAGCCTGCCGATTCCGCTACCGGCACCGGTGATGAGGACGTTGCGTCCATTCAAGGGTTTCATGATTCCTCCTGAAAGATGGGATTGTATCAGATTCTATTCTCCCAAATGGCATCGTTGGCAACATGGGAAATCCAAGGGTAAATTGATAGGTCATTCCAGATGGTGACCCGGACCACGATACTGGCCCTCTTCAACGGAGTTCAAAGGAACTATTTCAAAGAGAGGAGGAAGGCCCTCAGGTTCTGTTTCTTGTTTCGCAACCCGAGCTTGTCCCTGAGATTGCTCCGGTGGAACTCGATCGTAGGCACCGAAAGGCCGAGAAGCCCGGCAATTGCCTTTGAATCGCGGCCTTCCCTGACAAGATGTGCGACCTCGATCTCACGCGGGGTCAATTGTGTGTAGGTTGAAGAGAGCTGCCGGGAGAAGGAAGATACTATCTCCTTCAGGTTTGCCTCGATGACCGAGAGATTGGCGCCCTGCCGGTCAGCCAGGTGACCCCGTTTCATCTTCTCAACATAGGGCAGGATGAGACCCTTGATGTTGGCCATGATATTCTCTTCGAGATTGATCTTGTCCTTTTCTCTCTGGTTGAGGAGAATCCTGAGGGCGGAATTGAGTTCGGAGAGCTCGCGATTCTTGGATTCAAGGTCCTTCTGCCGCTCGGTGAGTATGCGATTGACGCGAGAGAGCTCGGCGGTCCGCTCGAGGATCTTCTGTTCGAGTTCATCGCGGGCCTTCCGGAGGGCATCCTCCATCTCCTTGCGCCGGGTGATGTCCCTCGTGACGAGGATCGCTCCGGCAATGGCACTCTTCTCGTCGAAAAGGGGGTTGGCATGGGCCTCGGTCCAAATATAATATCCGCCGGCATGCCTTGACCGGTATTCCATACGGATAGGCGAGCGTGAAGCTATCCCTGCCCGGACTGTCTCCATGACCTGGGGGAGATCGTCGGGATGGACAAAGTCAAACGCGTTCATGCCGAGCATGTCCAGGGGGTCGAATCCCAGTACACGGAGATGCGACGGGCTCACATAGGAGAAGATCCCCTGAAGATCGACCCGGCTTACCATGTCAGAGACGTTATCACTGACAAGCTGATAAAGCCGAGCCCGTTCCAAGACGACATCCTCGTAGTGCCTCGTGTGATCCTTTTCGGCCTTCATATGCAGTGAATATACATCGGGAGTCACGCAAAAGCGACAGTCAAGACGAACCACGATCCATTTCCGTTCTCTGTACATGGCTGAATTGTTCGTGATAACGTATGCACGCTGGAGACGGTCTCTCCCTGGAATCCGGGGTGAGATCAGGTGCAGCATAATCTGAAGAAATAATAAGGAGAAAGAGGCCCATGGGAACACGAATAACTGAACTTCTCGGCATCAGATACCCCATCATACTCTCAGGCATGAGCTGGATCAGCATTCCACGTCTCGTCGCAGAGGTTTCGAACGCAGGTGGGCTGGGAATTCTCGCCACAGGGCCGCTCACCACAGATCAGACGAGAAGGTCGATCCAGGAGGTGAGAAAGCTCACCGGGAAGCCCTTCGGCGTGAACGTGTCCCTCCTGCTGCCGGGGGGCAACCAGAACGCTGCTGTGGTGGTCGAAGAAAGGGTTCCCGTGGTGAACTACGCACTGGGCAAGGGAGACTCGCTTGCACGGGAGGTCCACGGATACGGCGGGAAGGTTCTGGCCACGGTCACGAATGCCCGTCATGCGCTCAGTGCACAGAACAATGGCGCGGATGCGGTGATAGCCACAGGCAATGAGGCTGCAGGCCATGGTGAAGCCGTAACGACCTTCGTGCTCATACCGAGTCTCGTAGACGTACTGAAGATCCCGGTCATCGCGGCAGGTGGGATCGCCGATGGGAGGGGGCTTGTTGCAGCCATTGCATTGGGAGCTGAGGGCGTGGCCATGGGAACGCGTTTCATGACGACGAAGGAGAGCGCCCTGCATGAGAACGTCAAGCGCCTGTCCATAGAAAAGAGCGCATACGACACACTCTTCTCGCGACGGTTTGACGGTCTCTGGTGCCGTGTCATGGATACGGACCGTGCTCGAAAAGCCCTGAAAGAGGGCCTCAATCTGCCGGCAGCCTTCTTCAACGCGCGTGATATCGCCTCGCAGCTGCAGATACCCTTCTGGAAACTGTTTTTCGGTGTCCTGGCTTCTGGATGGAAGAATGCACGGCAGCTTGCCTATTTCGCCAATGCCTACAAGTCGCTGCGGATAGCCACGGAAAAAGGTGACATGGAGACAGGCGTCATTCCCGTAGGACAGGCGACAGGACTGGTCCACGATGAGCCCCCCGTATCGGAACTCATCGAGCGCATCGTTGCCGAGGCCCTGGTCATCCAGAAGGATCTCGCTTCGCGATTGCTGCAGTGAGGGTTTCACCCTTGACAGAAACCTTCTAAAGATTATAGTTTAATAATATTGATTCGATGTTATTATACTTTAATATGAAGGGGTGCTTCGAAAGCCATGGCCGCAGCCACGGAAGAACGCAAGGCCGAAACGCGCGACATGATCATCCAGGCCGCCCGCAAGGTGTTCTCTGAAAAAGGCTACCACAAGGCGCAGATCAGTGACATCGTCAAGGAGGCGGGCATCTCCACGGGAAGCGTTTATGCCCACTTCAAGGACAAGCTGGATCTCTTCGAGCAGATCTCCCGCGAGAACCTCGAGAACCTGCGGACCAGGCTGAAAGAACTGCGCCAGACAACACACCCCGGAGATGTTCGCGAGCGTGTCCAGCGATGGAAGCAGACCTACGCGGCCTTCTTCGACTATGTGGATGCGAATCCCGAGCAGATCCTCATGATAGTCCGCGGAGGCTTCGGCGTTGACGAGGATCATGACGCGAGTCTGTGGGAATATTTCAATCTCTTTGCATCCGATATAGCCGAAGATTTCATAAAATGGCAGCAGCTCGGGTTCATCAAGGTTGGCAATGCACATCTCATGGGCCACATCGTCATCGGCATGAGCATGCATGTGGCCCACAGCTACCTGGTGGACAAGCAGTTCACCCGGACCGAGGCCATCAACAATCTCATGGCCATGAACCACGCCATGTTCTCCATCTATCTCACGCACAAGGGAAGGAATGTCCTGGGTGACCTGAGCGTACCCCAGCTCCCCCATGACGAAGAATGAGGCGTTCACCACTGCGCCTCAGGTGACAGGCAGATTTGAATTTCGGGCCAGGTGCCCGTTTTGCTGAAAAATCCCTACACAAAGGAGGGTCGTATGCGGTCCAGCCCAGAGGTGTCATCCCTTGCATCGAGGTTTCCCAGGTTCGAGGATACCCTGCTCAGCCTCCAGTATGCCCCCAGGCTGCCCAAGGGAATGGTCAGGGAGACGAAACAGGTCATCGCCATGGCCAGGAAGTTCAACGACGAGGTGACCAGGCCTCTGGCCCTGGCACTCGACCGGAAGACCCACGAGGACCCGGACTACCTGCCCCACGAGCTTGTGGAGGAAGCGAACCGGAGAGGCTTCTACACCATGTGGATACCCAAGCTCTTCGGCGGCAAGGGGGTGAACATGCCCTCCATGTCCTACTTCGTCGAGGAGGTGGGTTCTGTCTGCCTGGGCATCTTGAATGTCCTCGGTGTGCACTACCTGGGTGTTGCCGGCCTCATGTCGTCCCAGAACACCCCCCTTATAAAACGGGTCCTCCGTGAGGTAGTCGATGGGGAGAAAACCGGAAAGCCCTGCCTCATAGCCCTGGCCATCACCGAGCCCGGCGCGGGGACCGACGTGGAAGAGGTGGAGCTCGTGGACAAAGGCAAGGTCACCTGTACCGCCCAGCGGGTCAAAGGGGGCTACATCTTCAACGGGAGCAAGATCTTCATCTCCATGGGTCATGTCTCCACGTGGACGGTCCTCTACGGTGTCACCGACCCCAAACGGCCCTCTCAGACCAATGTGGGCGTCATGGTGAAGCAGGGCATGAAGGGTTTTTCCCTGGGCAAGCACGAGAACAAGATGGGACAGCGGGTCTGCCCGGCCA
>JALOOZ010000108.1 GCA_025454155.1 Thermodesulfobacteriota bacterium
GATGCACCAAATGAGCAGGCCAATCTTTCATCCTTCGCTGTTCCCGGAGCATGTGCCTTATTGCTTTTCCCTTTTCCCGCCACTATAGTGAAGGAATATCCATGAAGGAGGCCCTGGATGGAACAGAAGAGACTCGGTGATTACATCGACATTGCGATCCAGCGCGAGGAGGAGGCCTACGAGTTCTACACGGGCCTCACCGCGAAGGTCCTCGACAAGAGCGCACAGGATGCGCTGAAGCTCCTTGCCGGGGAGGAAAAGAAGCACAAGGCATTCCTGGAAGGCTACCGCGACGGCGGATACGGGGTCGACGCGCTGCGCCTGAGCCACCCCATCGACTACAAGGTGGCGGAGCACATGGACAGGCCCGACATCGACAAGGACCTGGCATCCAAGGACGTCTTCCTGGTGGCAGCCCACCGGGAGCTCAACTCCTACAACTTCTACAAGGGCCTTGCAGACATCCATCCCGAGGGTGATCTCAAGCAGATCTTCCTCAAGATGGCCAGCGAGGAGCTGAACCACAAGGAGAAGGCCGAGTATCTCTATTCCAATGCCGCCTTCGCCCAGACGGACGGCGGATGACAGGGCACCCCCCGGGTGATGCCGGACCGGCACCTCCCTCGTAGACATCGAGACCATGCCGCACTGGAACGGACTGCTCGCCGCCTTTCTCGCCGTCTTTACCATAACCCTCGCCATCCGGCTGGGCTTGAGGTGGCTCAATGTCCGGCACCTCAAGGCGCACGGACATGTGGTGCCGGAGGTCTTCAGGGACCAGATCGAACCGGAGACCCTGGCCCGCATGAGGGACTACACCGCGGCCTCGAGCTCGCTGGGTTCCCTGGAGATCCTGGTGGATGACCTGGCCGCCCTCGTGCTGGTCCTGAGCGGGTTCCTCCCCTTTCTCGCCGGGACAGACCTGCTTTCCGGTCTCCACCCGGTGGCTGCCGGGCTCCTGTTCTTTCTCGCCTGTTCCGTGATCCTCGGCGTACTCGAGCTCCCCTTCGACCTCTATGGCACTTTCGTCATCGAACGCTCTTTCGGCTTTTCCACCATCACCTTCCCCCTGTGGCTCAAGGACCTGCTGAAGACCCTCCTGCTCTCGGGCATCATCATGGGGAGCCTCCTGGCCGTGTTCCTCGCCCTGCTCTATGCCATGCCGGGGCTGTGGTGGCTGCCTGCCTGGCTCTGCTTCGTGATGTTCCAGCTTCTCCTGACCTGGCTCTACCCGAGCTTCATCGCCCCGCTCTTCAACAGGTTCGAACCCGTCGACGACGTGCCGCTCAAGGGCCGCATCGATACGCTGCTCGAACGGGCAGGCTTCCACCTCAAAGGGCTCTTCAAGATGGATGCAAGCCTCCGCAGCAGACACTCGAACGCCTATTTCACCGGCATCGGCAGGTCGAAGCGGATCGTCCTCTTCGACACCCTCATCGCCTCCCACAGCCCCGAGGAGATTTCAGCGGTCCTGGCCCACGAGCTGGGCCACCTCAAGAAGGGACACATCAGAAAACAGCTCGCGGCCTCGGTCATCATCTCCCTGGTCGTTCTCTATGCATCCTCCAGGCTCCTTGCCTGGCCGCTCCTGTACCAGACCTTCGGGTTCGATAGCCCCGTACCGTATGCCGGGCTCTTTCTCCTCTCCTTTCTGGCAAAGCCCTGTGCCTTCTATTTCATACCCATAGGCTCGATGATCTCCCGAAGGTTCGAGGGCCAGGCCGATGCCTATGCCCGGCACCTCACCGGGACCTCCGCCCCCCTTGCCCAGGCGCTGAAGCGGCTCGCACGGGAAAACCTCGCGAACCTCCACCCCCATCCGCTCTATGCATGGATCTACTACTCGCACCCGCCGCTCGTCGCCCGCATCGAGGCACTGGAACATGGCCAGGACGAGCGCGTCCGGAAGACCGCCGTATGATCACGGCGGGCAAAACCGATATAATTCAAGATAGTTATTGAGAATTCCGATGAGCAGCCTTGACTGCCATGACGGCTGCATTACATAATGCATCAAGGACACCCGGGCTTCCGCTGGAAGCATGCCTCGATCAGTCTGTCCTGAAAAACCTCATGGCACGGTAATTCTTCAAAAGGGGGGAATGGATGTGAAAGACAAGGAAAAGAACTACTTCACCGCATTGTACGATGTCGTACGGATGGTGCACGCATCTCTCGACGTAAGCACGGTGCTCCAGGAGATCGTCAAGGCCGTGGTGGAAACCATGGATGTCAAGGCATCGGCCATCAGGCTGCTGGACTCCCGGAAGAGATCGCTGGTCATGGGTGCTTCCTTCGGGCTCTCCAAGGGCTACCTGAAGAAGGGGCCTGTGCTCGTGAGGGAGAGCGGCATCGACCAGAAGGCACTCAAGGGCGAGCTCATCTCCATCAGGAACGCCCAGACCGACCCGGACTTCCAGTACAGCTCCGGGGCCAGGGCCGAGGGCATCAAATCGGTCATCGTCGCCCCTCTGACGACGAGGAAGACGGTCATCGGGGTCCTGCGGGTGTACTCGGACAGGGTGCGGGAATTCACGGCCCAGGAGATCCAGTTCCTGGAGGCCGTGGCGAACCTGAGCGCCCTGGCCCTGGAGAACGCCCGCTACCACCAGGCCCTGCAGACAAATTACGACCTGCTCGTCGCCCACAAGTACCGGCTCGACGACAACTGATCCGAGAGAGGAGGCACGTCATGATCCGTGTTGGAATAAACGGTTTCGGCCGCATCGGCCGTCAGGTACTCAAGGCAATCATGGAGCGCTCCGGCGACACGCTGCAGGTCGTGGCCGTCAACGACCTCTTCGACGTGAACACCAATGCCCACCTCTTCATGTACGACACGAACTACGGCCACTTCACCGGGGATGTCAAGGTGAAGGGGGATGCGTTCGTCATCAACGGCCACACCATCAAGAGCTTTGCCGAGCGTGACCCGGCAAACATCCCCTGGGAGGAGGAAGGCGTCGAGATCGTCATCGAGTCGACGGGCCTGTTCACCTCCAAGGAAAAAGCCCTGGCTCACATCTACGGCGGGGCCAAGAAGGTCATCGTCTCCGCGCCTGCCAAAGAGGAGGACATCACCGTGGTCATGGGCGTGAACCACACCAAGTACAGCCCGTCGAAGCACCACATCATCTCGAACGCGTCCTGTACCACCAACTGCCTGGCGCCGCCGGCCATGGTGGTCCACAAGGCCTTCGGCATCGAGAAGGGGTGGATGACCACGGTGCACGCCTACACCAACGACCAGCGCATCCTGGACATGCCGCACAAGGATCTCAGGCGCGCCCGTGCCGCGGCCATGAGCATCATTCCCACCTCCACAGGGGCTGCCAAGGCGCTCTCGCTCGTCATCCCGGACCTGAAGGGCAAGGTGGACGGATACGCGCTGCGCGTCCCCACCTCCACGGTCTCGGTGGTGGATCTCACCGTGCAGCTCAAGAAGAACACCACCACCGACGAGCTCAGGGCGGTGCTCAGGAGGGCCGCCAAGACGTCCCTTAAGGGCATCATGGGCTGCGAGGAGCGGCCTCTCGTGTCCATCGATTTCAAGGGGAACGAGCTCTCCTCCATCGTGGACATCGAGTACGTCAAGGTCTTGCAGGACAACCTGGCCAAGGTGGTCACCTGGTACGACAACGAGTGGGGCTACTCCTGCAGGGTGGCGGACCTGGCACGCTACATCGCCAGGAAGGGCCTGCCTGCCTAGGAACAGTACCCTGAGATGTCTCCCCGTCCGGGCGAGAGGGCCTTCCCCTCTCGCCCGGATCTGTTTTTATGCCCACCCCTGTCCTGAAGATCCATTTGATCTTGACTGGACTCCGGGGCTTTCCCTATAGTGCTGTAGCTCGAATGTGAGGGGGGCGTATGCCGAAGAGAACGGACATCCACAAGATCATGATCATCGGGAGCGGGCCCATCGTCATCGGACAGGCATGCGAGTTCGACTACTCCGGGACCCAGGCCTGCAAGGCGCTGCGCGAGCTCGGCTACAAGATCGTGCTGGTCAACTCCAACCCGGCCACCATCATGACGGACCCGGGCATGGCCGATGCCACCTACATCGAGCCCCTGAACGCCGCCTCCCTCGAGCCCATCATCGCCAAGGAGCGTCCCGATGCCGTCCTGCCCAACCTCGGCGGACAGTCGGGCCTGAACCTCACCTCCGAGCTCCACAAGAAAGGCATCCTGGACAGGTACGGGGTGAAGGTCATCGGGGTGAACGTCGATGCCATCGAACGCGGAGAGGACAGGAGCGCGTTCAAGGAGACCATGAACCGCCTGGGCATCGAGATGCCCAGAAGCGAGCTCGCCTACAGCGTGGAAGAGGCGGAGAAGATCGCCTCCGATCTGGGCTACCCGGTGGTCATCAGGCCGGCGTACACCATGGGCGGCACCGGAGGCGGCCTCGTCTACAACATGGAGGAGCTCGGGATCGTCGTCAGCCGGGGGCTTTCCGCGAGCCTCATCGGCCAGGTGCTCGTGGAGGAGTCAGTGCTGGGCTGGGAGGAGCTGGAGCTCGAGGTGGTGCGCGACGCCAAGAACAACATGATCACGGTCTGCTTCATAGAGAACGTGGACGCCATGGGGGTTCACACCGGGGACTCCTTCTGCACCGCCCCCATGCTCACCATCGCCCCCGAGCTGCAGAAGCGACTCCAGAAGCACTCCTACGACATCGTGGAGGCCATCGAGGTGATCGGCGGGACCAATGTCCAGTTCGCCCACGATCCCGAGACAGGCCGCATCGTGGTCATCGAGATCAACCCCCGCACGTCGCGCTCATCGGCCCTGGCCTCCAAGGCAACGGGCTTCCCCATCGCGCTCGTCTCCTCCAAGCTCGCCGCAGGGCTCACCATGGACGAGATCCCCTACTGGAGAGGAGGCACCCTGGACAGGTACGAACCCTGGGGCGACTATGTGGTGGTGAAGTTCGCCCGCTGGGCCTTCGAGAAGTTCAAGGGGTCCATTGACAAGCTCGGCACCCAGATGCGGGCCGTAGGCGAGGTCATGAGCATCGGCAAGAACTACAAGGAGGCCCTCCAGAAGTCCATCCGCTCGCTGGAGACGGGCCGCTACGGCCTGGGCTTCGCGAAGGACTTCCACGACAGGGACCTCAAGACCCTGCTGGACATGCTCGGCGAGCCGTCTTCCGAGCGCCAGTTCATCATGTACGAGGCCCTGCGCAAGGGGGCTTCCACCGATGACCTCCACGCCAAGACCCACCTGAAGCACTGGTTCATCGAGCAGATGCGGGAGCTCGTGAACCTGGAAGAGGAGATCCTTGCCTGCAAGGGCGGCGAGCTGCCCGACGGGCTGCTCATCCGGGCCAAGAAGGACGGCTTTGCCGACCGCTACCTGGCAAATCTGCTGGACCTCACCGAGGAGCAGATCCGGTCCCGCCGCATGAAGCTGGGGGTCGTGCACGGCTACGACAAGGTCCCGGTGAGCGGCGTGGAGAACGCCGAATACTACTACTCCACCTACAACGCACCGGACAGGGTGGACGTGAGCGACAGGCCGAAGATCCTGGTGCTTGGCGGCGGCCCCAACCGCATCGGCCAGGGCATCGAGTTCGATTACTGCTGCGTTCACGCCGCCTTCGCCATCAAGGACATGGGATTCGAGTCCATCATGGTGAACTGCAACCCCGAGACCGTGTCCACCGACTACGACACCTCCAACAAGCTCTACTTCGAGCCGCTGACCGTGGAGGAGGTCCTCAGCATCTACCACAAGGAGAAGCCCGCAGGCGTGATCTGCCAGTTCGGGGGCCAGACCCCGCTCAACATCGCAGCTGAGCTGGAAAGGGCCGGTGTGAAGATCCTCGGCACGTCGCCTTTCACCATCGACCTGGCCGAGGACCGGGACCGCTTCGCCAAGATGATGGCCAAGCTCGGCATCCCCATGCCCGTCTCCGGCATGGCGAGCACCCTGGAGGAGGCCCTCGTGATCGCGGCCCGCATCGGCTACCCGCTCATGGTGCGCCCCTCGTACGTGCTCGGCGGCCGCGGCATGGAGGTCGTCCACGACGAGGACATGCTCAGCCAGTATGTGCGGGCCGCCGTGGACGTCACCCCCGAACGCCCCATCCTCATCGACAAGTTCCTGGACAATGCCATCGAGGCCGAGGCCGATGCCATCTCAGACGGCGTGGATGCCTTCGTCCCTGCCGTCATGGAGCACATCGAGCAGGCTGGCGTCCATTCCGGCGACTCGGCCTGCGTGATACCTCCCATCAGCATCCCCCCCCGGCATATCGACACCATCAACGAGTACACCCGGCGCATCGCCATCGAGCTCGGCGTGGTGGGTCTCATGAACATGCAGTACGCCATCCACAACGGGACGGTCTATGTCCTGGAGGCGAACCCCCGGGCATCCCGGACCGTGCCGCTGGTCTCCAAGGTGTGCAACATCCCCATGGCCGCCATCGCCACCCAGGTCATCCTGGGCAGAAAGCTCGCGGACTTCGATCTCAGGGACCGGAAGATAAGCCATTTCGGGGTGAAGGAGGCCGTGTTCCCCTTCTCCATGTTCCCCGAGGTGGACCCCCTGCTGGGTCCCGAGATGCGCTCCACCGGGGAGGTGCTCGGCATGGCTGACTCCTTCGGCCTGGCCTTCCACAAGGCGGAGGAGGCGGCCTCGCAGTTCCTGCCCAGGGAGGGGACGGTGCTGTTGACTGTTTCCCGACGCGAGCGGCCGGAGGTCCTGGAGGTGGCGAGGCTCTTCAACGAGCTGGGGTTCAAGATCAAGGCCACCCGCCATACCCATGCCTTCCTCCAGGAGAACGGCATTCCGTCCGAGATGGTCCTCAAGCTCCACGAGGGCAGGCCCAACATCGTGGACGGCGTGAAGAACAGGGAGTACGACCTGGTCATCAACACGCCGAGCGGGAAGCTGAGCAAGCACGACGACTCCTATATCCGCAAGTCGGCCATCCGCTACAAGATCCCCTACATCACCACGCTTTCCGCCGCCATCGCCGCGGCCAAGGGCATCGCCGCCTACCGGCAGGGCAAGGGGACCGTCAAGTCCCTGCAGGAGTACCACAGGGACATCGGCTGAGGGAGCTGCATTTGCCGGGGGCGTCCCGGGCAGGTTTGACGATGATGTGCCCGATGTTCCTCGATCATTTCCGGGTTGATTTTTCATGTTCCCAGGGGTATACATGTCTCGTCTCCTGTGCGGGTCTCGGATAGAAGGGGGCTAAGAGCTTAAGAAATCCGGTGCAATGCCTTTTTGATTGACCGCCTTGGCATAGGGCATGAGCATTTATCTATGATTGGAATCATGCACAGGAGACTCTCCTTTATTATTCATTTCCCTTGTTGTCTTGGGAATGTCCACTGATATCTCCTCCTCTTTTTTTTGTCCGCAGATCATGCATCCGGTTATCGCCTGATACCACCTAATGCCCGGCGTCGGGATACGCTTCTTTCCATTCTTCTGGGGGCCTCGTCTTCTTCCTCGATGAAAATGAGAATTCCAATCCGGCAAGATGACCATCGGGATCTTCCACCAGGTCGATCTCCTTGATTTACGGGTGGCCTACACACGTTTTACCCATACTCTTTAAGATTTTAAAACAATGCTCTGACTGTTCTCAGACAAGAAGTGAACCATTGCCTGTTCATGAGATGATGTGATAATACCGATTAATCATATCAGATGGTGAAGTGATAAAAGGACCTAATCGCTTCAAAGGAAGGAATGATTATACGATGAAACCCCGTCGGTACATATGGCAAAGGCCAAACTGGACCCACTTCACCTGGAGGAGCGATGAGATCCTCGACCTCCTGGGCAAAAGCCGCTTGCTCCAGGGAAGGCTCCTCGGCAAGGTCGTGGACCAGGGTCTTTCGCTCGATCCACAGGCTCATGCCGAAGTACTTGCCGAAGAGACCATAAAGACATCCGCCATTGAAGGAGAGATCCTCGACACCCGTTCTGTTCGATCATCCGTGGCACGCAAGTTAGGGCTGCCCTCTGCCGGCCTTCCCGTAGACCGGTACGTGGATGGTCTTGTTGCCGTACTTTTGGATGCAACGCAGAATCATGATCTCCCCCTTGGCGTCGAGCGACTGTGCGGGTGGCAGGCTGAACTATTCCCTACCGGGTATTCGGGTATGCATAAGATCCGGGTGGGTGTCTGGAGAGGGGATGAACCCATGCT
>JALOOZ010000109.1 GCA_025454155.1 Thermodesulfobacteriota bacterium
ACATCAGGCCGATTCCGCTGATGACGCAGAAGAGGCAGCTCGCGGCCAGCACCCAGTGCACGACCCTCTCCTCCACGTCCGTGATTCTTACCATATTCTCTTCATGGGCAGACATGGTTACTCACCCCCTTCTTTCTTCTCGTGGACCTTGTGCGGCCCCTTGGTGAGGTAGTGCAGGAAGGCCCCGCCCGCCACCGCTCCGATCCCGATGAGCGTGAACGGCTTGAACAGGTTCTTCCACAGCAGCACGCTCAGAGGCATGGATGGATTGGGGTTGGTGTGCTGGAGGTCGGAGGCGCCCACTCCTGCAGGCAGTACGTACAGGACATGGGTCTCGTACTTGGGGTTGTTCGGATACACCGTGCCGCCCACCTTCTCCGCCCTCTTGTGGGCCTTCTCGATCATCTCGTCCTTGGTCCCGAAGGTGAGGCAGCCCGTGGGGCACGCGGTCACGCACGCCGGCTGCTTGCCCTCGGTGATGCGGTCGTAGCAGAGCGTGCACTTGGCCATCTTCTCCAGCTCCGGGTTGTTCCGGGGGATGTCGAAGGGGCAGGCCGCGATGCAGGCCTTGCAGCCGATGCAGTACTTCGTGTTGTGGACCACCGCACCCTCTTCGGTCTTCGTCAGGGCGCCGGGCGAGGGGCAGGCCTTGGCGCAGGCAGGCCAGTCGCAGTGCATGCACGCGTCGTGGCGCATGACCCACTTGAGCTGTCCGTCCTTTTCCAGCTCGTCGAACCGGATCAGGGTCCAGGTGTCATAGGAGAGATCCTTCGGGTTCTGCAGAGAGCCGAAAAACCTTGTCTGTTCCGCCGGAAGTCCGTTCCACTGCTTGCAGGCAACCTGGCAGCCGCGGCAACCGGTACATTTCGTCACGTCGATGAGTTTGATGAATTCAGCCATGTGTCACCCCCTTAAGCCTTTTCCACATTGACCAGGAAGGCCTTGTATTCCGGGATCATGGTGTTCGGATCGCCGATGAACGGGGTGAGGTCGTTTGCGTTCCCGCCGGTAACCAGTCCCTTATATCCGAAGTGCCAGGTGATGCCCACCATATGATGCGTCTTGCCCTGGATGGTAAACGGCTTCAGGCGTTTGGTCACCATGGCCTGGACCTCGATGCCTTCGACGTTCCGGGCAGAGGTGATCCGCACCTTCTGACCGTTGACGATGCCCTTCTCTTTGGCCAGCTCCTCGCTGATCTCCATGAACTGGTTGGGGACCATCTCGGCCAGCCACGGCAGCCACCTGGTCATCTGGCCGGTCTGCCAGTGCTCGACCACGCGGTACGTGGAGCAGATGATGGGGAAGTCCTTGATTTCCTCGCTCCCGAAGGTGGCTGCGATGCAGCCTTCCGCGATGATGGGATTGCAGGTCTTCTCCTTGGCCTTCTCGTCCCACCTCATGATGACCGGCGAGACCTGCTTGGAGCTGAAGGTGTTCCTGACCGCGGACTCGAGCGGCTCGTAGTGTTCGGGGAACGGCCCGTCGCTCATGCCGGCGGCAAAGAGCATGCCGCGTCCGTGCGGCACCATGATGAACGGGAGGATGGCATCCGGGTCACCGTTGCCGTCCGGGATGTCTCCCACCCACACCTTCTTGAGGCCGCTCCACCAGAGCACGGGCTTGTCCTTGGCATAGGGCTTGCCCTCGGCGTTCACGCTGGCCCTGTTGTACACGATCCTGCGGTTGACGGGCCAGGACCAGGACCAGTTGGGGAACACGCCCAGGCCTGTGGGGTCGGCGGGATCGCGTTTCATCATCTTGTTCTCGGTGTCGGAGACCGATCCGCAGTATACCCAGCAGCCGCAGACCGTCGATCCGTCGTCCTGGAGCATGGCGAAGCTGGGCACCATGTCGCCGGGCTTGAACTTCTTGATCTCCTTCTTGACCTTGTCCTCGATCTCCTTCTCCACGATGAAGTAGCCGTTGATCTCCTTGGCCACCTCGCGTGGCTGCGGGCTGTTGATCCTGGGATCCATGCCGCCCTTGGAGTAGTTCCAGGTAAGGTTCGCTATGGGATCGGGGAATGCCCCTCCCTCTTTCGCATAGAGCGCTTTCGTGCGCGTGACGATCTGGTTGATGATCCAGAGGTCGTCTTCCGCGTGTCCCACCGGGTCGATGGCCTTGTAGCGCCACTGGCACCATCTGCCGGAATTCGAGATCGACCCCTCCTTCTCAACCGACGAAGCGGCCGGGAGCAGGAAGACCTCCGTCTTTATGCTGGCCGGGTCCACACCGGCCTCCTTCTGCCAGAAGGCCGATGTCTCGGTCTCCCACAGGTCGATGCACACCATCCAGTCGAGCTGAGCAAGGGCACGCCTGATCATCTTGGAGCTCGGCGCACCCACGGCGGGGTTCATGCCCCAGGCGAACATGCCTTTGACGTCGCCGTTGGCCATGGCGCTGAAGATGGGCAGATAGGAGTAGTTCTTGCCGTCGTCGACCTTGGGGAGGTAGCCATATGCGGTCTCCAGGTCGGCATCCCGCCACCAGGCCTTCATGAGGCTCGCCATGTACTTCGGGGTGTTGCCCCACCAGTTGAGGCTCTTGGGGTCGTTGTTCTTGGGCGTGTTCTGTTCGTTGTACACGGCCAGTGTCGGCTGGTTGGCCTTGGGGTACTTGAGGTAGCCGGTGAGGATGTGGAACAGGGCGCCGTGATCCGTGGAACCCTGCACGTTGCTCTCGCCGCGCAGCGCATTGATGCCGCCGCCCGCCACGCCGATGTTGCCCAGCAGGAGCTGGATCACGGCAAAGGCCCTCACGTTCTGGGAGCCGTAGGTATGCTGGGTGGTGCCCATGGCATACATGATGGTGCCCGAGAGCTCGGGCTTGAAGGTGGAGGTGTATGCGTCGCACACCGCCTCTAACGCCTTCACGTCGCACCCCGTGATCTCGCTGGCCTTCTTCAGGGTATACCGGGCGTAATGCTTCTTCAGGAGCTGGAACACGCACATCGGGTCCTGGAGGGTGGGATCCATCTTGGGGATGCCGTTTTCGTCCATCTGGTAGGACCAGGTGGCCTTGTCGTACTTGGCGCCGGTGAGCCCCGAGAAGGCTCCGTCCAGATCCACCGGGCCCTGGAAGTCCGGGTTCACGAGGTATGCCGCGTCGGTGTAGTTCCTGACGTACTCCTCGTTGATCCGGTTCTTGTCGATGGCATAGCTGATCATGGCGCCCAGGAAGGCGATGTCAGTGCCCGGCCTGAGTCGGGCATAGATGTCTGCCGTTGCTGCCGACCGGGTGAACCTCGGGTCCACCACGATGAGCTTGGCGCCCCTCTTGCTCCGTGCCTCATTCACCCACTTGAAGGAGATGGGGTGGTTCTCGGCCGGGTTGGAGCCCATGATGAGGATGGCGTCGGCATGCTGGACGTCGTTCCAGTGGTTCGTCATGACACCGCGACCGAAAGATGCCGCCAGACCGGCGACCGTGGCGCTGTGTCAGATACGGGCCTGGTGTTCCACATACACCAGGCCGAGGGCCCTGTTCATCTTGGTCAGGGCATAGACCTCTTCGTTGTCGAGGGCGGCCCCGCCGATGGCGGCGATGCTCTCGCAGCGGTTGACCACCTCTCCATTGGCATTGGTGAGCTTGAACCCCTCGTCCCTGGTCTTCTTCAGGTTCGCGGTGATCTTCTCCAGGGCCCAGTCCCACTCGACCTCTTTCCAGGCATCCGCACCAGGAGCCCGGTAGAGGACCTTCTTGTTGCGCTTGTCGTTGTTGGCGATCTGGTAGAGCGAACCTCCCTTGGGGCACAAAGCACCCTTGCTGATGGGATGATCCGGGTCGCCTTCGGTGTTGATCACCTTGCCGTTGCGCACATGGGCGATGATGCCGCAGCCCACTCCGCAGTAGGGACAGATGGTTGGCACTTCCTGCGCGTACTGGATCTTTCGCGGCATCGCGAAGGCCGGCTTGATGCCGACCCCGGTGCCGAATCCGGCCGCAGCGAGGGTGCCGCCTGCGATCTTGAGGAAACCCCGCCTCGTGATATCCATAAGCACTCTCTCTCCTTTATGGATTTTCTTACTCTTTTGATTCTAAATGAACAGCCATTCATTGTAAATTATGTAAATAATTGCATATATATGGTGTATCTCCTTGGGATTTCCTTGACTTGGCAAGGCATATCACCTAGGTTGATGGAATGGACTGGGAAACACTACTGAAAGCATACCCAACACAAACGGACATCATCCTCGGTGTGAGATATCTCAGAGAGAGGGTTGAAAACGCCATGGCCGGCGTCGATGCCCCCAAGCTCGACGGACCATGCCGCGCCATGGATGACCTGGGCGATTTCGTGCCCGTGATCGCCCCTGCATGCGCCCTGGCCTGGAAGGACATCACCGGGGCGAGCCCTTCCTTCGATATGGCTGAAGCCCTGAAGTCACTTGCCGTGGAAGGCGATACGCCGGAGATGGCCCAGGCCGACCGCGAACGCCTCGAGGCCATCGCCCAGAATGCCTTCTCCCGCCTCTTGGGCCTCCTCAGGGAGAAGAACCCGCACCTGATACCCCAGGAATGGAACCAGGGAGACTGTCCCTTCTGCGGCACCTATGCGCGGATCGGTTTCGACGAGGAGGACAGGCGGACCCTCCACTGCCTCTCGTGCGGCCATTCCTGGCGGTTCCCCCGCCTCAGGTGCCCGTCGTGCGGGAACGCCGATTATACGACCCTCGGCTATTTCGAGGCCGAAGGTATCGAAGGCGTGCGGGTCCACTTCTGCAGGGAATGCAGCCGCTATCTCAAGGTCGTGGACAGAAAGGTGAGGTCCGCCCATGACGCAGAGACGGACGACGCACTGACACTTGAACTGGACGAGCTGGCGAAGAAAGAGCAGTTCTCCTGAGGTCCCGGCTAATGCCGCCCCTACCTTGACTGCCGATCCGGCCTCCACTGGGGGCAGATCTGGGAAGAGCCCGGCCTGTAGTTCCTGCATACACCGGGCCTGGTCTCGTAGATGGAGCAGGCGGCGCCGTCCTCGTCCCAGGCCAGGAACGGGCAGCACATGAGGATCCTCCCGTCACGGGCCGAGACGAAATGGTCGCCGGCCCAGAAGGCCTGCTCGTTGTCGATGATGTGGAAGATGTCGTCCCTGCCCTGGCCCTTCCACCGGGCCACATCCTCTTCGGTGACATACCCGATCATGTCGGCCAGGCAGCAGGTTCCGCAGCGTCTGCAGGCGATTTCCTCGAGGGGGTTCACCTTCAGGGTATACCCCACCACGGCACCCCCGCGCAAGGGCAGATTCCATCACCTCAGGCAGGCAGGTCAGCCGATCCGGCTATGGATTGCCCTTTACAGAAATACGGCTTTCATTATAGATTGAACGGCGATTCATTTTAACGACCATCGCATGCGCCTGTCCCATACGGGCGCCAACACTGAAAGGGGGATTTTCATGAAGGATGTAGTCATCGTTTCTGCATGCAGAACAGCCATCGGGACCTTCGGCGGAACGCTCAAGGACATGATAGCGGCACGTATCGGCAGCGTTGTCATGAAAGAGGCGGTCAAGCGAGCCGGCATCGACCCGGCACTGATCGACGACGTGCGCTTCGGGTGCTGCATGGACCCGGCGGACACCCTGAACGTGACGCGCGTGGCGGCCCTTCTGGCCGGCATTCCGGACACCGTGACCGCGGTCACCATCAACCGGGTCTGCATCTCGGGCATGGAGGCGACGCTGAGCGGTGCGGCCATGATCCAGGCCGGCATGGCGGACATCATCCTGGCCGGCGGCGTGGAGCACATGTCCGGGGCGCCCTATCTTTCTCTGGACGCCCGCTGGGGCTGCAGGCTCCAGGACAAGGTCCTCGTGGATGCCATGATCCGTGCGCTCCACTGCGGCTCATACGTGCAGCCCCTGGCCGAAGACAGCCCCATAAAGGGCTACCCCCTCTTCGACATGTTCAAGGGCAAGCCCTACATCATGGGCCACACCACCGAGTTCATCGCCCAGATCCTGGGCATCAGCCGCGAGGAGATGGACGAGGTGGCCCTCAAGAGCCACAACGGCGCCGAGCGGGCCACCAAGGAAGGTGACTTCAGGGAGGAGATCGTTCCCATCGAGCTGCCCGTCAAGAGGGGCAAGCCGCCTGTCATCTTCGACAAGGACGAGCATTTCCGTCCCGGGATCACCATGGCCGACCTGGCCGCCCTTCCGCCGGCCTTCATACCCAAGATCGGCAAGGTCACGGCGGGCAACTCCTCGGGGCTCAACGACGGGGCATCGGCCATGATCATCATGTCAGCGGACAAGGCCAAGGAACTCGGCCTCAAGCCGCTGGCCCGCATCCGGGCGTTCGGCAGAGGCGCGTGCCACCCCTCGGTCATGGGCCTGGGCCCGGTTCCTGCGGTGAGGGACCTCCTGAAGAGGAATCCGGACCTGAACCTCGGTAGCTTCGAGCTCATCGAGCTCAACGAGGCCTTTGCAGGCCAGTACCTCGGCTGTGAGAAGGAGCTGGGCCTCAACCGCGACATCACCAACGTGAACGGCAGCGGCATCGGCCTTGGCCACCCGGTGGGCAGCACGGGATCCCGCATCATCGTGACCCTGATCCACGCCCTGAAGAAGCGCGGCAAGACCCTGGGTCTGGCAACGCTCTGCGGCGGCGGCGGGGTGTCCATGGCAACGGCCATCGAGATCCTGTAGAACTACGGTGACGAAATACGGTGACACCATACTTAATTCATGAACCCCTCGAGAGATATAAGTATGGTGTCACCTTCATTCCACCTTCATTCTGGGGTTTTCCGGCCTCCAGCTTCTGATGAGTTCACGTGCCTCGTCGGTGAACTCGTCAGAAACGGGAGGACACAACGTGGACGTAGCATAGTTTCATTCGACAATCGGGATACACTTCACAATAAATTAGGTGACATCATGACTGTCTCATGTGCTTGCTCTGGCGAAATACGTATAGTGTCACCTTCATTCACTTCCGAAATACGTATGGTGTCACCTTAATAGTGTCACCTTAATTGCTCAGCTCTCGATGCCCTCCCGGGCATCGACGCCCTTGGCATAGTAGTGCTTGATTTCCTGCATCTCGGTGACCAGGTCGGCGGCCTCGATCATCCTTTCCGTCGCCCCCCTGCCCGTCAGCACGAGCTCCATCCCTTCGGGCTTGTTCCCGATCACCTTGAGGACATCGTCTTCGGTCAGGAGCCTGAACAGACATGCCGTGATGATCTCATCGGCGATGAGGATGACGCAGGCACGGGCCTGCATGAGCTCGTGCATGCGCGCGAGGGCCGTCAGGGCCCTCTTCACATCCTTGGGGTCAGGGGTTTCGGTGAACCTGCAGAAGCTGGGGTGTCCGTGCTGCTCTATGGTGATGAGCCCCCTGGTCATCTTCACACCGTCCAGCTCGCCGTAGTGCTGGGCCTTCATGAACTGGACGATGTGGGTCTTCAGGCCGCGGCCTGCCGCCCGCAATGCGAGGCCGAGGGCGGCGCTGGTCTTGCCCTTGCCGTTGCCGGTGTAGATGTGTACGTACCCTTTGCCGATGGTCTTCATGTCCGGATCACATGTTCCTCCGATACCTTCCGCCCACCTCGTACAGGGCACGCGATATCTGGCCCAGGCTCGCCACCCGGACCGTCTCCATGAGCTCGGCGAAGATGTTGCCACCGGTGAGCGCTGTGTCCTTGAGCCGACCGAGCGCCGCCTCGGCCTGCCTGGCATGCTGCTTCTGGAACCTGCGGCAGTTGTTCAGCTGGGAGAGCTTCTCCTCGTACGACGCCCGGGTCAGCGCGATGCAGCTGCCTGCAGGCTTATAGTCCGCACCCTCTGCCCCGGGATTCTCGAAGACGTTCACCCCGATGATGGGGAGCCGGCCCGAGTGTTTGAGGTGCTCGTAGTTGAGCGACTCGTCCTGGATCCTGGAGCGCTGGTACTGCGTCTCCATGGCGCCGAGCACCCCCTTGCGGTCGCTGATGCGCTCGAACTCCCTGAGCACCGCCTCCTCCACCGCATCGGTCAGCCATTCCATGAAGTACGATCCCTGGAGCTGGTTCTCGTTCATGGAAGGACCGAATTCCCGGTTGATGATCATCTGGATGGCCATGGCACGCCTCACCGACTCTTCGGTGGGCGTGGTGATGGCCTCGTCGTAGGCGTTGGTGTGCA
>JALOOZ010000011.1 GCA_025454155.1 Thermodesulfobacteriota bacterium
CCAGGAGATCAAGGTCACAACAACCTCCGTGGATGGAGGTACATCGATCATTACCCCAGAGGTGACCGTGGGTTCGATCTTCGATGGCATCATGCTCGGAGTGATCCCCAGCATCGACCTGGACAACAACGCGGTGAACCTGGGCATCACCCCTATCAAGAGTAGGCTCCTCAAGCTCGAAGAACGTACCATCGAAGATAACGTTTACACCCTCCCTACGGTGGGCCTGGAGGAGGCGTCCTCCCAGATCAGGGTGGGCAGCGGTAATATCATCGCCATGGGCGGGCTCATCAGCAAAACCCTCAAGACCGAGAACACCAAGATCCCCATCTTCGGGGATATCCCCTACCTGGGGTATCTCTTCAAGCAGGAGACCAAGGGGGTCGAGACCGCAGAGCTGGTGATCCTGCTGGAACCGGTGATCCTGGCCCAGTGACCTGGAGGATCAGTCACTGAAGAGGGCAAGCGCCTCCATGAAGCCCTTGTCGGGCTGCCCCGCGCAGTCCCCGATAGCGATACCGGGCTTGATGAGTTCACCATGGAAATCCGAGCCGGCGCTCACCCACAGTTCAAGTGACCGGGCAATCTCAAGGAGACGGTTTGTCTCCCGCTGGCTGTGGTGGGTACTGTAGACCTCGATTCCCCTGAGACCTTCCTCCTTGAGCTTCACCAGCAGCGCCCGGTCCGTGTCCCCGGGATGTGCGAGAACGAGAATCCCTCTATCCCTGAACGACCGCATCGTCTCCATGAGATCAGGAAGGGCTTCACGGACGATCTCTCCGATATCATCCACGGCATAGTCCCGGTAGAAATTCAGATACGGCGATGACGCCTTGGACCCGACAAGGTATTCCTGGAGCCTCTTGTCTCCCCTGTTCCTCTTGAGGAGAGCATTGAGGAGGGTGACTCCCGTGGGCACAGAAAATCCCCATCCGTCTATATCCCTTTGTTGGATATCAAATCCCATCCGTACAAAGATATGCAACGCATCGAGGGTCCTTTCCCATATGAACCTGCATGTGTCGCGGAGAAAGGCCTTCAGCCCGACATCATCTGGATGAAAACCGTACAGCAGGAGGTGGTACTCCGCATCCCCGGAAACGGTCGACATCTCCACCCCTGAGAAGAACCGCATCCCCGTCTCGGTTGACAGCCGCACCCCTTCGGCTGCGGCGGCGACGTCCATGTGATCCGTAAAGGCAAGACCTGTCAAGGCCTTACGGCAGGCCATGTTAAAAATCTCCCGCGGGCTGTGTTGCCCGTCCGAGGAATGTGTTGTATGTATGTGCAGGTCGTACACGGCGGCTCAACCGTAGCACCGCGCATGCCGATAATGCAATTGCACAGATGAGCTGCGAGGAGGAACCCGTGAAAAGTGACAAATATCTCATAGATCAGATAAAGCCTCAGGAGTCCTGGAGGGTCTTCCGCGTCATGGCCGAGTTTGTTGACGGGATCGAGCAGTTGTCACCTCTGGAGCCTGCGGTCACCATCTTCGGGTCTGCCCGCACAAAGCCCGGTGAGAAATACTATGCCATGGCGGAACAGCTCGGTCGCATGCTGGCTGAAGAGGGTTTCTCCGTCATCACCGGGGGCGGCCCTGGCATCATGGAGGCGGCGAATAAGGGGGCATACGAGGCCGGGGGGCAGTCAGTGGGGCTCAACATCGTGCTGCCTTTCGAGCAGAAGCTCAACCCCTACACCACTATCCACATCAATTTCCGGTATTTCTTCGTGCGCAAGGTCATGTTCGTGAAATATGCCATGAGCTATGTCATCTTCCCGGGAGGATTCGGCACCATGGACGAGCTTTTCGAGGCACTGACCCTCATCCAAACAGACAAGCTCAAGCCGTTCCCGGTTATCCTCATCGGGTCGTCATACTGGGCAGGCCTGCTCGAGTGGATCGATGACACCATGCTAGAGTCCGGCATGATCCTGCCAGAAGACAGGTCCATCTTCACGCTGGTGGATTCACCGAAAGATGCCGTAGAGATCATCAAGAATTCGAAGATCTGATGATCCGAAAAGATTTATCCTTTCACGGAGAGACTCTCGGCCCTCCGGTAGGCTGCACTGACAGCATCGATGACAGCCGAGCGGAATCCTTTTGATTCAAGGGTCGCTATCCCCTCTATGGTGGTCCCCGACGGTGAAGTCACCATGTCTTTGAGCTGCCCGGGATGCTTGCCCAGCTCGAGGACCATGCACGCGGCTCCTTTCATGGTGGCAGCCGCGAGCCTCAATGCGACCTCCCGGGGCAGACCTGCCTTCACGGCCCCATCAGACAAGGCTTCCAGGAACAGGAAGCAGAAGGCGGGACCCGATCCGGACAGGGCAGTGACTGCGTTGATGAATTTCTCCTCCATCTCCAGGCAGATGCCCACCGCGGAGAAGATCTCCAGAACTGCCGCCCTGTCATGATCCGAACACGAGGAGGACAGGCTCATCACCGATGCCCCTTCAAGGACCAGGCAGGGAGTATTGGGCATGACCCGCACCGTCTTCACCTGCTTTCCGAGAACATCGAGCATGCTCTTGAGGGTTATTCCTGCAGCAATGCTGATAACGAGCTTCCCGGACAATTCGCTGCTGATCTCGTTCAGCACCTTCATGATCTTATCCGGCTTGACGGCGAGGATGACGATGTCCCGGGAAAGAACCACTGCTTGTGCCGTTGGAGCTATCTCCACACCGTATGTTGTCTTCATATGCCCTGAACGCTCGTGCTTGACATCGAACACGGTAATATCCCCAGGGGCGATCAGTGTTCTTCTGAGGAGCCCAGAAACAATGGCCTCTGCCATATTCCCTGCACCGATGAATCCAATTGGCTGCATCGCAAACCCCCTTTCGACAAAGTTTCCTGTATATTAGCGTTGCCACAGTCCATACCCACGCGTCAACCATGGGCTCGGTTCGAGGGATTCCAGTAAACTCATACGGTGAATATTCCGATATCCAATTCATATGGATCCTTCACACTACATCAAAAAAATTCAAGGTATATTCTTCGAAGAATCCACGATCACCCTGGGAACCGGACATACCCAAAAAACCCAGAGGGTAAAAAACTACTGCCAGGCTGAGCAGATCGATGATGAAAAGGTGAAGCTCCACTTCCTGGGCAATGAGGGCAAGCCCACAGGAATAGTCATCGAACTGTCCTGTGACGAGTTCCTCAAGCGCTACACCCTTGACCCTCATTTCCGGATTAAAACAAAAGATGAGGGGGACCATGACCGCCACGTGGCCATTGCCGAGAAACACCGGGAAAGGGGTGAAAACAATTCGGCGGAGTATGAGTACACCAATGCATTGAAGATCGATCCCGACAGCATACGGGCCAATTTCGGCATTGGAACCCTGTACATGGAAATGGGCGATACCGCCAAGGCCAGGGAAGTCTTCCAGAAACTCTCCGAGATCGATGCCATCTTCGAAGAAGAGAACAAGCACCTCTTCAATGAGTTCGGCATTGAGCTCAGAAAGGCCAATATGGTTGACGAGGCCCTGGCAAACTACAAGAAGGCCATTACAATCTCGCCTGGGGACGAACACCTCCATTTCAATGTGGCACGCCTGTATTACGACAGGAAGGATTGGGTGAATGCCTTGGAATGGTTGAAAAAAGCCCTTGGGATCAATCCTCTTTTCAGGGATGCCAAGAATTTCGAGGGCCTCATCCTCAAAGAGATGACGGATCAGGGGATCACCCTCGGCACCGCGACGCCCTCTGGCGCTGCGGACCAGGACCACGCTGATGCGTGAAGCCTTGGTACCGGTGGCAACAGATAGGCTCCCCTCAAGACACCGCTGGTTATGTCCACCCAGAGGCATTCGCCGATGACACAGAAAGGAATTCCTTGTTCCACAGCCTGACCGTTCTCTAAGAACTGCAAGAGAATATACCCGCAGCCACCACATCCTTTAAGGACCTGCAGCAGATGCCGGTCACTCTGGTATTCTCCCTGAAAAAAAAGCAGGCCAGTTTTGACCTGCTAACATATGAGGAGGTTCTACGGGGAATGAATCTTGAAGAACCTATTAGTACCTATCGTCAGGTTTCCGTATGACTTAAGCCTCCAGAAGATGGTTTTCTTTTTTTTCTCCAGGCATGTTTTCGTGGTATAGAGGATGATATGCAGAAGCAGCTACCACCCCTTGCATTCAGGGTGAGACCCGTGAACATCGACGCCCTGCTCGGTCAGGATGAGGCAAAAGCTGTGCTCAGGGACTTTGCCAGGGGCAATCTGCGCTCCGTCATGCTCTGGGGTCCCCCCGGTTCCGGCAAGACAAGTGTGGCGAGCATCATCGAAAGGCTCTATCCGGACTCGTACTTCACCATCCACGCAGTGACCGGTGGTGTACAGGAGATCAGACGGGTCACCGGCAAGGCATCCCAGACCGATCGGAAACCCATCGTCTTCATCGATGAGATTCACCGTTTCAACCGGGTGCAACAGGATGCGCTCCTGCCTTTTGTGGAGAGCGGGGCCATCACCCTCATCGGAGCAACCACGGAAAACCCCTCCTTTGCAATCACCTCACCCCTGCTGTCCAGAAATCAGGTGATCGTGCTCAAGGCCCTGAGTGCCGTTGTCATTGAAGAGATTCTCAGACGGGCTCTGTCTGATGACGCCTTCGTCGTGTCCCTGCACAAGACCATCTCGGACGACAGCCTCGCTGCCGTGGCAAGGGCAGCCGATGGTGATGCCCGGGCCGCTCTGAACCTGCTGGAGCTCATTCTTATGAATATCAACAAGGATACCATAGAGTTGGGCGATCTCAAGGGACTCATGGACCGGCCGCTCTACCATGACCGCTCCGGAGAGAACCACTACGACCTCATATCTGCCTTTCACAAGTGTGTCAGGGCAGGTGATGTGGATGCCAGTATCTACTGGCTCGGTAGGATGCTGGAGGCAGGCGAGGACAGGCTCTTCATCCTGCGCAGGATGATTCGGATCGCCTCCGAGGATGTGGGCATGGCAGATCCGAATGCCTTGCGTGTCGCCGTGAGCGCCAAGGAGGCCTTCACCTTCGTGGGAAGCCCTGAAGGGGAAATTGCTTTGTATGAGACAGCCATCTACCTTGCCTGCGCCCCCAAGAGCAACGCTGTATATCTGGCTGAGAAGAAGGCGCAGAAGCTCATTCGGACGACAGGTTCCCCCGGGGTACCCCTCTCGCTGCGAAACACACCCACCAGGCTCATGAAAGAGATCGGCTACGGCAAAGGTTATATATACGCCCATGATGACCCGGAAGGCGCTCTTTCACTGGACTATCTGCCCGAGGGTCTACCCCGGACTGAACTGTACAAACCCCTGGACGCCGGGGTAGAGAAAAGGATACGGGAGATTCTGGATGCTCGAGCAAAGGCTAAGAAATCTGGGGCAGGATCATATCGCAAGACTCCTAAACAGTGAGGGCAGCCCAGCCACTCGTCAGAAGATAGTACGGGATCTCGAGGGAGTCGATCTCGAACTGGTCAATAGCCTTATCCTGGCAAAAGGTCTCTACTGCCCCACCAGGGGAGAGTTGGAGCCTGCGGACGTCATACCAGCTACCTTCGCCTCTTCGAAGGAAGCCGTTGCCTCCATCGAGCACGGCCGTGAGCTGTTGAGCAGGGGCAAGGTTGCGGCACTCGTCGTTGCAGGGGGCCAGGGATCCCGGCTGGGCATCGACGCACCCAAGGGTGTCGTGGGCGTGACACCGGTGGAGGGTAAAAGCCTGTTTCACCTCTTTGCTGAGAAAATCCTCGCGCTCAAGAACCGCTTCGGGCGCGCAATCCCATGGTTCATCATGACATCCCGGGAAAACGACTCCCATACAAGGGAATACTTCAGGGAGAACGGGTATTTCGGGCTGGACAATGGGGAGATACACTTCTTTGTCCAGGGAATGCTCCCCTCGATAACGGAGGACGGCAAGTTCATCATCGCTGGAAACGGCGGGCTTTTCATGAATCCGGACGGCCACGGAGGAACCTTCATGGCCTTGCGAAGGTCAGGCTCCCTTGGCATGATGAAGGGCCTCGGCATCGAGGAGATATTTTACTTCCAGGTCGACAATCCCCTGGTCAAGGTGTGCGATCCCCTGTTCATTGGCCTGCACAGCCTGAACAGG
The DNA here is from genome assembly GCA_025454155.1 of Thermodesulfobacteriota bacterium. Lineage (GTDB taxonomy): Bacteria > Desulfobacterota > Desulfomonilia > UBA1062 > UBA1062 > MWEI01. The sequence continues at coordinate 6,130 of JALOOZ010000011.1, forward strand.
GCCCAGATGTCTTCCAAGGTTGTGCGAAAGACGACCTTCGAGGAAAAGGTGGGTGTGATCACACGGCAGGGGGACAAGACCCTCCTGCTCGAATACAGCGACCTGGACGATGCCGTCCGGTACGCCAGAGATGCAGCCGGGAATATTCTCCACTGGGCCGGGTCCATTGCTATTCATTTGATTCGGAGAGACTTCGTCGAGTCTATCACGGAACACGGTTCCTTGCTGCCCTTTCATCGTGCCAGGAAAAGAATCACTGTCAGCGATGCCTCCGGCAAGATGACGGAAATCGAGGGCATCAAGTTCGAGACATTTCTCTTTGATGCGCTCCCCCTGGCTGACAGGAGTATCACCCTCGAGGTCCTCAGGGAAGAGGAATTCGCACCTGTCAAGAACCTCACGGGTGTGGATTCACTGGAAAGCTCGCGGCATATGCAGACCAGCCTGTATGCTTCATGGCTGAACAGGCTCGGCATAGAGGTTGGGAATGGAATCTCAGTGGAATTCAGCCCCTTGTTTGCCCTTGACTTCGAAGAACTGAATCTCAAGGCCGCCCTGCTTCCCCGTGCCATAGAAAAGGATACCTATTTCGGGTGAGATCATGATGAGGCAAGTGAAGGTAACGAAGCGTCATACCATCGAGCTCAAGGAAACGAAATGGGATATAATCATCTGGCTGGGCAGTTTCATCGTGCTCGGTTTTGTGATCGTATTCGCCCTTTACTCCTACCGTGGAGTCGAGCGGGAGATGGCCGCCCAGTTCAACCGGGAACAGGGACTCCTGGCGAGACAGACGGCAACGGGCATCGAACAGTACATGCACGACATCACGAACATCCTTAGCCTCACCACCCATATCAAGAGCGTGGCCGACGGTGACCCCGATGCCATCAAGACCGCAGTACAGAACGTATATTCCTCGTTGAAGAACAAGGTGGTGTTCGTCTTCTGGGAGGATAATGAAGGGATCATGCGGTTCCACCACCCGCACCAGCTCCTCCCTGGTCTTGAAGGGAAGGACTTCAGCTTCCGCACCTATTTCCGGGTGGCCAAAGAACTCAACGTCCCCTTCGTCTCTGACATCATCCTGGTGGGCGGGGAACAGTATTATGATATCCCGGGCCGTTTCGAGACTTTCGTCATCTCCTTTCCCCTAAAGGGTGCCGACGGAACCTTTCACGGCGTCATCGGTTGCGCCATCGACCTCTCCAATATAACGGTCCACTATGTCGCTCCCATAAGGCCTTCGAAAACAGGCTATGTCTGGATGCTGGACGAAACCGGCATGATCCTTTACCACCCCAACCCCAAGTGGATCGGCCTGAACCTCAATGACATCATCATCGGTCTGAAGAAGCAAGGGATCAAGATTTCCGGCGTCGATGCCATACGGCAGGCCATGGAGCTTAAGAACGACGGGATGTACGAATTCGTCTTCCCTAATTACCCGGACACCAAACCAGTGAAGAAGCTCCTTGCCTTTTCGTCAGTCCATTTCCTAAACCGCAGGTGGGTCACCATCACGAGCTCGCCGTACAGCGAGGTCATCGACCTCATGTCCGGAACCTTCGGCAACACCCTTGTTCTGGGCTCGGTCAGCATCGGCTTCGTTCTGATAGCCACCATAACCATGCTCCGGATCAACCGGGCAAGGGCCGCGGCTTCCGAGCGGAACAAATGGGCCGACAGGGTCCTGGTCGCTCACAAACGGATGGAGACCATCTTCAATGGTGTACCCCATTACCTGGCCATGATCGATGCAGCCTTCACCATTACAGATGCCAACCAGCGCCTGTGCGACCTATACGGCCTGAAGAGGGAGGACGTCATAGACAAGCACTGTTCTCTGGATTTTACCGATGGGGAACGCATATGCCATACCAAGCTCGTGGAGCAGTGCTTCAGATCGGGAGAGATCGTCACACAGAGAGATACACGGGTGGATATAGGAGGTAAGCCATACTTCTTTGACATCAGCGCCATCCCTCTGTTCGGTGCCGAGGGGGAGGTGGATTACGTGGTCCAATATGCTGTGGACATAACCGAGAAGAAGGCGCTCACCGAGAAGCTCATCCAGGCGGAGAAACTCGCTGCCGTCGGACAGATGTCCGCTCACGTGGCGCATGAGATCCGTAACCCGCTGACGTCAGTCCTTCTCCACTCCGAACTGCTTGAAGATGAGATCAAAGAGATGGAAAGCAACGAAGAGGCCCTGGAGCTTCTGAAGATCATCGAGAACGAAATAGATCGTCTCTCGCAGGTCACGGATGAATATCTTTCCTATGCCCGTCTCCCCCACCCCAAGAAACAGCTCGTGAATCCACAGGTGGAGGTATCTTCCGCATTGTCCATGCTCATGCCGGAGCTCAAACGCAGGAATATCGAGACCTCAATCACCTGTCCTGAAAAACTCCCGAACATCATGATAGACCGTGGACAATTCAAGCAGCTTTTGATAAACCTCATCAAGAATGCGGAAGATGCAATGCCTTCGGGAGGTTCTTTGGAAATATCCCTCTTGGGAATCAAGGATAATTTGCTGCTCCTGGTGAAAGATACCGGCTATGGTATCCCTCCCGAGATCACCAGGAGGATCTTCGACCCCTACTTCACCACCAAGGACAACGGAACCGGTCTGGGGCTTGCCTTGGTTCAGTACATAGCAAATGCACACGACGGATGGGTCGATGTGGAGAGCCAGAAAGGAACAGGATCGACCTTCATCATCTCCTTCCCCTTCCACAAAGAAAACGTGTCGATGGAGGTGAGCTCGTGAGACCTTTTTATGCACTCGTCTTGCTGCTGATCATCATCCCGTCGCATGCATATGCAGCGCGGTTTGTAGCCATAGTGCCACAGGGGATAACCGAGGTAAAGCTCCTCTCTCCGGGAACTGGTGCGGTACTCTCTTTCCTCAAGGAACGTCTCGATACCCAACTCAAGGCCTCCAGCGAGACGCACCAGGTAGACAAGCTGGAAAAAGAAGCAGCCCAGGCTTTGCTTTCCATAGCCCATGCGGACAAGTCCTATTCCGAGAGGATCGACAGCCTCCGGAAGCAGTATATCGAGAAGATCCCCATTACCATTCATTCGGCCAGCAATCAGATCACCCAGGAGTCGGCTCTCGGAGATATCACTTTTTTCTTTACAGCGCACAACACCTCTAACATGATCATCAGCGACATCACGTATAAACCGGTTATCGAAGATATCGCACTGCCCATCACAACCTCCCTGGTGCTTGAGTTCATCAATCCCAAGAATCTGATATTCGGTCTGGCCCCAGGAGAGAGCCTCTCGAACCAGGGGAACGAACCTGAACATTTCTCCTTCTTCCTGAGCGAACTAAAGGAACATGATATCAAGCGCATCCATTCTTCGATGCCGGGAGGCTTCTCCATACGGGTTACCGACGTCCACTTTGTCTCCCAGAAGGGATATAAAGGACAAACCAAGGTCATGGATATCAAAGAGGCCTTTTCCGGCATTCTCAGCAGCTTCCGGTTGGCATCTCAAAGGGCGCGGGATGACAGCAACGCCAAGACAGACGCCCTGTCCAGGGCCAGAGCCCTCTATGAAAGTGAGACCAAGGAGAGCATGAGGGAATTCCGTGCAAAAGCTTATGATCTGAGGAGAACCTCGGTACGCTACAAGGGAGTTGTTGATCAGAGAAAGAACAGGGTTTCCATCGAAGCAATTAAGCCTGGTTCATACATTGTGTATGCTGCTTCCAAAAGCGGAAAAGCCTTCTACCTAGAAATGATCCTAGGAGAAGGAACGAATAAACTGAAGATCCAGACCCTCACGAAGGACCCATTCGAGCCATGAACAACCTGACAAAAAAGATCCTGGTGGTCGATGACGAGATAGGTATCCGCCAATCGCTCAAGAAGATCCTGGAGAAGGAAGGCTTCGAGGTATTAACAGCCTCCAACGGAGAGGAGGCCTTCAAGATCATCCGAGGTAGTGATATTGATCTCCTAATATCGGATATCCGCATGGCGGGAATGGACGGCCTTGAATTGCTCAAGGTGTGCAAGTCCGTGTCACCTTACACCGAGGTCATCATGATCACGGGATATGCCTCGGTGGATACTGCTGTGGACTCCATGAAGCAGGGTGCCTATGATTACATTACAAAACCTTTCAAAAAGGCTGATATCGTCAAGGCTGTTCAGAAGGCCGTAGAGAAGCAGATACTCACCATGGACAACGTCAAGATGAAGGAGCGTATCGAAGCCATGGAGGCGGCCCCTCTCATCGAAACCGCTAGCCCTTCGATGAAGAAGCTTGTGGAAATAGTCCATCAGGTGGCTCCAAGCCAGGCGACAGTACTCATCATGGGTGAGTCTGGCACGGGGAAGGAAGTTATCGCCGACATGATCCACAAACTATCGCCGCGAGCTGGTAGGCCCATGATCAAGGTCAATTGCGCAGCAATCCCCGAAACCCTTATCGAGTCAGAGCTTTTCGGCTACGAAAAGGGCGCCTTCACCGGCGCAGCTGGTAGGAAGGAAGGCCGGTTTGAGGTGGCGGACAAGTCGAGTATCTTCCTTGACGAGATCGGCGAGGTGCCCCAGGCGGTACAGGTCAAGCTGTTGCGCATCCTTCAGGAAGAGACCTTTGAGCGGCTCGGCAGCAATAAAACGATCAAGGTAGACACCCGCATCATTGCAGCCACCAACAAGGACCTCGCCGCCATGGTCAAGAACGGCCAGTTCCGGGAAGACCTGTACTGGAGGCTCAATGTCATCGCCCTGCAGCTCCCCCCCTTGAGGGAACGCAGGGAGGATATCCCCAACCTTGTCCAGCACTTCATCAACCGCTTCTCCCACAAGAACGACAAGGAGATGAAAGGCATCGAATCCAAGGCCATGGAGATCCTGCTCGGTCATGAATGGCAGGGCAACGTGCGAGAACTCGAGAATGTCATCGAGCGCAGCGTGGTCCTCGACCGCGACGGTATCATCGGACCCGACGATTTGCCTGTCCAGATCCAGTCCACCAGCATTCCCGCCATGGAGTCGGTTACCATCCCGCTGGGAACTCCGCTGGAAGAGGTTGAGCGCATACTGATGGAGGAAACCCTGAAACGCACCAAAGGTGACAAAGGCCTGGCATCCAAGCTGCTCGGAATATCCACAAGGACCCTGTACCGGAAGATGGATAAAAAGGAGTAAGAAGGGGGAGTGCCAGGCAATGGAACCAGGATCTCAATAAAACGCTATCCCTTCTCCTTGTCGGGCATGAGATTGAACTTCCTGATCTTGTAGTGCATAACACGCCGTGATATGCCCAGTATCCGTGCAGCATCCTTCTGGACCCAGTTCGTCTTTTTGAGGGCGTCTATGACCATGGCCTTCTCGTGGGCCTCGATGGGGTTGAGGCCTTCCTCGACGGTTTGAACGGGTGCCCTATCGTAGATACCCGAAGGAAGGATCTCATCCGGGGTGATCACATCTTCCTTGCAGAGCACCACTGCTGACTGGACGATGTTCTTCAATTCCCGCACATTACCGGGCCAGTGGTGGGACAGGAGCATGTCCATGGCCTCCCGGCTGAATCCTTTCACCTTTTTCCCCGCCTTCTCGCAGAACTCAGAGAGAAAAATCTGAGATAGGCCGATGATATCCTCCGTTCGTTCTCGCAAGGGAGGGATGGTGATGGTAATGACCTTGAGGCGGTAGAAGAGATCTTCGCGAAACTCCCCCCTGTCCACCTTGGCCTTGAGATCCACGTTGGTTGCTGCAATGACGCGGATGTTCACATGCCTCTGGTCAAGCTCGCCAAGGCGTCTGAACTCGCCGTTCTCCAGCACACGCAGGAGCCTTGTCTGCAACTCGGGAGATATGTTCCCGATCTCATCCAAGAAGAGCGTTCCCCCATCGGCCTCTTCTATGATGCCCTTCTTATCCCTGACCGCCCCTGTATACGATCCTCGCTGATATCCGAACAGCTCTGCCTCGATAAGGGTGGCCGGAGTGGCCCCGCAATCCATGATCACGAGTTTGCCCTCTCGCCGCCTGCTCTCATGATGGAGCATGCGGGCGATGAGCTCCTTGCCCGTACCCGACTCTCCAAGCACGAGCACAGTGGCATCAGAATCGCTGACCTGCCTGACCAAGGAGATAATCTTCTTCATGGCTGGGCTTTCGGCAAACATGTGCTGGCCGATGGATTTGCCTATCTCCTGCTCCAAGTAGCGGACCCTCTGCTTGAGTCCGCGCTTTTCGATCGCTTTCTCGATCTTGGCCACGAGCTCTATGGGTTCGAAGGGCTTCACGAGATAATCGTGCGCACCTTCCTTGATGGCCTGAACAGCCCCTTCAATGGACCCGTAGGCTGTGAAAATGATGACCTCGATGTCAGGATCGATCTTCTTGGCCTCGGCAAGGACCTCCATCCCGTCCATGTCAGGCATCTTCAGGTCGGTTATCAGGACGCTGAAATCCTCTTTTCTCAAAGCCTCCAGGGCCTTGGGGGCCTTGGTATATCCCATTGCAAAGAAGCCCATGGCCTCGAGCCGCGCCATCATCACCTCAACAATATCAGGCTCGTCGTCGATGATGAGGACCCTGTGCCGTTGGCTCATTGCTTTCCTCTACGCTTGACAGACTCGATATGAATCTCTTCGAGCTTTTTCAGCTTATAGGTCAGGGTCTCGATCTCCTTCCTGAGATCCTCGCTTTCCTTCCTGACCTGCTCTAGTTCACGCTTCAATTCATCTCCTTCCTTGGCACATTCTTTTGCCCTGGACGAAGTCTTGTTAAGGGTTTCCATCTTCTCCACAAGTGTCAGTATATATCCGGCCTCCACACTGAGATAATCAGGGGTGAGAGAGCCATCCCTGACCTCGGTAAGGTCGGCTTTCACCGTGCCGTAAGAGAAATCACCCTTGATGATTGATTCCATGACGATGGCGATCTTGTGTCTTGCAACCAGCGCGGGGGGCAAGACAGGCTTCATCTCCCTGAGATTCTCTTCGGAAACCTTCCCTCGAGAGAGTCTCTCTTCTGCGGTATCAATCCTTGTGGTCAGGAGTTCCTTCGCACACCCCTGGAGAAACAGCATGCTCATGAGCACAAGGTAGGCTAAAAGAAAAGATACTGCCCTTGCCCACTCGGCTCTGTGCAAACATCTTTCCTCCATGCGCATCTACTATCCCCCTGGAAATCGCAAGGCCAAGTCCTATGCCGCCATGTCCCCGTGTGTATCTTGACTGGTAGAATTTCTCAAAGATACGGGGAAGATCCTCTTCGGGGATGCCCTTGCCGTGGTCTTCGACCTCTGTGATGATACACCCATCGGAGTCCCTGACTCTTATTTCTACCATGGATCCCTCGGGTGAGTACTTGATGGCATTGTGTGTGAGGTTTGTCAAGACCTGTAGGATCTTGTTTCTGTCGACCATGACCTCACAGCATTTGCCTGCATAGTCCACTCGGATCTCCACGCTTCCCGAATCTGCTATGGGCTTGATCTCTGAGATGAAGGAGGATATCACCGTATTCATGTCGTGGGTCTCCTTGTTCAACCTGACCATGCCGCTTTCGATCCGGGACATGTCGAGCAGTTCGGATACCGTGTGCAGGAGTCTTTTGATGCCTTGGCCCATGATCTCCACAAGACGCCTCTGTCTTTCCGACAGCACCCCTGCAAGCCCTTCCAGGAGAAGACTGGAAGCCTCCTTCATGGATGTGAGGGGTGTCTTGAGCTCGTGGGAAACCACCGAGATGAACTCAGACTTCATTTCATCGAGCTCCTTAAGCCGCAGTGCCATGTTATTGAAGGATTCTGCCAGCATTCCCAGCTCGTCCTTGGACTCGAGGTTGATACGGTAGGTGAAGTCCCCCTCGGCAATATGCTTGATGCCTCCCTTTATACGTTTGAGGTCCCGGGTAACGCTGCTATAGATCAGGATGGGAACGATCAGGCCTATGGAAAGCCCCAGGGCCAGTGCCCACCAGGTCCATGCCATGATCTCATCACCCAGGTCCTTGAGATAGGCAATATGATTGCGCAGTTTGTCCACGGCTTCCCTGTTTATATAACGGGCTACGGCAACAATACCGTCCACCTCTCCACTGTTGTGCTGAAAGATCTTCTCAAGCTCTTCAGGGTTCTTCGGAAGCTTCCTGAGCTGGGAGTGAAACCTGCTCACATAGGCCAGCCACAATCCTTTGCCGTTCTCCACCATGTTTCGTTCGGGCTCATTATAGTCCATGCCCATGGCGCTTAGATTTTCCCACGCAAGGGAGATGTCCTTCTCTTGCTGCTCAAGGATGACGCGGTAGGAATCGTTCTGGAGAAGCATATACTGTTTCCCTGTCTCCTCTATGGATATGAGGTTGGCAATCAGCTTGTCAGTGATCTCCTTTTTCTTGTAATCGATGAGATAGATCCTGGTGGACAATGTGCTCACACGCGACGATACCACAAAGAGCACCAGCGTGATCCCCGAGAGCACTACCACAAAGACCACGTAGGCGAGGAGAAGCTTCTGGAGGAGTCCTGGTTTCTTCATGTTCAAGATTATAGACATCTCTCCGATATGTGTACAAGGGAGAGAATGAAAATGTCCTCCATACTCCTTTCATCCCTGAGGGCCAACGAGATCCTTCTGGCGAATGCCACATCGAATGTGGCGAACATGAACACTCCTGAATACAAGTCCATCCGGACCGCCATCACGTCATCCAAGACCGGCGTCATCGAGGTGAATACGATCCGGTCCGACGATCCGGCTCCCCTCGACCAGGCAGGAGTCTCACAGTCGAATGTGGATTTAGCGAGGGAGCTTGTTGACATGATAAAGGCAAAATCAGGCTTCGAGGCCACGCTGAAAGCCATAAGCTCCCGTGAAGAAATGCTCGATGATCTCATGTACGCCTTCACCAAAGAGTGATCCTGTACCTCCTTCCGCATCTTTTCCGCACCTATGTCCCATGTTATCTGCTGCACCGGGGGGGGCCTGTTTGACATAATTGTAAAAGTTTTGTAAATCCTTCCACCATGTATTGGTCTCTCAGGACGGCACTCGGGTCTTATCTCTATATCATGGTTGTTATCATACCACTGCTGATAATCTCCATCTTCAGTAAGGCCGGTGATCTCCCTCACCTGATTGCCCGATACTGGGCCCGTTTCTCCCTCCTCTGTTCAGGGTGCACGCTTGAGGTCAAAGGAGAGGATAATATTCCGGACGGTCCGGCGGTATACATGCCCAACCATGTGAGCCATTTCGATGTGTTCGCTATACTGGGCTACCTGAATGTCCAGTTCCGCTGGACCGTGAAGAAGGAGCTCTTCCGTATCCCCCTGCTGGGGCTTGGAATGAAGAGAGCCGGATACATACTCATTGACCGGGCAAACCATGGGAAGGCCATGCAGAGCATGTACATCGCGGCACATAAGATCCGCCACGGCACTTCCATCGTCATCTTCCCGGAAGGGACTCGCTCCTGTGACGGCAGTCTCCAGTATCCCTTCAAGAAGGGCGGGTTCCACCTGGCTCGGGAGGCAGGGGTGCCCATTGTCCCCATTTCCGTGATCGGGACACGGGAAATCCTTCCAAAACAAGCCATCCGGGTCAAGCCCGGGGCCATCACCCTGGTCATTGGCAAGCCCATACTTACAGAGGGCCGCGATGTAGCTTCGCTCATGGAAGAAGTATACAAGTCAATCAAACTTGGATATACTGTCTAGCCGATGATTGGCGATCTGCTCTATAGGTGTCCCTTATGCGGCGCATTCGAATGGATTGAAAAAGATCGCTGCGTTTCCTGCCAGACCACCTTCCATGCGGTCTCCCGTTCTCTCGTTTCCATCGGGGGCAATATTCAGCCCTTGTCCCATTGGTACAGGAAGATCCTGGATTTCGGCCTGCCCGATGGCAAGGATGGGACCATCATGAGAAGCAAGCAGGTAAGGCTGTCGATCGAAGCACAGGAAGGTATGTACAAGGGCTTCGCAGGCATTACGGCATATCATTTCACCAGGGCACCCATCGATACCGGCATCCTTGCATTGCATAATGATCGCCTGACATTCTCCGGCGCCTCGGACAGTATGACTGTACCCTTCTCCCGTCTCAGAGGCGCCACCATCGAATCGAACACCATGATCGTCATCAGTGCCGATCACGGCCCTCTTTTCTTTGACTTCGTGGAGGAATCAGGTAAGAAGTGGGAAGACCTCATCCTTATGTCCCTGCGCAAGCATCATGCTCCTGAGGAGATCCTGGAATTCTATCCTCGCATCAGACTCCGATCCTCACTGAAGGAAAAGCCTGCAAGGATATGCGGTCACAAGGTCCTGAGAGTTCCCCAGAGGCGTTGGTATTCCAAGGACACGAGCCCCCTCCCAATGATACTGAAACCCATTGCCCGCCTCATCATAAAACCGCTGTTCAAAATAGAGATTCAAGGGCTTGACAACATCCCCCCCAGGGGCCCGGCGATCCTCCTGCCCAACCACACATCATTTCTGGACTCGGTCATTCTGGGTTTCTTCACCTCTCGCAATGTCTGGTTCATGGCTAAGAACTCCGAGTACCATCACCCCTTCATGAAGTGGTTTCTTCGCCACGCCAGCTCCTTCCCGGTCAGGCGTTACACCATAGACGTGCTGGCCGTACGCAATGCAATCCGCGTGGTCCAGCAGGGCCATATCCTCGGCATCTTCCCAGAAGGGGAGCGTACCTGGGAGGGGGAGATGCTGCCTTTCAAGACCGGAACCATGCGACTTATCCTCGCCCTTGGAGTCCCGGTCCTTCCGGTGGGCATATCAGGGGCATATGAGCTCATGCCGCGCTGGACATCCTCCATCAAGCGCGTCCCTGTGAAGGTTGCCATCGGGCAGCCCTTGATCTTTCCTCACATTCCCATCCCCAAGCAGACAAGGACCGACATCGAGACAGCATCAATCCTGCTTCGCTCTGAAATAGAGCGTCTCTCCGGGTGCAAGACATGAATACGGTGAAGATCATCCCCCTGGGGGGTGTGAGGGAGTTCGGCCTCAATTCCATGGTCGTTGAGACGGGGAGTGGCTCCATCGTAGTGGATACGGGGATCATGTTCCCGAAATACAACCCCACTGGCATCGATCAGATCATCCCGGATTTCACCCATGTGGTGGAGAACCAGGAGGCCTTTCAGGGCATCATCCTGACCCACGCCCACGAGGACCACATCGGAGCCCTCCCATACCTCCTCAAAGAGGCTCCCATACCGGTATACAGCCATCCCTTCACACTGGAATTGGCGAAGCGAAAGCTCAGGGAATACGACATGGACGGCCACCTCAGGCTCATCCCCGTCCACGCCGGTCAGACCATACCCCTTGCGGGAATGGAAATCGAGTTCATCGAGGTGCTTCATTCCACCATCGGGTGCTTCAGCCTCAATATGAAGACTCCCCAGGGTCGTATCGTCCACTCAGGAGACTTCAGAGTGGTGCCTCCCGAGTTCAGCCGTATAGAAACCCCGGTGCAGCTCTTCATCTGTGAAAGCACCAATGCCGAGGTTGATCCACGTTGCGCAGACGAAGAGAGGGTGATGGCTACCATTGATGCCATCATCAAACAGACCAACGGTGCCGTGCTCGTTTCCACCTTCTCCAGCCATGTGAAGCGCATCCAGATGCTCTATGATCTGGCCGTGCAGAACAGCAGAAAGGTAACCATCATTGGAAGGAGCATAAACCAGGTTGTGGACATCGCATCGGACCTCGGTATCGTTGAATTCGATCCCCGGGACCTCATCAAGCCCGAAGAGATCTCCACCATCGACCGGAGCAGGCTCATGATTATCTGTACGGGCACCCAGGGCGAGATGTACTCGGTCCTTTCTCTCATAGCGCGGGGTTGGCATAAGTTCAAAGCACGGTCCGGCGACAGCGTCATCATATCGGCACGCATCATACCTGGCAATGAGATCGCCATAGCCCGATGCATAGACCAGCTCATAGATTTTGGGGCCCGCGTGTATTACCCGGACACAGCGGACGTGCACGCCACGGGGCACGCCACCCACAGCGAGATACTGGAAGCGGTGAAGCTTCTCAACCCACGGATCATAATGCCCATTCATGGTGAGCTGCGCCATATGAAGGCCCTGGCTGACATGGTTGAGAAATCGCTCACCTCAGATCCAGAGATAGTCCTCGCCAGGCCTGGTCAGGTTTGGTCCCTGACAGCAACCGGCATGGAGATCACCGGAGAGGCCCCCCATGGAAAGTGTTTTGTTGACGGAGAGCTCACCGGCAACATCCACGACGTAGTTCTCCGCGACCGCAGGCATATCTCAGAGGGCGGACTGGTCATCGTCTTCATTGTACTCGATTCCGCACGATCAGAAGTGGCGTTGGGCCCGGACATCATGTGCAAGGGAGTTGTCCCTGCCAGCATGGAACAGGAGATCGTGGACGATATCAGGAAGAACGCTTCGCAGATTCTAAACATGTGCTTGGTCAAGGACATGGACACCCAGGTGGTCCAGAACCGCATGAGGGAATCCCTGGGTACCATGCTGAAGTCGAGGCTCGGAAAGAAGCCCATGATCATCCCGATCATCATGGAAATGTGATCGCCGGAAATCCTGGTCATGATTCTTCCCGGAGGTCTCTCCTTGCTGCATGCGATGAGGGTGACAAGTGCCTTTATGGTGGGTTTAATTTCTTTGAGATTTCTGATATGGACGTTACAAAGGAAATTTTTTCATCTTTTCTGTAAAGGCTTGCTGACGGGTATTGCATGCCTGGCAGCGACAGAGGGAAGGTTGATACATGGCGAAGCGGGAAAGCATAAGTACAGCGCCTGTTCATATCATGGGGCTATTCCTACTGTTCGCCTCGGCTTTTCTTTTCCTGGCCCTGGTCTCCTTTTCCCCGGAAGATCCCGGATTTACCCTGTCTAGGCACACCGAAACCTTCCAGAACTGGATGGGTTTCGTTGGTTCTTACATCGCCGACGGCCTCTATATTGTCTTCGGCATCTGGTCCTTTGCTCTGCCGGTGTTCATGATCGATTATGCTTATCGCTACTGCCTACGGAAACATCCGGTAAACTGGCTGCATATTGCGAGCACCGTCATCATCATGTTCGCCGTGCTGGGGATGGCCCACCTCTTCTTCCCGAAAGGACTGTCTCTTTTCTCTACCACCATCAAGGCCGGGGGCGTCGTCGGCAGGATCATAGGCGAGTCTCTCCTAACTTACCTGAATTACTGGGGTTCTCTTGTTCTCCTGGTCATGCTCCTGTTGGGCGGGATCATGATGGGGTATGATCTGGCGTCCTCGATCCGCTCGATCCGTGAACTCATCATGCACATCCGGGAGAATCGGGCAATCCCCAAGAGGAAAAAAGAAGTTATTGACCGTACGACGGATGTTAAACCTGGCAAGACAGCACCTCGGGCCAGGACCGACAAGGAGCGCGCCGGCAGCAAGGAACCACGGATCACCATGATGGACCATGAAGGTCATGACGTATCAGAGGTGCCCAAACAGGCCACCCTGGACTTCATAGACAACTACCAGTTCCCACCCATATCCCTGCTCAGCAACCCGCCGTCGAAGAGCCGCACCATCACCGAGAAGGAGCTCAAGGCAAACGCCTCCCTGATCCTCTCCAAGCTCAAGGATTTCGGTGTGGAGGGAGAAATCCTTGAGATCAAACCAGGCCCAGTGATCACCATGTACGAGTTCACCCCGGCACCAGGCATAAAGATCACCAAGATTGTTTCCCTTGCAGATGACCTGGCCATGGCGCTGAAGGCTGCGCCCGTACGGGTGGTGGCCCCCATTCCCGGCAAGAATGCCGTGGGGATAGAGATCCCCAACCGCTCCCGTGAGATCGTGAGCCTGCGAAGGATCCTTGCAAGCAAGGAATTCACCACATCGAACGCCCCTTTGACTCTTGCCCTGGGCACTGACATCGAGGGATCTCCCGTAGTGACGAATCTGGCCAAGATGCCCCACCTCCTCATTGCCGGGGCTACAGGCACAGGCAAGAGCGTGGGCCTCAATACCATGATCCTGTCCCTGCTCTACAAGAATAACCCTTCCGATCTGAAATTTATCATGATCGATCCCAAGCGCATCGAGCTTTCCCACTACGAGGGCATCCCGCACCTGCTCCATCCTGTGGTCATTGATCCACGCGAGGCACTGCCGGTGCTCAAGTGGGCCGTCGCCGAAATGGAGATGCGCTATGCCCTCTTCAAGGACCATGGGGTCAAAGGCATCGACTCCTACAACAAGAAGGCGAAGAAGGACAATCCAGAGGCCAGAACCACCCTTGCCACGCTCAAACAGCAGGAAGGCGAACCGGGACTGCTGCCCAAGGTCGTGGTGCTCATCGATGAGATGGCAGACCTCATGATGGTCAACCGGGAGGTGGAGGTCTTCATCGCACGCCTGGCTCAGATGGCCAGGGCAGCGGGAATCTACATGATCGTCGCAACCCAGCGTCCTTCGGTTGACGTAATCACGGGCCTCATCAAATCCAACTTCCCTTCACGTATCTCTTTCAGGGTCTCCTCCAAGATCGACTCGCGGACCATCCTTGATTCTTCAGGGGCAGACCAGCTCCTCGGCCTGGGAGACATGCTCTTCCTGTCCCCGGGGACGACCCACCTGAAACGGGTGCATGGTGCTTATGTCTCCGAAGAAGAGCTGGACAAGGTAATCGATTTCATCCGCGAACAGAAAGGGCCTGACTATGTGAAGGAGCTCGACACCCAGATCGCTGAGCTGGCCAGGGAAGATAGCGATACGAACGGCCTGGATGATGCTTATGACCCTGTCTACGACGAAGCCCTCGAGTTCGTCACCAGCAAGGGAAGCGCATCCATATCTCTCATTCAGCGTAGATTCAGGATAGGCTATAACCGAGCGGCACGCATCATCGAACAGATGGAATCGGAAGGTATCCTGGGTCCAGCGGATGCTGCAGGCAAACCACGAAAGGTACTGGTCAAGTCATATGCACGGGAGCTGGAAGAGTAGTATTCTCGTAATCGTTTTCCTCGGTCTGACAGGGCTCACCCATGCCATCGAACTCGGCAAGGTACAGCAGCGCTATGCAAAACTGAATGACTTCAGCGCCGTCTTCAAACAGGAGACCTTCCAGGTCATTGCCAACAAGACTGTCCTCTTTGACGGCAAGGTTTCCTATAAACGGAATTCCGGCGTAAGGATGGATGTGATGAGTCCTGAGCGACAGATCCTCATCCTCAAAGGCTCCACCGTGCTCATCGTCCTGCCCGAGCAGGGCACCTCCCAGGTACAGGAGATCCCCCCGGAAATATCCGCCCAGAACATCCTGGGGTTCTTCGCGGGCTTCACTTCCATTGAGGAACAGTATGCCGTGCAGGAGACGGCCGACCGTCTTATCCTCACCCCTAAAACAGGCACTGGCTCCATTTCGGTGTGGGTGGATACAGACGGCCTGATAGAACGCATCCTGCTCAAAGACGCCATGGGCAATATCAGCGACATCCGACTGAGCGGCTATCGATTCAATATGAATATCAGCGATGAGATCTTTCGCGAGAAGACAGGTGGTTGACGGTGGTTCCAAGAAGTCCACAGAAGTCATGTGCCCTCGTTGACTGCCTGTAAAGCTCATCCAGCATACACCTTGACCTCACAATGTTGCTCTGGTAAAGCTCTTGCCATGGATCTTCCCCTCATCGAGAAGGCCGTAGAGCTGCTCCTGAGATCGAAACATACGGTGGTCCTCACCGGTGCGGGCATATCCACCGAATCGGGTGTCCCCGACTTCAGATCTCCCGGCGGCATCTGGGAACGTTACGACCCAACCCTCTTCTTTTATGCACGTTTTCTTGCCGAGCCTGACGTGGTCTGGAAATGCCTCATCGAGATGAACACCTCGGGGGAACTTTCCCTGTGGGACGCCCAGCCCAACCGAGGGCATTATGCCCTGGCTGACCTCGAGGATATGGGGCTTGTCAAGGTGGTCATCACCCAAAACATCGACAATCTCCATCAGAAAGCCGGCAGCAGCAACGTCATTGAATTTCATGGGAACATGCTCATCTTCAAATGTCTTACATGCGGACGGAAATACGGTTACGAACAGCTCCTGGAGATCATAACGAACAGCACATGCCTTCCCCCTCGATGCCAGTGCGGAGGTCTCCTCAAGCCGGATGCTGTGTTCTTCGGTGAGGCCATTCCGCAGAAGGCCCTTAATGACTCCTTCCGGCATGCTCAGGAGTGCGACCTCATGCTCGTCATCGGTACTTCAGCCCAGATCGAACCCGCAGCCTCCCTGCCCATCGTGGCAAAAGGCATGAATTCCATGTTCAGGGGCATGGGAGGTCTCTTCACGAAGATCAACGCCCACGTCATCGAGATCAACCGCGAACCCACCCCGCTTACGGATGATGTCTCGGACTTCCTTGTCCAAGGCAGCGCAGGAGACATCCTGTCGAACATCGCCGAGAGGGTCAAGGAGAAAAGGCACTGAGCGTGGTCATCACCGGTCGGACACGGGTATTCACCATTCTTGCACACCCTTCCATCAATGTCAGGGCTCCTCGCATCTACAATCATATCTTTTCCCGCATGGGTCTTGACATGGTTTACATTGCCCACGATGTTCCACCTAGGGCGATTCCTGAGACCATGAGGTCCTTCTCGGCATGGAGCAATCTGAGCGGATTCAACGTGACTATTCCCCATAAGGAGGCCGTGTCCGGCCTGGTGGGCTGTTTGTGCGATGTGTCAAGACGCATCGCAGCAGTGAACCTGGTGGTACGTCATGAGGACGGAACCTTCTCCGGCTATAACACTGATGGCATCGGTGCGCTCCGGGCAGTCGGTGATGTGCACGGTGCCGTATGCCTGATGATAGGCGCTGGTGGCGCAGCCCGTGCCATCGCAGACGCCCTCGAGGGTGCAGGCGTGCGGCAGGTGCTCGTCCTCAACCGCTCCCGTGAAGGAGCATCTCGAATGTGCAGTCTCTTCGGGAAAACTCAAGTGCGAATTTACCAGGATGATCCGCTGGAACATATCGACCTTGTGATACAGGCCACCCCGGTTTCGAAGGAGATACCATTTGACCTGGAAGTTGGACGATTCAAACGCGGGACGCGTATATTAGAGACGATAATGGGCCCTACTGCTCTTTCTGAAAAAGCCTTGAATCTCGGGCTGGAGATCGTGCCCGGCTACGCCATGCTCTACCACCAGACCAAAAGAAACTTCGAACTGCTCACCGGGCTTGATCTTCCCACAGCATTCCTGGACGAAGCCTTTTATTCGGTGGGGTACGGCACCACATGAGGGTATACCTGCTCTGTCCCAGACGAAGGGGCAATCCGAAGGTGGCAATCGAGGTATGCAGGGCCTGCAGGTACAACAGGTCATGCAGGCGGTTCTATGCATACAGAAACCCTTCCCTCTTCCCTGATATTGAAAAACCTCAAGGAAATGCAATTCCTTGACAGCCTCCATCAGAGGCACTATGCTAACCGAAGTATGCCGCGCAAACACATACTCATCTATCCCGAGCCTGTCTTGAAGAATAGGGCTAAGGAAATTGATTCTATCGATCTCGACGTCGTCACCCTCGTGGAAGATATGGAAGAGGCCATGTACCAGGCGCCGGGCGTCGGTCTTGCCGCACCCCAGGTGGGATGTGCCAGGAGGCTCATTCTCGTAGACCCTACGGCAGGTAAGGAATCGGGCAATCTCCTGGTGATCCTGAACCCAGTCATCGTAGAACGCGAGGGAAAGGTGACCGACAGCGAGATGTGCCTGAGCGTACCCGAGATCTCCGTGGATGTACCCCGATCCGAAAAGATTCTCATACAAGGGGTCAACATGGACGGCAAGGAAGTTAGGATCGAGGCGGAGGGTTTCCTCGCGAGGATATTCCAGCACGAGATTGATCACCTCGACGGCAGGGTCATCCTTGATTACGCATCTGCTCTCAAACGAGCCATATATTTGAAAAAGAAGAAGAAGGGCAAAATATGAGACTTGCTTTCATGGGCACCCCCGAATTCGCTGTGCCCTCTCTGTCTGCCCTCATCGAATCCGGGAGTCATGAGATCGTCTCCGTCGTCACTCAGCCTGACAAACCTCAGGGCAGGGGTATGCACCTTCAGGCCCCACCCGTTAAAGAAGCGGCCTTGAGATGTGGCCTCAAGGTCATACAGCCTCCAACCCTGCGGGATAACTCCGGGATGAGGGACCTTCTTGCCACGGCCGGAATCGATGCAGCGATAGTGGTGGCCTACGGGAAGATGATCCCAGAGGCTTGGCTTTCAATCCCCCGGTTCGGCTTTATCAATATCCATGCATCCCTGCTACCTGAATTCAGGGGGGCGGCACCCATCAACCGCGCCATCATGGCCGGACAGAGCACAACCGGGATAAGCATCATGCAGATCGATGCCGCCATGGATTCAGGCCCTGTATTCATGCAGGCATCCACACCGATAGGAGATGAAGAAGACGCAACGAGCCTATCCGGTCGGCTCAGTATCATGGGCGCAGAGAAGCTCATTGAGGTCCTGTCTCTCATGGAAAACGGGTTGATCCATCCCAGTCCCCAGGACCATTCCAGGGCGACCTATGCACCCATGCTCCGGAAAGAAGAAGGTGAAATAGACTGGACACAAGACTTAGCCACTGTCTGCAACATGATAAGGGGCCTCGTCCCCTGGCCCTGTGCCTATACCTACCTGCATGGGAAAATGCTCAAGATCATGCGGGCCTCCTGCGAGCCAGCCGTGACGGGACATGCCCCCGGGACACTGCTCAAGGATCGTAAGGTAATCCGCATTGCATGCAGGAACGGGTATGTACATCCCCTGGTTCTCCAAATGGAGGGGAAAAAGGCCATAGGCTGCGATGCCTTCTCATGCGGAGTACAGACCAACCAGGCTATCCTGGGGAGGTGAAGGGAAACCGGTCATGATCATTGCACCGTCCATACTTTCTGCCGACTTCGCGAACCTTGGCCGCGATATCCAGACTGTCGTTCATGCAGGTGCCCAGTGGATTCATGTGGATGTTATGGACGGTGTCTTTGTCCCCAACATCACCATCGGACCCCTGGTTGTCAAGGCTGTCCGTAAGGTAACAACAGCATTCCTCGATTGCCACCTCATGGTTGTTGATCCCGAAAGATACCTTGATGATTTCATACGTTCAGGAGCAGACGGTATCACCGTTCACGTGGAAGCCACCAGGCACCTCCAGCGCGCCCTGGCGTCCATCAGAGAAAAAGGTCTGAAATCAGGTGTCTCCCTGAATCCATCAACGCCCCTGGAGACGATAAAATATTGCCTCGCCGACATCGATCTGCTTCTCATCATGAGCGTGAATCCCGGATTCGGAGGACAGGCCTTCATCAAAGCGGTTTTCCCGAAGATCCAAGAAGCCAAGACCATGATTGAGGGCTATCCCATCCAGCTCCAGGTGGATGGGGGAGTCAGTAAGGACAATATAGCCAAACTTGCACAAATGGGTGTAGATAATGTGGTTGCAGGATCCAGCGTCTTTATGACGGCAGACCCGGGCAAAACAATAAAGGAGATGTTTGACCTTGTATCTTCATCCCTACGTTAAACTCTTTGCACTCATTATCCTCATGGCTTGTGTCGTAGGGTGTGCACATACCCCGGTACAGGATCAACCCCCCTATGAGACCGTGAAGGACCCGAATCTCATCATGGTCCTCGCTCGGTACGAGGAAAACAGGGGCAACTGGTCACAGGCTCTCTACCTGTATTCGCGGGTGGATATTCAACAGGCATCTTGTGGCATTGCAACATAGTGAACAACTACACGATTTTTACCAATGCTGGCACGATCCTGGCAATCCGGTAGCTGTTTTCGATCTCATTACCCAGCTTGAGGTTTTT
>JALOOZ010000110.1 GCA_025454155.1 Thermodesulfobacteriota bacterium
AAGACACCTTGTTGGGGATCGTAGCCCCACACCGTGATGTCATGGCCGGGGAAATGGGTTTTCGACCGGTAGTAGGGCAGGTGGTAGATGTCTGTCTGCACCACGGCGGGCAGCCCCTTGTCCAGGCTTCCGCACAGTGCCTTCTGGGCATCCATGGGGTCGGAGAAGTGCTGCCAGGAAAAGGCACACCCGATCCGGGTGAAGAACTGGGTCTCGATATCCGCGGACCTCACGTGGATCATCCTGCCCGGCTTCAGGGATCCGGTATCCAGATACCAGATCCCGAGTCCGGCCCCGATGCCGAAGCACATTGCCTCGGAAAAGGCGATGCCGTGGAAGTTGACCATGTTGCACAGGGCGGTGCTGGCGCAGTGGCGCCCCGGGTGATGTTTCACCGGCAGGAGGGTCCGCTTCATGAGGATAGTGTTACATGAATGCAGGGGTATTGACAATGGACAGGGGATGCTGTGCCACAGTATGATAGGGCACAAAGCCAGCAGGAAGGGGTGAACCGGTGACAGGGACAGCGGAATACGAGCAGGTCACCCAGATACGGATGAGCAGGGAGCTCGACGGCAAGCCGGTCTACTGGGTGTCCGCCTACCTGGCGGACGGGCTCCTCATCGACACCGGGTGCAGCCACACTTCAGGCGAACTCGCCTCCTTCCTGGAGGGCAGGGGCCTCAGAGCGGCGGTCAACACCCACTACCACGAGGACCACATGGGAGGGAACCACGACATCATGGACAGATACGGCGTGGATATCTACTCGCACCCGATATCCGTCCCCCTGATCGCGAACAGGTTCGAGCTCTACCCCTACCAGGAGATCGCCTGGGGCTATCCTGTTCCCACCACGGTCAGACCCGTCCCGGACGTCGTGGAAACGGAACACCACGCCTTCCAGGTCGTTGAGACGCCGGGACACTGTACAGGCCACATCTGCCTGTTCGAGCCCTCGAAGGGCTGGTGCTTCACAGGGGACCTCTTTGCCCGGGAGAACCCCAAGTTCATCCGGCCGGAGGAGAATGTCGGGGAGATCATGAAGTCCATGCGGAAGGTCATGGACCTGCCCACAGACAGGCTCGTCCTTTTCACGGCAGTGGGAAAGATCGTGGAGGACGGAAGAAAGGCCTTGGGACGGTGCATCGACTATTTCACGGATCTTGCCGCAAAGGTTCACATGCTTCATCATGCAGGGCTGACCATCGAGGAGACCATGCAGCGCGAGTTCGGCGGCGAGCACCCCTTTGCCCAGCTCACGAACAACCAGTTCTCCACGGAGAACCTGGTGAGATCGCTCCTGGAGACGGTGCCGGCAGAGAGAATGACCGTAGAAGTAAGTCGAAGTTAGCAGGAAGTGAGACTTTGCACGGACCTTTTCTTTGCCCATACGGATATTATATTAGAATTCAGCTCTCACTGAAGGGTGATCGATATCTTTGATACTGGTTTCATGATCAGTTGAACAGGGAGGCTGAAATGTGGGGCACCATGGTACCCTCCATAAGCCGATGATGAAGTTCATCGTTGCTGGCGTCTTCATAGGCATCTTCATAGCAGTGGCAGGAGCCGCAGGCTATCATGCCGCAGGCAGCCCCGCCTTCTGTACGGCCTGTCACAGCATGAAGGAAGTGGGCGGCCACTGGCAGCGGTCCCGGCACAAGCAGTTCGCGTGCATCGAGTGCCACCTGCCCGACGGGAACATCATGGTGCAGGTCTCGTACAAGACCAAAGCCGGGCTCCACGACCTGTACCACGAGACCCTGCGGACCTACCCTGCGGCCATCAGGATCACGGCCGAGGCACGGGACATCGCCGAGGGGAACTGCCTCCGCTGTCACTTTTCCACGGTGGAAAACACGTTCATGGCCCCACAGGGCGGCGAGTGTCTCGCGTGTCACCGGAGGCTGGTCCACGGCCCCGGACAGGAAACAGGAGGGATCAGAGTTGAATAACAATACAAAACTGATCATGGTGATCGTGGTGCTGGTAACCATTGCCCTGGCTGCAATAATCGTGCAGGCCTTCCTTGTCACGCCACCGGCCACCATGAAACTGGCCAAGCTGCCTGCGGGCGAGTATGACCCGGCCGTGTGGGGCAGGTACTACCCGCTGGAATACAAGAGCTACAGGAAGAATCTGGAGATGGCGCCGTCCCCCACCGGTTTCGGAGGCGGCGAGAAAGTGCAGAAGTCGATCAAAGAGCCGGAGATCCTCATGAACTTCAAGGGCATGCCCTTCAGCAAGGACTATACGGAAGACCGGGGACACCCCTATGCCGTGGAGGACCTCAAGGAATCGAAGCGTGTCACACCAGCCAGCGTAGGTGCGTGCATGACGTGCAAGTCAGCCAACATCATCGACATCTTCAGGGACAGGGGGTGGGAATACGCGAAACTGCCCCTCGCTGACCTCTACCTGAACATGAAGCACCCCATCACCTGCGCAAACTGCCACGACCCGGCCACCATGAAGCTGTCCGTCGCCAACCCGGCTTTCGTCGAAGCCATGGAACGCAGGGGCATCGACGTGAAGAAGGCGACCCGCCAGGACATGCGCAGCTATGTGTGCGGTCAGTGCCACAGCGAATACTACTTCGAGCCCGCCACCAAGAGGGTCGTGTTCCCCTGGGACAAGGGATACCTCCCCGAGCAGATGTATGCATACTATGCAGAGAAACCGTCCGGCTTCGAGCAGGACTGGGTGCACCCGGACTCCCAGGCGAAGATGCTCAAGGCCCAGCACCCGGACTTCGAGACGTGGGCAGATGGGGTGCACGCGAAATCAGGCGTGGCATGCGCCGACTGCCACATGCCCTTCATGCTGGAGAAGGGGCGGAAGTATTCCTCGCACTGGGTGACCAGCCCCATGAAGCATGCGAAGGAATCCTGCATGACCTGCCACACCCAGGATGAGAAGTGGCTCCTGGAACGAGTCAAGACCGAGCAGAACAATGTATGGCAGCTGCAGCGCCTCGCCGGGCAGGCAGTGGCCCGTGCCCATGGTGCCATCGGCAGGGCCTCAGCCGAGGCCGGTGTGGACAAGGAGCGTCTGGACAAGGCCCGGGAGCTTGTCCGGCAGGCCCAGTGGTTCTGGGACATGGTGGCCGCGGAGAACGGCATGGGCTTCCACAACCCCGACCAGGCGCTCAACACCCTTGGCCGGTCCATCGACATGGCCCACCAGGCCGCGGCAATGGTGAACATGAAGAGGGGAACGCAGTTTTAAGGCTGTTCCGGAGGACAAAGGGAGAGATCATGCCGATGAAAAAGACCATGGTAGTGTTCTTCATGATCTGCATCTTTGCACTATGTGGTAGCGTCACCGCCGAGGAGAACCTCGGGATCAAGGTATACCCCGGGGCGAAGCTCGATGCAGAGACAACCAAGTTCCTCAAAGAGGGACTGAACATGAAGGGAACGGCCTACCGCACCAGCGATCCCGTTGCCAAGGTCCTTGTCTTCTACAAGGCGCAGCCGGGTCTCAAGTTCATGGGCGGAGACGCCAAGAACGCCATGTTCAGGAAGGACGGCAAGGTGGATGTGACGATTCAGAGCCCCTGGCAGAATATGAAGACAGGCCAGATGATGAAGGACACCCTCATATCCATCGTCCAGATCGAATAGATCCACCGGATTCCATAGTAAAAGGGTGAAGGTTCCTTTCAAGCCGGGGGGGGGTGCGTCTTCTCGCCAGCGGCTCCGTTCCAAAGGAAACGGACGGGCATTGAACCGTTCCCCTGGCTTTGGCAGAGGGCAACAGTTGAGTCCTCGGGAATTATGTATGCTGTCCCCGTAAAGGTGTCCCCGTAAAGGACTTGATTTTTTATCCGAGAATGCCTACGTAATCCCATGATATCCGACATCATTCATTCTGTAAAAACGGAGAGCAGCCATGGAGCACAAGAAAGAGACGCACCAGTTCAAGGCGGAAGTCGTCAAGGTCCTGAATCTCATCATCAACTCCCTGTATTCACACCCTGAGATCTTCCTGCGGGAGCTCATCTCAAACGCATCGGACGCCATCGACAAGATCAGGTTCAAGTCGCAGACCGAGCCCGGCATCCTGGCCAAGGACACCGAGTTGAGGATCAGGATCATCCCCGACCCCAAGGCCCGCACCATCACCGTGGAGGACAATGGCATCGGCATGACCCGCGACGAGGTGGTGGAGAACATCGGGACCATTGCCCAGAGCGGCACCAAGGCCTTCCTCGACGCCGTCGAGACCATGAAGAAAAAGGAGAGCATCGCGCCCGAGCTCATCGGCCAGTTCGGCGTGGGGTTCTACAGCTCGTTCATCGTGGCCGAAAAGGTCACCCTCGTCACCAGGGCCGCGGGCGCCAAGACCGCGACCAGGTGGGAATCCACCGGGGACGGTTCCTACACCGTGGAGGAGACCACCAGGAAGGCAAGGGGCACCGCGGTGACCCTCAAGCTCAAGGAACGCAGCGAGGACGAGCCGGACTACACGGACGAATGGACCATCAGGGGCGTGGTGAAGCGCCATTCCGACTTCGTGAGCTATCCCATCGTCATGGACGTGGAGCGCGACGAGCCCCTGGCCGACGTGGAGATACTCAAGGACAGCGACGGGAAGCCCATCGGCGAGACGACCAGGAAGGTGAAGCGCGAGGAGACGCTGAACTCCATGAAGGCCATCTGGGCAAGGAACAAGTCCGAGGTCACCGAAGAGGAGTACACCGAGTTCTACAAGCACATCAGCCACGACTGGAACCCTCCGCTTGAGCACATCCACATCAGATTCGAAGGGACCACCGAGTACAATGCCCTGCTGTACATCCCCTCCAGGCTGCCGCTGGACTTCTCCATGCGCGAGCGCAAGCACGGCATCCACCTCTACTGCAAGCGCGTGTTCATCATGGACGACTGCAAGGAACTCGTGCCCGAATACTTCAGCTTCGTGCAGGGAGTGGTGGACGCCCCGGACCTGAACCTCAACATCAGCCGCGAGATCCTCCAGCAGGACAGTCTGGTGAGGAACATCCGCAGGAACCTCATCAAGCGTCTCTTCGATCTCCTCGAGGGCATGGACAAGGAGAAGTACGACCGGTTCTATGCCGAGTTCGGACCCATCCTGAAGATCGGCATCCCCACCGACCACGACAACCGGGAGCGGCTCTCCAAGCTCCTGAGATATCAGACCACCAGCTCCGGCGGCGGGTACGTCTCGCTGGCCGACTACACGGCCCGCATGCAGCCGGACCAGGATGCGATCTATTACATCACCGGCGAGAACGCGGCCACGCTGCAGGGCAGCCCCCACCTGGAGCGCCTCAAGGAGAAGGGGATCGAGGTGGTGCTCATGACCGACCCGGTGGACGAGTTCGTGGTGCAGGTCCTGAGGACCTTTGACAGCAAGAAGTTCACGAGCGCGGAGAAGGGCGACCTCAGCCTCGGCTCGGTGGACGAGAAGAAGAGGCACGAGTTCGGCGGCTTCTTCGACTACCTCAAGGAGGAGCTCGGGGACCTGGTGAAGGACGTGAAGGCCTCCACCCACCTCAAGGACTCCCTGGCCTGCCTGTCCGGTGAGACCTATGACCTGAGCCCCTACCTGGAGAAGATCCTCAAGGCCACCGGGCAAAAGACCGAGCCCGCCAAGAGGATCCTCGAGATCAATGTCGACCACGCGGCCGTCGGCAACATAAAGTTCCTGTTCGAGAAGAACCGGGAGGACCCGCTCCTCAAGGACTATGCCCGGCTCCTCTTCGACCTGGCCCTCATAGCCGAAGGCTCCAAGGTGGAGGACCCGGCACGTTTCTCCAGGACCATCGGCACCATTATGGCCGAGGCCATCACCGCGGAGGAGCTCATCGCAGGGGAAGCCATCGAGGTGTGAGGGATGCGGGGGCAAGGGCATCCGTGCCTGCTCCCCTCCTTCGTCAGGCATAATCGCGTTACTGTGTCCTGAAATAGTGGTAATATCCTCCCCGAGGTCGGAAGACCAGGGGAGGTCTTCTTGATGGATGAGAGCCACCGGGAGGTGACCATGACCTATGAAGAACTGAAGCCCCGCATGGCGGGCATCACCGTACAGTCTCTCGAGGGAAAGGATGTCGCGCTCAAGTCACTGTGGGCCAGGAGGCGCATCGTGCTCGTCTTCCTCCGCCATTTCGGATGAATGTTCGCGCGGCAGCAGGCTGCTGCCCTCAGGGACATCAAGGGAGAACTTGACGGTGCTGGAGTGGCCCTGGTCGCAATCGGGAGCGGAAGCCCCGAGGGGGCGGCGCACTTTGCCAAGAAGCTCCGTTTCTCAGGCGAGATGTATGTGAACCAGGACCTTGGCGCGTACAAGGCCTTCAGGCTCGAACGCGGCCTGCTGGAGACACTGGGCCCCACATCCCTGATCCGCGGCATCCAGGCCATGAAAAAGGGTTTCCGCCAGGGCCGCACCGACGGTGACCTCTGGCAGCAGGGCGGTGTGTTTGTCCTGGGCCCGGGAAACAGGCTCGTGTTCCAGCACCGCAACAAGTCCGCAGGGGACCACGCGGACCTGGACGCGGTGCTCTCGGCTGCCTTGGGATGAGGAGAGGCCCCAGAAGGAACCTGAACGCGGCGGCCACGTCGCCCATTGCATACAGACTGAATCCGGAAACAGGGGGTAACCATGGAAAAGAAGACGTACCTTGGGCTGGTTGTCAGGGAGACGGAGGAGAAGAAGTATGAGCGGGCCATTGAGGAGCTGGCCATTGACGGCCTCCCCGCGGGGGACGTCCTCGTGAAGGTGCTCTACTCGTCCCTGAACTTCAAGGACATGCTCTCCGCCACCGGGAACAAGGGGGTGACGAAGCGCTACCCCCACACGCCTGGCATCGATGCCGCAGGCATCGTTGAACACAGCGGATCTGCGGACTTCAGGCCCGGCGACGAGGTGATCGTGACGAGCTACGACCTGGGCATGAACACCTCGGGCGGCCTGGGGCAGTACATCCGGGTGCCGGCCGGCTGGGTGGTCAGGAAGCCCAAAGGCCTGACGCTGCGCGAGAGCATGATCTTCGGCACGGCCGGGTTCACCGCGGCCCTTTCGGTGCTGCGCCTGACCGATTTCGGCATCAAGGCCAAGGACGATGTCCTGGTTACCGGCGCCTGCGGCGGGGTGGGCGGTGTGGCAGTCTCCATGCTCTCCCACGCGGGGTTCACCGTGACGGCCCTGAACGACCTCACGGACAGGAGGGATTACCTGGCCAGGATCGGCGCCGCCCAGGTGATCGATCCCGGCGAGTTCATCGACGAGAGCCCCAGGCCCATGCTCAAGGACCGGTGGACCGGGTGCGTGGAGACACTGGGGGGCGGCGTGCTCGCCTCGGCCGTACGCTCCATCCGCGCCGAAGGCGCCATCACGTGCTGCGGCAACGTGGTCTCCGGCGACCTCCACCTCACCGTGTACCCGTTCATCCTGCGCGGGGTGTCCCTTTTCGGTATCGACTCCCAGAACTGCCCCATGCCCCGGCGCATCCGGGCCTGGGACATGCTCGCCGGGGCGTGGAAATTCCCCTGGCTCGAGGACCTCGCCTCCGAGGTGCCCCTTGCCGGTGCGAGCGGTGCCATCGACAGGATCAGGGCCGGCGGCCACCAGGGGCGGATCGTCGTGAACCTGTGGAATTGAGGCAAGAGAGGGAGGGTGCAGTGGACAGGGAACTCATTCGTCTGGAACGGAAGGGACACGTGGCGGTTCTCACCATCGACCGGCCCGAGAGGAAGAACGCCTTCAACGACGCCATGTTCGCCAGGATCGGCACCGTCGCCCGCGAACTCAGGGCCGGGGCGACGCGTGCCGTGGTGATCACCGGCGCGGGTGAAGCGGCCTTCAGCGCGGGCTTCGACGTGAACCCTGACAACCCCATGGTGGACAACATCATCAAGGCCATGTCCACCGGGGACAGGGAGCCTTCGAAGAGACTCATCCGCGACATCCGCCGGGCCATCGACGCGTTCGTGACCGTCCCGGTCCCGCTCATAGCGGCCGTCAACGGGCTCGCCTACGGCGGAGCTCGCGGTGAGGTGCGACCTGCGGGTCATGGACCCTAGAGCGGTGATCTGCTTCTCCGAGGTGCGCCTGGGCCTCATGCCGGACTGGGGAGGAGGACCCGCCCTGGCGCGCCTGATCGGTCCCTCGCGGGCTGCGGACCTTATCCTCACGGCGCGCAAGGTGAACGCGGCTGAGGCGTACAGCCTGGGACTGGTGAACAGGGTCAGCGAAGAGGGGAGAGCGCTGGATGAAGCGCTCACGCTGGCAGAGGCCATAGCCGAAAACGGGCCCCGGGCGGTGGGGCATGCGCTGGGCCTTATCAGGGCAGATCAGGACATCCCTTACAGCGCCATGCTCGCCAGGGAGGAGGAGCTCGCCGCAGAGCTCATCGCTTCAGGGGAGTGCGTCCATGGCGTGGGCGCGTTTTTCGAAAAGAAGAAGCCGGTGTTCCCGGATATCCGGGAGGCATGAGCTGTCGAAGCGCCTGACAGCCTTCCTCACAATCCGTACCTCTTCCCGTACAGGCCCGCGTCATAGGGCGCCCGGCGGGAATCGCAGCCCTGTCTCGGGCACAGCGAGCAGTTCGTGAAGCCCTCCTCGGAGACGAAGGAGATCCCGGATACCGACTTCAAAGGCCGGATCACCATCTTGTCCGTGAGCCGTGCACCCACGGCCTCGGTAGCGTCGCCCAGGAGCCTGAAGAGGGCTGCCTGCTCACCGAGGGGCCAGTCCTCCAAGGAGCCCGGGTTCATGGTGGACAGGGCAGCACCACCGCCGAGGCGCTCCTTCAGGTGCGACTCCAGGACGCCGACCGCGCTCCCCAGGGCCATGAGCATGAGGGAGTCCGCCCAGAACGCATGCAGCATGCCCGTCATTCCCTGGGACCAATCTTCCAGTTCCGTACCGCATGTGGCCACGAACGGGAACACGACCCCCGCCTTCTCGAGGTTGATGCGCACGACCCTGCTGGTGAACCGTATGCCGTCGATTTCAACCGCGTCATGGTCCACGGTACGGGCTGTTGCGATGCCGAAGGCCGCCTTGGGCCTCGCCAATGTCTTTGCCTGCGCGAGGATCGATGAAAATTCGGAGGCATTCTTCGTGCCCGGCCGGATGCGCAGCAGCTCCATGAGACCGCGCTCATCGGCGTCGAAGGGGATGCCCTGGAGAATGACCTGGTCCATGGCCTAGCCTGCCGGGAAGCCGAGGGATCGGATGAACATGTCTTGGAATCCCTTCTGTTCGGAGAGCACCACTTCCCGGGCCCGTTCCCGTAAAGTCCCTGCCCGTTGGACAAAGCCCGGATCCAGACAGGCCTGCTCGGCCGCTCTCAGGCTGGTGTTGCCGAGGTACTCGAACACGGCATTGGGGAAGTCGGGGATGAACCCGAGCCTCCTGAAATGCCCCATGTCCACGTGCTCTCCCAGTGCCCCTGCGACGCACACGCGGGTGATGTCCTCGGGCCTGACATCCGCCGCATGAAGGAGGAACCACGAGGCGGACAGGGAAGCGGCCTTGGCGAGCTGGACGTTGCGGACGTCCCTCTGGGTGAGCCTGACGGCTCCCCACAGGCCCAGGGCCCGTGAGCCCTCATCAGAAATCGGTTTGAGCGGTGCAGGCAGCTTCATGGCATCCATGTCCGGAGAGAAGGCCCCGGAGCACGAGACGATCCCCCTGTCCAGCAGAATGGCCAGGACGTCGATGAGTGCCGTACCCGTGATGCCCGCAGGCTCCCCTTCACCGATCATGTCACGGGACAGACCGTCCGTCGTCTGGCGGGCATGGGTAATGGCACCCTCCTCTGCGGTCATGCCCCAGGAGATGTTCATGCCCTCAAGGGCGGGGCCCATGGCGCAGGAGGTCGCGAAGATGCGGCCCCGGTTGTCCAGGCAGAAGAGTTCACCGTTGGTGCCCAGGTCGATGAAGAAGGTGTTCCGTGTGTGCCCGGCATCATGGCACAGCGTCAGGGAGCCGATGAGATCGGCCCCGATGAAGGCGCTGAGAACGGGCAGGGCTCTGACCTGGGCGGGAGAATCCGCTGCAAGGCCCGCAATTTCGGCGGACAGGCCAGTGAAGTCCCTTGTGCCGGCCGTGTACGGGTACCTGCCCAGGGGCTTCACATCGAGTCCGAGGGCCAGGTAGAGCATGGTGGTGTTGCCCGAGAAGGCCACTGCCTCGAGGCTGCCCATGGTGCGGCCTGCAGCGGCCAGGGCGTTTCCCAGTCGGAGGCGTACGGCCCTGCGGATGAGGCCGGCCATGGCATCCCTCACCGACGGATCCCGGGCCGAGGCTATGCGGGATATGACATCGTGGCCGAATCTCCGCTGGGGATTGAGGAAGGAGGCGATCTCGAAGGACGCGCCCAGGGTGATGTCCGCCAGGGATATCCTCACCGTGGTGGTCCCGATGTCCACGGCCGCGGCAATGCGGCTGTCCGGACCGAGGGCCGGGACGAACGTGTCGGGGCCGGGGCCTGCGGGCTCGGCACGGACCGCAAGGTCGCCGGTGACGGGTGTCCGGCATGCCAGCACCTCTCCGGGCGGATCTTCGATCCTAACCCTGCACTTGCCGCAGGTACCCCTGCCGCCGCACGGGGTCTTCATGGCGACGCCCATGTCCAGGAGGGCGTCGGAGAGGAGCGTCCCCGGAGGGAATTCCTGCCGTGCGCCTGAAGGGAGGATGGTTACGAACGGCTGATCCATGGTGGATGAGGACCGCGGTGCACCGGCGAAGACCTGCTCCGCCTCAGGCGCCTGCGGCATAGTCGTTGAAGATCCTCAGGGCGTCTATTGCGGTCTCGCCGTAGGCGTCGGCCCCCATCTCCTTGCAGAGCTCCATAGAGGTGCACGCGCCGCCGATGACTATCTTGACCCGGTCGCGCAGCCCTGCGGCCCCGGCGGCAGAAACCACCTCCCGGATGCTCTCCACCATGGTGGTGAGCAGGGCGGAGAGCCCGATGAACCGAGCCCCGGAAGACTTTGCCGTGTCCAGGATCCTTTGGGCGGGCACATCCACGCCCAGGTCGATCACCTCGAATCCGTTGGCGGACAGGATCATGCCCACGATGTTCTTCCCGATCTCGTGGATGTCCCCGGCCACCGTGGCAAGAATGACCGTGCCCTTGCCTCTGCCGCCGGGATTCATCCTCTCCTTGAGGATGGGCATGGCCTCCTTCACGACCTCTCCTGCCATGATGAGGTCCGCCAGGAAGTATTCGCCCTCCTCGAACTTTCTGCCCACGATCTCGAGCCCCTTGCTGATGCCCTCCTGGATGATCTCCTCCGGTGAAAGGCCTTCCTCAAGGCATTTGACCGCGAGTGCACCGATGCCGTCAATGTCGAGTTCGTCTATGGCCCTTCGTACGGCCAGGATGGATTCCTTCATGCACATGCCTCCTTGGTTGCGGTCTCAGGATACTGATATGGGGTATGCTCCGTACCGGTTCACAGCGTCCACCATGACACGCAGCTTGTGTGCCGGTATGGTGCTCAGGCTGTGCACGGGGGCGATGATGAACCTGCCGCCGGGGCCGAGCTCCCTGATGAGCCGTTTGACCTCGTCCACCACCTCCTCGTCCTTGGCGCGGTGTCCACCACCTCCTCGTCCTTGGAGCGGTCCGTGAGCAGGTAGTCCACCCCCACGCCGCCGACGATGGTCACCTTGTCCCCGTGGAGCTTCTTCTCCCTGAAGATGTCCACGTTGGAGGTGTTTTCGTAGGCATGGAGCCCGTCCACGCCCCAGGAGATGAAGGTGTCGAAGAGCAGGGTGTTGTCTCCGCAGGAGTGGAGCACGTATTTCCCTCCGCGGTCGTGCACGGCCTTGATGATGCGCCGGTAGGGAGCCCCGAAGAGCTCATCGATGAGCCTGGGATTCATGAGGGGGCCGGACTTGAAGGCGAAGTCGTCGGTCTGGAGTATGACGGGCACCCCGGCGTCGAGCAGCGCCATGTTGGTCTTGAGGCAGATCTCCTCGTTGAGGTCGATGTATCTCTTCACCAGGTCCTTTTCCCGCCTGATCCATACGGGCATCTTCTCGAAGCCCACGGCCCACAGGAGAGACTCCTGGATGCCGTAGGCCGGACCCTGGCCGAAGAGGCAGGCCCGGTTGCCGTATCTCGAGACCATCTTCCGGAAGAAGGTGTACGTGCGGTGAGCCAGGTCGTCCACATCGGGCCAGTAGGGCCAGCTCTCGAAGTCCTCCCTGCTCCTGAAGCCGGGTCCGCGGTACATGTAGGTCATGTTCCCGTACCCGTCGGGCTGTATGTTGAAGACGGAGCCGGTGAAGCGGACCATGGTGGCGTGGTCGAGCACGGTGAAGGTCTCGTCGAGGATGGCCCACACCGAGTCGAACCCAAGCTCCACCTGGGCCCTGATACGCTTCTCCATGGCACGGGTCACCTCTGGCTGAAAGAGCGGCCGTGTCAGCTTGGGCCCCCACCGGTCCAGGACGAAGCGGGCAGCGGGATTCGTCATGAGCCATTCCTGGGAGATGGGCGGTTTGCCCAGGATCTCGTTGAAGGTCCGGTCTTCCACCATGGCGCAGAAGGTGGGGACCCTGTCCGTGGGCTTGCCGTCAAGTGCGTTGAGTGCGCGGTCGATTGGATGCATGCAAGACTCCTTACCTGCTGTTCAGCGTTTTCCCTATCTCACGGATGAAGGTCTGCTCGGTGCCGCAGCAGCCCCCGACGAAGTTCGCGCCTGCCTGGACAAGCGCGGGGACGAAGCGGACGAATTCGGCGGCAGTGGTCCGGTACACGGTCTGTCCATCCACCCGTTCCGGGAGACCGGCGTTCGGCTTCATCCACAGCGGCAGAGCGGTGACGGAGCGCATGCGGGAGCAGATGGGGATGAAGCCCTCGATGCCCTGACCGCAGTTGGCCCCCAAGCCGTCGACCCCGGCCGAGCTCAGCACCTCCACCGCCTGTTCGGGTGTGTTGCCCATCATGGTGCGGTCCCTGCCTTTGCCGGCATCGAAGACCAGGCAGGCCAGCACCGGGAGCCCGGTCTGCTTGGCCGCTGCAGCGGCAATGCGGGCCTCGGCCAGATCCATCATGGTCTCGACCACGATGGCGTCAGGGGCGGCCTCTGCTATGGCCCTTGCCTGCTCTTCGAAGGCCTCCCTGAGGTCATCCTCGGTGACGTCCCTGGTGAGAAGCATCTTGCCGCTGGGACCCATGGATGCGAAGACACGCGCCCGCGCGCCGGCGGCCTTCCTCGAGATCTCGACACCCCTGATGTTGATCTCTGCGACCTTGTCCGCCAGCCCGAACTTGCCGAGCACATACCGGTTGGAGCCGAAGGTGTTGGTCAGGATGACACGGCTGCCGGCGTCGACGTACTCCCGGGCCACCTCCTCCACCCTGTCCGGGTGCGTGAGGTTCCATGAATCGGGGCATTCCCGCGGCTGCAGGCCCCGCTTGATGATCTGCGTGCCCCACGATCCGTCCGTCAGGACCGGCCCCCCCTTGATCAGGTCGGCGATGAATGCGTGCATGGCCTTCTCCCATCACGTCGATGCCCGGGCACTCGGTGCAGGTCCCGGGCGACACTTACGCTTCATGAAAAGCCTCAGTCTCCAATGATTTAGACTATATCCTGTCATGCGTCAATCGCAATGGATGTGCACATCCCTTGACATCCTGCCGGTCGCGTGGGCAGATAAGGCCTTGGGAGACAAGACCCGAATGCGCAGGTACCCGATGATCATTGCCATCCTCCTGGCGACCATCGTGCTTTCCGGGATTTCCGGACAGCTCTCGTCGAGCTTCTCCTCCGGTCCGGCAGGGACGCTTCTCCGCCGGGCCGCGGCACTGCTGGACCATGGCAGCTCACCCGGTGCAGGCAATCTGAACCTGAGCAGGGAGGAGGTTTCTCTTCTTCGGGATCCCTATGCGAAGAGGATCCATGAGCCGGCTGTCCAGCTGGCGGCCCTGGAAGACATCCAGAGACACCTGGAGGGACGGTTCCCATGGGCCTGGCAGGGCAGGATGAATGCGGCCATAGGAGCGGTGTTCCCCGAGGACAGGGAGGAGCTGGTCTCCATGTATGGCAGGCTTTCCCGTTACGACGCATGGCTGAAAAGCGAGTGGGCGGCACTCATGGGCAAGGCCGACCGCCATGAACTCCTCTGGAAGAAGCGCAGGGAGATCTTCGGCAGGGAAGCCGACTTCATCTGGGCGGGAGAGCTGAAATCCGCAGGCGTTCTCGGGAATCTCGACGAGATAGACAAGGAGAAGGGATTCACCATCACCGGCAAGCTCACCGCCTTCGAGAACGAGATCCGGAAGGCCTATGGGGAGGATGCCGATGCATACATGGAAACACGGCGACAGGATCTCCTGGAAAAATTCATCACCATGCCCGGTGTACAGGCCGAGCTCAAGGCCATGGACAACCTGACGCGGAGGGAGAACCTCATGATCGTACGCAGGGCCTTTGGCATGGACGAAGAAACCCTCGCACGCTGGGAGAAGCTCGACACGATCCGCGACAGGCGGTGGGAAAACGGCATGACATACATGGAGGAGCGCACGCGGATCATCGGTGCCTTCAAGGGAGATGTCCGCGAACAGCGGATACGCGACCTGAGGGAAAGATACTTCGGCGTGGAGGCCCCTGTCATAGCCGGAGAGGAGCAGGCGGGATATTTCAGGTTCGAGGCGGAACGTATCCACGGACTGAACTGAATGGCCAGGCTGCCAGGGAGGCCCTATGCTGGAGTTCCAGCTTTTCAAGGGGAAGGAGGGTGCAGATGGCGAATGATCCCGGGATAGGATACAGGGTGAGGGCGACGGTCGTGTCGGTCAAGGGTGATTGCAGTGCCTGCCACCGCTCTGGAGACATCTTCGACATCAGCTGCCACGACCCGGCGGGGCTGTGCGGCTATTTCTACCACGACATCTTCCCCTCGCTGCAGTGTTTCCAGTTCGGGGGGAATATGCCGTGGTGGCAGGGAGACACCATCGAGCTCTCCTGCCCGGACAGCGACAACCTGGTCACCATCCGGTTCGTGCGGGAACCCAGGTAGCTCTCCGCACGAATTGTCCTGTCAGTTCGTCACCAGGCATCGTCCTGGAGGCGCAGGGAATACACCGCGATGCCGAAAGCCACGGCCGTGTTCAGCGAGGTCTTGACGCCCTGCATGGGGATACCCAGGACCTTTTCGCACAGCGAAAGGATTCCCGGATCCACCCCGCAGACCTCGTTGCCGATAACCAGGACGACGGGCCTGTCGTCCATGTCCACGGTTGTCCGATGGATCGGGGTTGAACGTTCCCCGCCCTCCAGGCCCCATAGCCGCTTGCCCTGGGCTAGGAGCATTTCCGCTGCCCCATGCCCGTCCTGGTGGTACGACCAGGGGACGGCCTCGTCCGCGCCCAGGGCGGTTTTCTTCAGCCTGGGGTTGTCCGGGGTGGGCGTGATGCCGCACAGGTGGAGGTGGGAGATGCCGGCACCGTCGCAGGTCCGGAAGATGGAGCCCACGTTGTAGACGCTCCTGATGTTGTCCAGCAGGG
The DNA here is from genome assembly GCA_025454155.1 of Thermodesulfobacteriota bacterium. Taxonomy (GTDB): domain Bacteria; phylum Desulfobacterota; class Desulfomonilia; order UBA1062; family UBA1062; genus MWEI01. The sequence continues at coordinate 15,506 of JALOOZ010000110.1, forward strand.
CCTCGATGCGGGGCCTGTCTGGGCTGGAGGTCGGGCGGGGCGCCTTGTGTTCCTCGTACAGGCCCACCGCGGTGTCCGTGGGAGATCCGCACCGCGGGCAGAGGAGCCCCCTGGCGTCGCGTTCCAGGACTGGAAAGCGCAGGCCGCATGCCTGGTTCGTGCAGAGCCTCACCTGATGCCTTATGACTTGCCGCATGAGGGAAGGGTACCATATGCAGAAGGCGAGGGGAACAGGGTGAGGAGAGATCTGGAAGAGAGACATACGACCGGGGCAGACCGTTGCTTTTGGTACAATACTTTCGGTTTCTCAGGTGCCGTGGGACTGAGCAGATGTTGAAGTCATCTCTGGTTTAAGGAAAACGAAGATCGTGGGCTCTAATCTCTTGTGACCTCAGGGGTCGGTATCATTCGAGGACTTTAACTTTCCATACATGTATGAAGGCTTCCGAATATTACAGAATTATTCTGCCCTCTTTGCGTTCACACGAGATTGAATCTGGTTCCGCAGAGAAGAACTTGTGATTCCGAGAGCTTGAATCCTCGATCGCTGGCAGAAGCTAATAGTTTCTCACGGTTTGTAACTTTCAAATCAATGGCGTTCAATCCTTCACCCCGTTCATCTTGTAATGTGACAAACCTTATTGCGCCATTGTTAAGTATCAATTCGAGAGCGCCTTTCTGATATTCGGCTGCAGGAACATCCAGGAGTTCACCCCACCGCCGGGCCAAATCAAAGGGATGTTCAGATTGGATCTCAACTGCGGTCATCTCCGAAATCAGATCTTTCTTTACATGTTCTTTCCAGGTATAGCCGCCTGCATTGTACCAGTATCCGGTATGATCATTTTTGGAATCCCAGTCGATCTGGAGAAAACTGCCACCTGTGTCGGCTGGATGGAGTTGTACAAAATGATAGGTTTCAAGAGTCCATTGAAAAGCAGTACGGATTCCCATTGCTTTAGCCCGTTCCAATGAAGATGCCTGGATCTCTTGACTGTCTGCCTGAAGAATTACCATATAGCCACCGTTCCCGTGCCGGCGCTCAAGATAACGGCCAGCAGGGGTGTTCTCTTTGATTGGTGAAACAATTTCAATAAAATCAGTACCAACAGGAAGAAGTGCGTTTTCCAGGCCGAAGTACTCGACTTGCGGGTCGGAATAACATTTTTCGATTCCAAGAACGTGGTTAAAGTCTTCAATAACGGGTTGAAGCCTGTTGGCAACCAAGCAAATCTGGCGAATGGTGTATGGCACGATCAAGTCCTTATAAACAATGAATTCGTCTTGGGACGTGTACAATTCGAATCAGAGGCCGGATTGTATTTCTCCCAGGGCCAGTTTACCTGCTTTGATGTATACCGCAGTCCTCACAATTTTCTTTACAGCCAGGTCCATCATTATCGCGCCTGCAAGATCTTCCTTAACAGCAAAGCGTGTCTCGCGTATGGGCACTCCCAGACCTTCTCTGGTTGAGACCGCTGCAGATCCATAACTGACAACATTGAGGTGTAATGCTGAAAGAGAATTCCTCATCAACGCAAGCGCAGTATCTTGGCCGGCATTGCGAAAAAAGCCGATTGTCATGGCTGTGGCAACTTTGTCCTGTAGCCTGAAATCGTGGACAAAGGTTCGGCATCGATCGATAAATGTTTTTACCTGACCGGGAATAGATGCAATATACACAGGCGCCATAAGAATGATGGCGTCGGCATCGAGCATTTTTGAATGGAGTTCCTTCATTCCATCATGAATCGAGCAATTGTATTCCATGACAGGGACGGGGGTAATATCAAAACCGACCTCTGCCTGGATTTTATGAATTTTGCGCAAGCATTTGTCGCATCCGATACAATATTTGATCTCATAATCGCCCAGATGAACGAGTTCCGTAGAGACCTGTCCGATAGTTTCTGCTAGCTTTAAGGCCTCTCCAAGTTGGTATAGGCAATTCCCCTTTTTTATAGGCGTCCCG
>JALOOZ010000111.1 GCA_025454155.1 Thermodesulfobacteriota bacterium
CTGGCGGATCTCGCGATCACCGACCCCAAGGGATTCACCTCCATCGTCGAAGCAGTCTCCAAGGCATAATGGAAAGGCAGCTCGAAGAACTCCGAAAGCAGTTCAGTCAGGACCTGGAAAAAATCCATACGCCCGAAGAGCTCGAGCCTCTGAGGATTCAGTACCTGGGCCGCAAGGGGAGGCTCACGGCTGTCCTTCGCCAGATGGGCACGCTGAGCGCCGACGAGCGGCCCCGCATGGGGGCCCTGTCCAACCAGCTCAAGGCCTTCATGGAGCAGGCCCTTGACGACAGGGTGGCGGCCATGACCTCCGAACAGGCTGCCGCAGGCATCGACGTTACCCTGCCCGGCAGGGTTCTCAGGCGCGGAACCATCCACGTGATCAACCAGGTCATGGGGGAGATCGAGGACATCTTCCGCCACCTGGGCTTCCAGATCGCCTCGGGCCCCGAGGTGGAGGACGACTACCACAACTTCGAGGCCCTCAACATGCCCGAGAACCATCCCGCCCGCGACATGCAGGACACCTTCTACTTCAGCAAGGGCATCCTGCTGCGCACCCACACCTCGCCGGTGCAGATCCGGGTGATGGAGACCCAGGGGCTGCCGGTGCGCATCATCGCCCCCGGCAAGGTCTACCGGTGCGACTTCGACATCACCCACAGCCCCATGTTCCACCAGGTGGAGGGGCTCTGGGTGGAGGAAGGCATCACCTTCGCCCACCTCAAGGGAGTGCTCTACGAATTCGCCCACAGGTGCTTCGGCCCCGAAATCCCGCTGCGCTTCCGTGCCTCCTTCTTCCCGTTCACCGAGCCCTCGGCCGAGGTGGACATGGGCTGCATCATCTGCAAGGGCAAGGGCTGCCGGGTGTGCGGGAATACCGGGTGGCTCGAGATCCTGGGATGTGGCATGGTGGACCCCGAGGTGTACCGGTTCGTGGGGATCGACCCCGAAAAGGTCACGGGCTTCGCATTCGGCATGGGGGTGGAGCGCATCGCCATGATCAAGTACGGCATCGATGACATCAGGCTCTTCTACGACTCGGACCTGAGGTTCCTGAGCCAGTTCGCTTCAAAGGGCATGCCATGAAGATCAGCTACAGCTGGATCAGGGAGTTCGTCGACCTCGACGTGGACGCGAGGACGGCCGCCTCTGCACTCACCATGAGCGGCACCGAGGTGGAGGAGGTGGCGCACCAGACCGTCCAGAAGGAGGTCATCTGCGCCCGGATCGTGGAGGCCGGCCGGCACCCTGACGCGGACAAGCTGTATGTATGCATGGTGGACACCGGCCGCGAGACCCTCCAGGTGGTCTGCGGCGCGCCCAACACGCGCGCAGGCATGATGAGCGCCTTTGCACCCGTGGGATGCGACCTGGGCCCGGGCATGCTCGTGAAGAAGGCCAAGATCCGGGGCGTGGAGTCTTTCGGCGTGCTGCTTTCCGAGCGCGAACTGGGGCTCACCGACGACCATACCGGCATCATGGAACTAGACGCGGACACCAGGCCCGGCGAGGTCCTGTCCGACGCACTGGGCCTGGAGGACTGGGTCCTGGACGTGAACGTCACGCCCAACCGGGGCGACTGCCTCTCGGTCATCGGCGTGGCCAGGGAGCTGGCCGCGCTCTTCGGAAAGCGCCTGAAGACCCCGGAATTCTCCATCACCGAGGACCCTGAGGCCATCGAATCGGTCCTGTCCGTGGAGATCGTCGACACCAGGGGGTGTCCCCGGTATGCGGCCAGGTTCCTGGCAGACGTGAAGATCGGCAAGAGCCCGTTCGCCATGCGGAGGCGCCTCTTCCAGTCGGGTGTGCGGGCCATCAGCAACGTGGTGGACATCACCAACTACGTCATGCTGGAATACGGCCAGCCCCTGCACGCCTTCGACTCCACGCTCATCGCCGGCAGCGGCATCGTGGTGCGCAAGGCCCGGGAGGGGGAGACCTTCGTGACCCTGGACTCGGTGCAGCGGACCCTGCGATCCGACGACCTGCTCATCTGCGACAGGGAGAAGGCCGTGGCCCTGGCGGGCGTCATGGGCGGAGAGAACTCGGAGGTGCTCCCCACCACCACGAGCGTGGTTCTGGAAAGCGCCTTCTTCGACCCCGCAGGCATCCAGAAGACATCCAAGGGGCTGGGACTCTCCACGGAGGCATCCTACCGGTTCGAGCGGGGCATAGACCCCACCACCCAGGTGGACGCGGCCAACCGCGCCGCGCACTTCATGGCGCTTCATGCCGATGCGCGGGTATACCGCGGCGTCATCGATGCAAATCATCTCTCCCTGGAGAAACGCTCGGTGAGGCTCCGGGTGTCGTACCTGGAAAAGGTCCTCGGCATTGACGGCATCAAGGACGAGGATGTGCAGCGAATCTTTTCGGGGCTCGGGTGCGACGTGAATGCCCTCGGTGACGGATGGGCCATAGGCGTTCCCGCGTTCCGTCATGACCTGGCCCGCGAGATAGACCTGGTGGAGGAGTTCATCCGGGTGTACGGCATGGACAAGGTCACCCCGGACCTGCCCGTCTTCAAACCACAGGACGGGATTCCGGAAGAGGGGGGGCTCAAGGAACTGAGGGTGGCGCTCGCGGCCATGGGCATCACCGAGGTCGTCACCTACTCCTTCATCGCGCCCCGCTGGAGAGACTTCTTCCCGGGCGATGCCCTGGAGCTGCTCAATCCCATCTCCGACGAGATGAAGATCATGCGGCCCTCGCTCATCCCGGGCCTGATGGGGGCCATCGAGCGGAACAGGAAGCTCCAGACCCGTGACATATCGCTGTTCGAGATCGGCAAGTCTTTCCATCCCAGGGCGGGAAGCAGGCTGCCCGAAGAGGTCAGGCTGCTCGGCGCGGCGATCACCGGCCAGAGGTTCGATGCACACTGGGCCGAAAAGGGAAGGACTGTGGACTTCTACGACATCAAGGGCATCGCCGAGACCCTTCTGCCTGCCATCGAGCTGAAACCCTCCAGCCACCCGCACCTGAAGGCCGGGTGCCAGGCGGATGTCATCCTGGGCGGCAGAGTCATCGGTGCCATGGGGAGCATCCACCCGGACATCCTTGCCTTGGTGGACATCGGTGACGAGGTCTTTGCCCTCGAGATGCACCTGGAACCGATCCTGACAGGGCAGTGGGCCGGACTCAAAGAGACCCCCAAGTTCCCTTCCACCTGGCGGGACCTCTCCCTGGTCGTCGACGATCACGTCTGTTATGCGGACATTGTCCGGGACATAGCCTCGAAGGGCGTCAGGGAGCTCAGGCAGGTGACGGCGGTGGACGTGTACATGGGCGACAAGCTCCCTGCGGGGAAGAAGGGCATCACGATCCGCATCACCTACCAGTCGGAGGAGCGCACCCTGGAAGACGCCATGATCAGCGCGTGGCAGGAAAGGATCATCGCGTCGCTCAAGGACGATCTCGGGATAACGCTGCGGCAGTGATCGCCGGAAGGGGCGGGGTGATCTCACGGGCCCGTCCGATGAACTGCCGCTGGAACGATCCAGGATGGGGTGCCAACTCATGTCACGAATCGAGCGGAGCGGGGTGTCTTTCATGGGGCCGGTCATCAAGGACCCTGTCGCTTGGTTCCTCACCGCAGTCCTGCTCATCGTCTTGCTTGCGCTGCCCCTGCAATCCCGCGCCGACTACCTCATCACTCATGGCCAGACAACGATCCGCACCGGCTGCTACTGGATCCAGCAGTCGAAGGTATACCTCTGCGAGGGAGGGGAGCCCCTGGCCCTGTCCGGGGTGAGCTCCATCGAGGCCGGGACCATGACCCCCCTGGACAACGACATGCACCGGGACACCCTGCGCCGTTTTTTTGGCAACCTCGCCTGGATCCTGGACAGGGAAGAAGAGATCGTGGAAAGCGACAAGGCCCTGGCCGATGGTCTCCGGGAGGTCGAGGCGCTCCTGCAGCAGCCCGGAAAGAAAAAAGAGCTCAAGGCACTGAAGAAGAGGCTTCTCGGAGACATCGAAACCCTCAGGCAGAGTGTCGTTGGCCTGGAGAGGTCCTGGAAGGCCATCCGTATCCCGCAGCGCAGCCTCGTGCAGGTCTCCGAGATCAAGTCGCTCCAGTTCCTCACCTGGCTCCAGTCCCTGGAGGAATGGGAGATCTTTCTCGAGACCGATGACCCCACGTTCCGGGAATATGCCATGGAGCATGGCAGGCAGACGGCGCAGTTCAGGGAGCTCCTCGCTCTCCGCAGCCCCGCCCTATACGGGGACGCCATATACGGGGACAGTTTACATAATTCAGAATCGGAGTGACTCTTTCCTGTTCCGGGACAGGGCACCTTTCTAGCCCTTGTCCTTGCGGAGCTCGTCCTCATACCCCATGGTGACGAAGTAGATCAGCCTGTCGAAGAAGAGCACGACCTTGTTGTTGAGCTCCAGGGCCTGGCCCATCTCGTAGGTGGATTCGAAGAACTGCTTTTCCTGGATGAACTCCCAGAGGTGTCTCTTCACGAGCATGAATGCCAGGACGACCTCGTTGAGGGGGATGCCTTCCCGGTAGCGCTTTCTGCCGAGCTCCGTATAGACCTTTCTCACCTCTCCCGTGGTGTGGTCGTCCGTTCCGAGCCATGAACTGAGCTTGCTGTATACATCGAAGACGCGGTCGTAGACGACATTGTCGGCGAGTTTCCGGTATCCCTTGGTCTCTTCCCTGCTGAGCAGGTCTTTGCAGAGCCTCCGGGTGAGTTCATTGGAATTGTCTCTGATGAGGTCCAGCAGCTGAAAGTAGAACATACTCCCTCCCTTCGAGCATTCATGTTCAAGGCACGAGTCTCCATGAATCCATGGAAGACAATAATAAACCATGGATGGCGGAGGTTCAAGGGGCAGGGGTGGTCATGGCCGTTCCCGCACCTCCCCTGCAGCGTCATTGCCTCCGGGGAGACCGGCAATACATGCAGTACGCAACGAACAGCCGAGGTCAGGCCTTCAGCCGGTCGATCAACTCCTTCATGAAGGCCTCCCTTTCCTTGAGAGACCTGCGGAATTCGCGGTCGTCCGTATTGACGATCTCGATGCGCAGCATGGGATAGTATCTCTCAAGGATTTCCAGGAGTTTATGGTCTTCCTCGGGTGTCAGGTTCAGTTTTGACATGGTCGTTCTCCTTTCCGGCCAGGAAACCACGTCCCTCTGACCGGTCAAAGGATAAAAACAGGCGCCTACAGGTTCAGAGACTCCCGGGTGAGCCCGGTGGGATAGACCGGGAAGATCTCGAATCTCATGATGTCCCGCCACGGGGCGCGTGCGGCGATGAGCCCCTTGGCATCGGTATCAACCACATAGATGGTCCGCCTGCCCTGCAGGTCATAGTACTCCGAGATCACACGGACATCCTCAGGCCATTTCCAGGTAACGCTGCGCGTCCTGACTTCCCGTTCATCCCCTGGTTCCCAGGCACAGATCATCATGAACAGCATCGTGTCACCTCCTTCTTTCGATCCCGTTTCTGTGCCTTCCGGTATGTTTCGAGCCACCTCCAGGGTCCATCGGCCCCGGAGGTCTGACGGCAGCACCTTGAAGAGGTCCTTTTTCATGGAAGAAGCTTCACAGGCAGAGGAATGACAATGGAAATGACTTCAATGAGATATTTTCATAAGATAATCAGATGAAGGTCAGAGTCAACACAGTACGGGAAAACTGTCAAGACTCGTTAGAAATATCCCCTTCAGAGTTCAGTTATCCATCCCTTGCCCTGCATGGTCGCTCCCGCCTTCATGAAGCTCAGGAATGAAGACCTCAGGGCATCGCTCATGAGGGCCTTCTTGACCGGGGGAAGACGCAGAAAGGCCCCCATGAAGGTCCGCATGAATTCGTGGGTGAGGCTCCGGGGGTTGTCGAAGATCTGGTTCTGGAGGGTCCCCCGCTCCAGGGTTGCAAGAATCGTTGTCTCGAACAATGTTTCAGGGTGTATGACCCTCTGATCGCGTTTTGCCATAGCAATGCTCTGGTGCGGACATTTTGAGAAGCATACCCCGCATCCTATGCAGAGGTTTGGGTCGATCCGGGCAAACCTCTTCTTCGGATGCTCATGATCGTTGGCAGAAAAAAGGCTCACAGCGTTTACCGGGCATACCTCCAGGCACTTACCACACCCCTTGCAGAGGCTTATGTCGACTGCAGAAAGGAAGCTGGATGTGATGATGGAGTTCACAAAGCCGAACTTGTTCATTCCTGCCAGATAATTACAGCAGCACTTGCAGCAATGACAGACGGCCATGGGTTTTTTCTGTGTGTTGTAGGCGCAGAAAACCAGGCCATGTTCCCTGGAGCGGGCGAAATTCTCCTGCATCTCGGATTTCGATACCTCACGGGCAAGGTTATGCCTTATCATGTAGTCGGCGGCAATGCCGAACATGCTGCATCCGTCCAGTGGCGATTCACATTTCTTCTCGCCGACGAGGTGCTTCTCGTTCCTGCAGGAGCACAGGCCGATGGCATATTTCTCTGAGCTGTCTATGATGGACGAAACCTTCTCGTAATTGTAGAACTCGATATGCTCTTCAGGGTTAATGGACTCCTCCACGGGGATTACCCGCAGGATGGAGATCTTCTCGTCATGGGAGAAATTTGCCGGGTAGACGGTTTCGAAATAATCATGGAACATTTTAGCCCACTGGCTCTTGTTGAGTTCTTTGCCAGTCCGCATCATGGTGAATTCGAAGATCCCGACGGCCAGGGGAGAGGGCATGTAATAGTATCGCGCCTCCTTCTCGTTCCAGAAATCCATGACGAGGCCCTTGTTGCACAGTCCTTCCAGGATCGACTGCAGACGGGTTTCTCCTATACCCGCGACCCGGGAGATCCTGTCAAGAGGGGAGAGGGTGAAGGGCATGCCCGCGACAACATCTGCTTCTTCAGGGCTGTAAAGCTCTCTGACAATCTCATGGAATCTCTCGTTCCAAGGCGTTCTCACCGTAAGACTGTCTATCTTTTTCCCGAGCCTTTGGTACAGCGATCCACGTGAGATATCATTCATGATGGCCCCCTTTTCATTGAAAAAAGTACTCTTGTAAAAGATAAGGTGCATCCCGTGGAAATCAAACACATTCTAACCTGCATACCCCATCCTCTGCAGGAACGAGTACCACGCCTTGCCCCGCTGTTCACTGTTGAAGATGAGCCAGTGGCCTCCCCGGAGGAAACAGTGCTCGGGCCGGCCCCAGCGCTCGCACAGGAGCTGCACGAACTCGAAGGGGCAGAGGAGGTCTCCCCTCGAAGCGACGATGAGGATGTTCTCCCTTGGGATTTTCGGAGAAAAATGCAGCGGGGAGTGGAGTTCCCAGACCTGCTGCATCTTTCGCCTCAACAACGGATCCACCGGGAAGGTGAACCTGGCCGTATCGGTGCCCAGGGGCCTGGAGAGGTTCACGGCCGGCACCATCAGGGCGATGAAGTCGAGATCCGCCTGCAGGCAAGCATAGAGGGCTGCCAGGTATCCGCCGAGGCTGGCGCCGATGAGGCCGATGCCGCCGGCGCCCAGCTGCCTGAGGATGCCACAGGCACCCTTGAGGTCGTACATGGCATGGCCCACACACTCGCAGGTCATGGCCGGATCATCTGGCTGCAGGAAAAACCCGAGCTGGTCCTTTGACAGGGGGGCCCTCCTCCCGTGGAACGGGGCAATGAATAGGGCCACGTCCAGGCCGAGCCCGAAGAGCTTTTGGATCCTGAACATGCGGTGAGCCTGCCGCGGAGTGCCCAGGAGGTACCCATGGAGGCACAGCACCGTCTTCGTCCCGCTCCTGCCGTGCGTCCACCGGGCCATGTAGGCGTCGGCGTTTCGGGGATGGGCCAGGTAACGCCCGCGCAACAGGGGGTTTCTCGGAACATAGGCGCTCGGAAAGGAGATCAGCTGGTACTCGCCGTCTCGATAGGGTCGTCTCTCGA
>JALOOZ010000112.1 GCA_025454155.1 Thermodesulfobacteriota bacterium
GATGCCGAGCTTGTGAAGGTCCACGAATCCATCCATGACGGCAGTGATGTTTCCCGCATTGCCTATGGGGACCACCACGGTGAGACCCTCCGTGTCCCACCCGAGCTGCTGGGCGGTCTCGTAGGCATAACTCTTCTGCCCCAGGATCCTCACTGGATTCTTCGAGTTCAGGAGGAATACATGGTAGTCATGGGCCAGTTCTTCCACCACGCGCATACAATCGTCGAACACCCCCGGCATCTCGATGACCTGGGCTCCCGAGCCCAGGGGCTGGGATAGCTGCTGGGGAGTCACCCTGCCCTTTGGCAGCAAGACCACGGCCCTTACCTTGTCCTTGGGCAGATAGCTCAGATACAGTGCGGCGGCAGCCGAGGTATCTCCTGTGGAGGCGCATATGCCGAGTACACTGTCCAGATTTTTCACCCGGATCGCATGGTTCAGAAAGGAGATGGCCGATGCCATTCCCCGGTCCTTGAAGCTTGCAGAGGGGTTGAAGCCGTCATTCTTGACGAAGAACGGCACACCTAACCAGTCGCTCAGCTCATGGTTGGCCCGGACAATGGGGGTGTTGCCTTCACCGAGATAGATGATATCCTGAAGGGGGATGATGGGGAAGATAAGTTCATGGAACCGGAAAACACCCTGGATCTCCAAGACATTACTGTTTCTGCGGGCATCGAAGATCTTTTTCCAGGTCTCGGGAGGTGTGGCCTTCAGTCTTTCAAAGGACGTGTTTTCGATCCTCAGGAGCGATCGGCAGGCAGGGCATGTATAGATGAAATCGAAGATGTCATAACGTTGTCCGCACCCGATGCATGCATAGACCAGCGTGCCCGTGACCTCGGGCATGTAAGGATCCGACTTTTCTGACATCACCGCCTCGCTGACAGTTTTTTCCCCACTTGTCTTAATGGAGGCATTCGGCAAGGCCCATGTTCCCGATCCCTCTGTCATCGGAGCCGGCATAAGCCGAGAAGGCCTACAGGAAAGAACGGGAACAGCGAAAAACCGCGCCTCATCACCTCTCAAAGGCTTCACACTCTATAACAGCCTCTTGACTTTTTCAACAGTTTTTAGCATGTTAGCGGCTTATTTCTCAATGTCGGGGGAGATCATGGAGACCATCTACACCATCGATGTGACACAGGGGAAAAAGATAACCAGCGGTAAGGTCAGAGAGATCTTCGATGCAGGACCGGATCACCTCATCTTGGTGACCACCGACCGTATCTCGGCCTTCGATGTGGTCCTGCCCGATCCCATTACGGCAAAGGGACATGTCCTTAACCAACTCTCCCTGTTTTGGTTCGAAATGGGGACATCCATCATAAGAAATCATGTGGTATCTTCCGATGTGAACGAATATCCTGTGCCTTTCAGGGGCGATCAACGCCTGTCCGGTAGATCCATGCTCGTGAGGAAGACGAGACCACTTCCAGTTGAATGCATTGTCAGGGGGTACATCTCTGGTTCAGGATGGAAGGAATACCAGAAGCTCGGTTCGGTATCCGGGGTGCAGCTGCCAGTTGGATTGAAGGAGTCGGACCGCCTCCCCGAGCCCATCTTTACCCCTTCCACCAAGGCTGAGATCGGTCAACACGACCTGAATATCGATATCAGGGCTGCCGGTGACCTGGTGGGAAGAGAGCTCATCGAGAAGGTTAGGGACGTTTCGCTGAAGATCTATCAGATGGCTGCGGGCCATGCTCTTAAAAAGGGCATCATCATTGCCGACACCAAGTTCGAGTTCGGTATGCTGGGTGATGATCTCATATGGATTGATGAGGCTCTCACTCCAGATTCTTCACGCTTCTGGCCGAGGGATGGATACAAGCCGGGTGGAGCACAGCCAAGCTTTGACAAGCAGTTCGTACGAGACTATTTGGAAACGCTCGACTGGAACAAGACCACGCCAGGGCCGAATCTGCCGAAAGACATCATACAGAAGACTTCTGAAAAGTATGTTGCGGCCTATGAACTGCTGACCGGGAAGCCCTTTGCCTGGAGATAGGGTGACTCTTGCATAACCCTCCCCCGTCAGGGTGTACTGAGGGAAATATGACATGCTCATTCCACATATCTCGCCTATTTAGATCAATACAAGAGCGATACGGGAAAGGCATGGAATGGACAGTCAAACATGCAACCCATCACGGATGTCTTGAAAAGAACGATTGACGAGTTGTGGATGAAGCTGAGAGACGGTTCAAAAAAGAAAAAGGAGACGCCGGAGGTACCGACAACTCAGCCCGGCGGAACTCTTTTGTGAAAGGTTGACCCTTCTCTTTGTTTGGTTAGTCCGCCCAGGGATCCGGTCTCTCAAATACCCCAGCTCTTCTCCCTGATAAACCGTATCGGCATCCGGTCAGATCCCTTGACCTTTTTCTGAACTGCCCACCAGTCTGGATCGGGCATATCTTCACAGGCTTCTTCTTGTTCAGGATGCACACTTTTACTGGTCAAGGTTTCTCCCGGTCCTCATGCCGAACAAGTAGCAATGTATGGAATGCGACGGGAACTTCTTTTTACCTCAGGTTCTTATATCCCCCCTGTACATCCAGAAGGTTTTTCACCCAGGTCCTTGCGGACTCGGACACGGTGCCAAACGGTATGGGCTGCCCCGCCAGGAGATCCACGAAGTGCTTGAGCATGCGGGCCGTTGCACCCCAGACAACACCGCCCTCGATCTCGATGAAGTAGATGTTGATCCCCCGGCCCCTGAAATACGACCGTTCGGCCATCCAGGAATCTTCTCTGAGAGCTTGACGCAGGGGGACCATGAGCAGGGTTTCTGACTCGCTGTTTATGCAGAAATCATAGGGGTAGGGGATGGTTCCGACAACAGGTGTAATATGGTATCCCATGATGGATATGTGGTCATCCAGCAACCCCAGAACCTCCACATCGGACTGGCAGAGTCCAATCTCCTCTTCGGCTTCACGAAGGGCCGTATGAACAAGTCCTTTGTCATCTGATTCCACCCTGCCTCCCGGAAAGGAGATCTCCCCCTTGTGGTGCTCCACATCCAACGACCGCTTGGTCACCACCACCTGAGGCTCGCCAGTTTTCCAGCACAGGGGTAGGAGTACGGCCGACTCGCGGAGGTCTTCCCGGGGGATGATACGCCTTCTGTGTGCCGCGATGGTGTTGCGGATATACTCCTTGAGGCCCTGCTCATGGCCGAGAATCTCAACTATCCTGAACTCCTGCATGGAGGCGATGGTACCATAAAGGCCCAGCCATGAACAGGCTTGACCATAAAAGGTCTTGCTGTATATTATACCTGCCATGCGAAGCAGGAGTTCCATCAGGAATTACATTGTTCTCATCAGGGACCTGGTGAGTGATGTGGAAGACATCCTGGATAACGGTATCGAGCAGGATTCTTCACAGCAGTGGAAGGACCGGGCTACCAGCATTCTGGGAAAGGTTCTCGGGAAGGACCACACCTATGTAAGGGAATTCGACGGGATCGAATTCAGCACCCCTTTCTTCGATGACTTCGACGAGCTCCTAGATGAGGAGACATTCCGGATCGGCTTGGAGGATGCCCGTTCGTTCCTGATCTCGCTCATCGACGAGCTCGAAAGCGAGCACAACTGCACCCCAGGCCTCATGGACATGGAGAGCCTGTTTGCCGAGATGAACAGATATGTGGTCACCTACGTGGGTGACCCGATGGCCCGAAACAGCCTCCATAACCGTATTACGCGCCTCCGCAACGGCATGATGTCCGGCGAGATCTCGGGCGACGAGGTGCGATACCACATGGAACATATCGGGTACCTGGACACCGGGCTGTATGAGCGCATGGTCCCGCTTCTCACCTGGTATTACATTCAAGGGGCAGGTTTTAAAGGGGCACACAACAATTAATCCGCTTCACACCTTCCTCATGCATTTATTTTCCCACAGAAAGGAGTTTACATGCCCAAGATCACACGGGCTCTCGTGAGTGTCACGGATAAAAAAGGCATCACGGAGTTCATCAGGGACCTGGCCTCTTTCGGGGTGGAGATCATCTCCACCGGCGGCACTGCGAAGACATTGAAAGACAGCGGTATCAAGGTGGTGGACATCTCCGAGTACACCGGTTTCCCCGAAATGATGGACGGCAGGCTCAAGACCCTGCACCCCCTGGTCCACGGCGGCATGCTTGCCATCCGTGACAATGTTGAGCATGTCGAAGCCATGAAAAAGCACGGCATTAAGCCCATCGACATGCTTGTAGTAAACCTTTACCGCTTCGAAGAGACCATTGCAAAAGGGGCTTCCCTGGAAGAGGCCATCGAGAATATCGACATCGGGGGGCCTGCCATGGTGAGAGCGGCGTCCAAGAATCACAAATACGTGTCCGTGGTGACGGATCCTGCCCAGTATCCCAGGATCATGGCCGAGATGAATCAGGCCGGCGGCATGGTGAGCGAGCAGACCAACTTCGAACTTGCCAGGGATGCATTCTCTCTCACCGCACGTTACGATGCGGCCATCTCCAACTACCTCCAGGGCATTGAAGTGGAAGAGGGACAGTTCCCCCTCACCTATACCGTTCAATACCAGCGCAGGCAGACCATGCGTTACGGCGAGAACCCCCACCAGAAGGCCGCGTTCTACACCGAATCCGTAGTGGACCAGCCCTCCATTGCGACTGCCGAACAGCTGTGGGGTAAGGATCTCTCCTACAACAACATCATGGATGCCGATGCGGCACTGGACCTCATCATGGAATTCGACAAACCCGCATGCGTGATCCTCAAACACTCCAATCCCTGTGGCGCGGCCCAGGCGACCGGAGCGCTCTCGGAGGCTTATCGCCGGGCCCTGGCCGTGGACATCACGTCTGCCTTTGGCGGCATCGTGGGGTTGAACCGCATTGTGGACGCCGAGACCGCCAGGGCGATCGGCGAGATCTTCACCGAGGTGGTGGTGGCGCCGGACTACACACCCGAAGCCCTGGCCATCCTGGAGGGAAAGAAGAACGTGCGTCTGCTCAGGGTGCCGAGCATCCTGCACGGGGTTGCAGCCAAGAAACAACTACTTTCGTCGCGAAGGGTCACAGGCGGACTGCTTCTGCAGGAGCGGGACCTGGGAGCAGTGGACCTGTCCAGGGCCCAGGTGGTAACGAAAAGAAGACCCACCGCAAACGAGCTTGAGGCCATGACGTTTGCCTGGAAGATAGTCAAGTACGTAAAGTCCAACGCGGTCATCTATGCCACCAAAGACCAGCTCATCGGTGTTGGGGCGGGCCAGATGAGCCGGGTGGACTCCTCGAAGCTCGCCATTCTCAAGGCGGGCAACGCTGGCCTTTCAACCAGGGGCACCGTAGTGGCCTCCGATGCCTTCTTCCCCTTCCGCGATGGAGTGGACGAGGCTGCAAAAGCAGGGGCCACGGCCATTGTGCAGCCCGGCGGATCGGTGCGCGACGCCGAGGTGATCCAGGCGGCTGACGAACATGATATTGCCATGATCTTCACTGGTATGCGCCACTTCAGGCACTAGGAGCAGATGATGCGGGTTCTCGTGGTAGGTTCAGGGGGCAGGGAGCATGCCCTGTGCTGGAAGATAGCCCAGAGCAGCCTGGTTGACGAGGTGTTCTGCGCGCCGGGCAATGGCGGGATCGCCCGGGAAGCGATCTGCATAGACATCAGTTCCGAAGATATCCCGGGCCTCCTTCGCTTCACCAGGGACAATGCCTTTGACCTCACGGTGGTGGGGCCAGAGGCACCGCTCACCGCCGGTATTGCAGATGCTTTCCGTGCCGAGGGGCTGCCCGTTTTCGGTCCTGAAAAGGCGGCAGCCATGCTCGAAGGCTCTAAGGCCTTTGCTAAGGATATAATGAAAGCCAGTGGCATTCCCACCGCCTCCTACCAGGTCTTCCTGGATGCCGATACAGCCAAGGCCTTTATCAAAGAAGCGCCCTACAACGTGGTGGTCAAGGCTGACGGCCTTGCAGCAGGAAAGGGGGTTCTCGTCACTTTCTCCAAGGAAGAGGCCTGTGCGGCCGTCGACGAGGTCATGGTCAGGAAGGCCTTTGGCCCGGCCGGGAATCAGGCGGTGGTCGAGGAACTGCTTGCAGGCGAGGAGGCTTCCTTCATCGCCGTATGCGACGGAGATAACGTCCTTCCTTTTGCCTCATCTCAGGATCACAAGCGGGTCTTCGACCACGACGAAGGGCCCAACACGGGCGGCATGGGCGCATACTCGCCGGCACCCATTATAAACGATGTCATGACCGGTGCCGTGATCGAAAAGATCCTGAATCCATTGGTGTGGGGTCTCAGGAAGCAGGGCATCACCTACCGGGGAGTCATCTATGCGGGACTCATGATCACATCGGATGGACCGACGGTCCTCGAGTTCAACGTACGCATGGGTGATCCCGAAACCCAGCCCCTGCTGATGCGTTGCACGAGCGATATCGTACCGGTCATGCTAGAGGTGGCGATGGGCGGGAGCATCAGAAATTCCAGACTCGATTTTACCGGCAGCCCCAGCGTGTGCGTGGTCATGGCATCTGAAGGCTACCCGGGGCCCATCGCCAAGGGTAGGGCCATCAGCGGCATCGATGCTGCAGATGCCGTAGAGGGAGTCAAGGTGTTCCACGCCGGCACCAGGCTTCAGGAAAACGCCTTCGTCACCTCTGGTGGCAGGGTCCTGGGTGTGACCGCCGTGGACAGAGACCTGATGGGCGCCATCGACAAGGTCTACCAGGCGGCGTCAATGATCTCCTTCGAGGGGATGCACTATCGGAAAGATATAGGGCACAAAGCCCTTACGAGGTTGTCATGAAAGTAGCCATTCTCATGGGAAGCAAGTCCGACCTCACCGTCATGGAGGAGAGTGCGGCCATGCTCAGGCAGTTCGGGATAGCATACGAGATGCGCATCATGTCCGCTCACCGCACCCCGGACGAGGTGATGAAGTTCTCCAGGGATGCGAGGGACAACGGGTTCTCGGTCATCATTGCAGGTGCGGGGATGGCGGCGCACCTGGCGGGGGTGATCGCTGCTCACACCACCCTGCCAGTGATCGGCGTGCCTATCGCTTCCTCTCCTCTGAACGGCATGGACGCACTGCTCGCCATGGTGCAGATGCCACCGGGCGTTCCTGTGGCCACTGTGAGCATCGGGAAGGCGGGGGCCCGTAATGCCGCCCTACTTGCCCTGGAGATACTGGCGTTGAACAATGGAGGGGTCCTCAAAAAGCTCGATCAGTACCGCTCCGACATGCGCCGTACAGTGCTCGAAGAGGACGACAGCATCAGGAATGCCTGAGCATGTACATCACCACTGATGTCTCGTCCATCGCTTCATTCATGCTTTCAACCCCGGGCTGCATCGTGGCCTACCCCACCGAGACCTTCTACGGGCTTGGTTCCCGTGCAGACGACATCGAGGGGTTGAACCGAATTGTTACAGCCAAGGGCAGAGATACGGCCAAGGGTATGATCGTGCTTGTTGCGGACATCTACATGGCCTCGAGCTTAACCGTTATCGACGAGAGACAGAAGAACCTGCTCAAGAGGATCTGGCCCGGGCCGGTGAGCGTTGTTCTGAGGGCAGTACAAGAAATCAAACCTGTCCTCGCCCCTGAAGGCAAGGTAGCCCTGCGCATATCCCCCAACAGCATCGCCGCATCACTCGTGGGGCGTGTGGGTCCCATCACTTCCACCTCGGCCAACAGATCAGGTGCTCCGCCTGCCCGGACCGCAGGGGAGGTGGCAAGGCAGGGCCTGGATATCGATGCCATCTTGGATGGAGGTGAATCGCCGGGAGGCCAGCCCTCCACCCTGATAGATCTCACTGTCTGGCCGCCGCTCTGTTTAAGGGAAGGGGCGATCCCTTTCTCAGACATCATGTCCATTCTGCACTGAATGAATCTC
>JALOOZ010000113.1 GCA_025454155.1 Thermodesulfobacteriota bacterium
CCGTCTGATTTGACATTCTCACATGAGTCGGCGGGCGAACTCTAGGAGAATGTGGCGCCCTTAGGCAGCCAGTGCGTAGTTGTAATCGTCGGCACTTAAAGTGTCTCTGCCTGTTTAACGAGTCAGCAGAACTCGGCATGCTCCTCGGGCCTCAACTGCCCCCGTCGAACCCATTACGCCCCCGTTCGACATATCTGTAATAGTACCTGGGGCATCTTTTGTCAAATCGAACAGCTTGAAGAGTCTTCCACCAATTCGCATAGGATGTGCTCTATGAGGATGTGAGCCTCCTGGATCCTGGGTGTACTGCCCGACGGCACACAGATGGCGCAGTCGACAAGGTCTCTGATCGTCCCGCCCTCTCCGGTCAGGCAGATGGTCGATATCCCCATCTGCCCAGCCGCCTTGATGGCACGTACGATGTTGGGTGAACTGCCGCTCGTGGAGATGCCCACGAGGATGTCCCCTCTCCTGCCCAGGGCCATGACCTGCTTTTCGAAAATTTCGTCAAATGAGTAGTCATTCCCTATGGATGTGATGACCGAGGTATCGGTGGTCAGGGCAAGGCCTGCCATGGGTGGGCGCTCCTTCCGGAACCTGTTCACCAGCTCAGCCGCCATGTGCTGGGCATCCGCGGCTGAACCGCCATTGCCGGCAAACATCACCTTCCCTCCATGCCTGATGCAGCCAATCATCATGCCGGCTGCCTTGGCTATGGATGGCACAAGCTGCTCAAGCCTGTCATGGAGCTCCTGACTCTCCTGAATGAGGGATGCGATCCGATTATCCATATATCAGCCCATCTTCTGCCGTTTCACATAGATATAAGCGATAACAACCGGCATCTCAAGAACGAAAAACTATCACGGCGTACGGAGGGGTTGGGCGTCTGTGCTACGACTCCGGCCAGAAACTCGGGAAACTTGATGATGACACGTGGGGCTAAACCCTGAAGTGGCCGTCTTTCTGAGAATAATCCAGAAGGAATTCCCTGCGGTGCGACTTGAAGTAGGCTATGAAATCCTTGTTATAATCCTCAAGGTTTCTAAAGCATCTGAACGCGCTCTGAAGCTCGAGCGACTTGAGAATCCGCTCCACATCCGGGTCGTAACAGAGATCCTCTTCGTCGATATGCTCCAGATTCACGCTTTGAAAGGGATTATCCACCCATCGTTCCCATAATCTTCTGATCGTATGCAGCAAACGCACGAACATGTTCCCTTGACCACCCTCGAGTTCTCTTGATAATGGACTTATCGGTCCCGTCAGATAAAGCTTGAGAAGGCCTGTCTGCGTAAAGAATCGCACCCCCGGTGCCGATAGGGCAATTGGTATGAAAGGCACGATAAAAGACCTCTTGCAGATTCCCGGTGTCCAGGGCTATGTCATAGCTCAGGGTAAGAACATCCAGATCAAGCTGCCGGCAAAACATGCATTTGCCCTTGCAAAAGACAGTTTGATGCTCCTCTATAACGGCCTTGCCGATGACGGCAAGCGTCCCGGCAACACGGTGGAGATCCTCCTGGAGGATATTCTGCTGACGGCGTTCCTCTCGGGGAGTACCATGTTCATGGTGGTGTCGAGCCTGCGGGTCAACCAGGCCCTGCTCAGGATGACCGGCAAGCTCATTATTTCGAATATGGTCAAGGAGTAGATGAATCTCTATGAAACAGGAAATCAGCGGCGATCTTGCCAATACGAGATGTCCTGAGATCATCAAGATTATCTCTCTGGGCAAACGGACGGGAAGGCTCTATCTTACCAACGGTGCCGAAACGGGGAACATCTTTTTCTCAGAAGGCGAGGTCATCCATGCGCAATGCGCTGCACTGACCGGGATCAAGGCCATCCACGAGATCGCGGTCTGGACCTCGGGCGAGTATCGTTTCTTCGTCGACGAACCCGCAGACATGCAGACCATCATCATGGGCATAGATGAGGTCCTTTCCGAGACGACGAGCCACCTGCGCCAGATGGACAAGATCACCTCTCTCATCCCTTCATCTGCAGCCGTCTATGCCCTCGAGCCGGATATCCGCGAAAAGGAGATCCAGGTCAAGTCCATCCAGTGGAAGGTCATCTCCACGATAGACGGCAAGAACTCCATTGCGGACATCGCTCAGACGATCGGGCTCGGTGTCTCGGACACCATGAAGATCATCTACACCCTTCTCAGAATGGGGCTTCTCCGCGATGCGGCACAGCACGAAACCCATGTTGAACGTAGATCCATCAGACTTCCCGAGACCGAGTTCGTTCAATCATTGAAAAACGCGCTCATTCAGGCTGTCGGCCCCATTGCCCCGTTCATGCTCGTTGATACAGCCGAGGAGCTTGCAACGGACCTGCTCACCGACAGTACAGACCAGAAGGCATACCTCATAGAGACTCTCTCCAGCAAGATTCCCAACGAGAAGATGTCCTTGAAATTCCTCGATGCCATGACCGACTGGCTGAAAGCGGAGGTTTGATCTCCCATGAAGATCAGGGTTTTTCTCATTGTATGTGCTGGTGCCTTCCTCATGCTGATTCTTTCATCAGCTGTTGTCTTCACACAGATGCGTTCCATCAGGGCCGTGGACCTTGCCCCGCTGACCGAGAACCTTTATCAGGAAGACGCCAAAATCCTCTCGTGGATATTGTCGGCGGTACCCCTCGACAAGATAGATACCCTGAAACTGCCCGAGTCATGGGCCGAGATCTTCCTGGTCAACACCAGCGACCTCCAGCTTGCCGCGTCCACAAACCCTGTACACCGGGGTATGCCGCTCTATCGCCACCCCCTGCTGCTCGACCAGGCCATTGCCATCACCGGTGCCATCAAAGCCAACAAGCCCTCCATGGTCAGCACGCCATCCTACATGGTGATCCTGGTGCCTGCTGGCTCAGGGCAGATGCTAACCGCCCTCAAGCCAAAGGCATGGGAGCAGGGGCTGGTTGCGCAGCAGCAGCAGGAAATCGAGTCCCGTACGGCAAAGATCACCATCGTTCTGGGGCTCTTTCTCTCTGTCGGCCTTTTCATCATCCTAACCCTTTCCTTTGTCGTTACCCGGGCGGTCGTCAACCCGACCCGCGAAATGATAGATGCCCTTGAGGCACTGAGCCTGGGGAACTTCGACTATGACCTGAAAAAACCCTTGGGCAACACTATGCTGGCTTTCACCGAGTCGTATCTCCGTCTGAAGACTTCGCTGGAAATGGCACTCGAGATGATCACAAGGAGATAGCATGCCCAAGCAGGTACTCATCTGTGATGATGAAGAGACCTTGACCTGGTCCCTTGCAAAATCACTCGCCCATGACAGGGAAACCTACGAGGTAGTGACCGTGAACGACGGCGAGACCGCTCTGGCGGTTCTCGAAGAACAGAACTACGATGTCGTGGTGCTCGACATCAGGATGCCCGGCATGAGCGGCCTGGATGTGCTCCTGAGCATCAAGGAAAAGAAGCCGGCCACCAAAGTCATCATGATGACCGCCTATGGCTCCGCTGACATCAAAGAGAAGGCCAAGGCACGCGGTTCGCTGTTCTACATCGAAAAGCCCTTTGAAATCGAGCAGCTCCGAGGCCTTATCCTCAAGGCTCTGAAGGAAGACGCTGCCAGGGGATTTGCGGGGAGTGTCTCCGGGCTGCAGCTTGCGGACCTCATCCAGATGAATTGCCTCAGCCAGATGACCACCGCCCTGTTCGTCCAGAAGGATGACCGCAAGGGCTGCATCTACTTCGAGGACGGTCAGATGACCCACGCCGAGGTTGGAGCCATCGAGGGAGAAGAAGCCCTCTTCACCATCCTTTCATGGTCAACCGGCGTCTTCAAATTTGTTGGAGGCATGAAGGCCCCCAAGAACACCATCTCGAAGAACTGGGAGTACCTCCTCATAGAAGGCATGCGTCGTACCGACGAGATGAGCCTCGCCCTGGAACGTGGAGAGATCGAGGACACCGAGATCGCACCGGTTGATGAACCCACACGCATGCTGGTGAAGAACCTCTCTTCATTGAACGAGTGTGCGGGCATTGCGGTAGTGAAATCCGAACAGGAAACCCTCTTCCAGAGCGGCAACATAGCCAGAGAGATCAACATCCCCTATGTTGCCAGATTCTACATGAATCTGCCGGAAGCCCTGGGCGATCTCTGCCCATCACGTCCCAAGAAGGTGACGTTCATCGACCAGGGCAGGCTTGTGATCCTGTATCCCTTCAAGATCTTTTCACTTATTCTGCTCATCAAGCGTTCCGTGCTGTCCCAGGAGACCTCGTCCACCATAGAACGACTGATCAACAGGTATGAGGTTTAGGCTGATGCCTGGCGTCATCGGTGCCGTAGCGCTCCATCAGGTCCATGAATCTCCGATCCAGGGAGACCACCCTTGTGTGCATCACCCGCTTGTCAGCATAGTTCACCACCATGGCCTCATCGAGTGAGAGCGCGATGAGACGTACATGCTGGCCGACCACATCCCCCACAGACGGATATCCATGCCTGTGCAGCAGTTCTTTGCCCATGAGGGCATGGTCCTTGCCATTGCCGAGGCACTCCATCTTGCATATGTCGTGGAGAAGTGACGAAGCCTCCACCAGCCTCAGATCGATGTCATGCCCTGACGAGACAAGTGAAGTGCTGATCTCAAGGGCCACCCGGCACACCATGACTGAGTGGACAAGGATGTGTTCGGGCATACGGTAGAGATCAATGAGACGCCGGGTATCTTCAGGGGCGGGGATCATCTGGGCGCTCCTTCCCCGGTGCTGACGCCGGTTGGAAGATGTCTCCCATGCCCAGCAGTTTTACATTGATAGACCAGGTCGTCCTTGACGGCGTGTCCTCGTCGGCGGCCTCGGCCTTTCTCCGGACCTGTACGGCCCAGCACTGCGATGTGTAGGAGATTTCCTGCGCCTGGGTGGTGAATCCATGCTCGAGGTGATCATATCGTGTGCTGAATCCGGCAGCTATTCCGTAGCCCAGCTCCACGCGCATGTCGGAAATGAGGAGCTTGGTGTCCAGGCGGTTGTATTCATATCCCAGGGTAAGCATGTCTCCCCTCTGGTCGAACACGGTCATCCTGGACATATGTTCCTTGGTCGCGTACGAATCTTTTTCTTCCCTGGCGAGGACATTCCTGTGGGAGGCGGTGAGCCACGGAGTCGGGTTGAGATTCGCCTTAATGCCGATTTCCCTCCATTCATCCTCGATGTGGCTGTACACGCTTCCCACGGTTACATCTGCAAGGGATCTTCCCGAATCGTCCCTGATGTAATTGCCAAGGCTCACTACCATGTCAGAGGCCTTGACCCAGTCATCCTCCGGCAGGATCTGCGGGAACATGTCCTGGGCGTCCTGAGAATCTTCGTTCCCTCCGTACCTGGAACGGTACATCCACAAGAGCTCCGGCACGACCTGGTGCTCCAGACCCCCTGAAAACCGCGAACTGTAGAGGACTGAGGTAAGGGATGCCCCCCGTTCCAGCCAGTGCTCCTTGTAGAGCGACTCCTCATACTCACCTTTCGTTTCAGAAAATCGCGTGTCCCGGTAGTATTCGCTGATATACGGCTTGATGGTGAAATACGGTTGCACGGTGATGGGCAGGGAGACCTCGAGCTGTGCATTGTCCTTGAAGGCCTCGATCCAGTCCTCTGTTGAGATGCGAACGGTGCTGAGTTCCGCGGAGGCCATGAGCGGGGTGAACGGTACAGACCGTTGCCTCAGGAGTGCGGTGAGCTTGGGAAGCTGCTGGATGGTCTGGTCGTTGTCATCGCTGGTCAGATCCTGTCTGAACTGACCAGACAACGCATAGGACACACCCCAGCGCGAGTCGACCCACTGGGCCCGTGAGAGAAGGTCTTCGAGCCGTGAGTCATCGAGCAGGTTCAGGTCCCGGGAGGGGTGTTCTCCCTGCAGGGGATTCTCGTTGATGAAGGTCCCGATGTCCCGGAAATAATCATCCGTGCTTGCCAGGTTGATGTCCCAGTTCAGGTTCTCTCCTGCCTGTTGTGCCTTGAAGAACCACCTCCGGTCGGGGATGGTTTCCTGGACCCCGCCATCGCTGGTTTCTCCCCCCTTCAGGTCCTGAAGTGCCTCCAGGTAGAGTACTCCGCTCCGGTCATAGTCAAGGCAGTACCGCAGTTCTCCTTTGGCGAGCAGGCCCCTGTCCGTAAGCCATGTGGGGGTGATGGTGGCGTCCACGTCCCTGGCCAAAGCGATATAGACAGGCAGACCCATCCGGTAGCCGTAGTCGGAGCCGTGGCTGATCTCGGGAAAGAGCAGTCCCGAGTGCCGGTAAAGCTTGGCCGGGAAGAGGAACCAGGGGAACATGATCACGGGCCATCGCCTGATCATGAACCGCACACCCTCCCCCTGTCCATATCCACCTATGGGAATATCGAGTTTTTCGACCTGCAGCGACCAGTCCGGCGGTGAGCCGAGGCACGGGGTGAATTCCACGGAGCGGCCCTGGATGTAATCCTGTCCGTATCGCGTAATGGAGCGACCCGAAATCCTCATGGAACCCTCGTATGCGAGTAATGTCCCGTCCTGGATATGGAGGTCTTTCCGGCGTGCATTATACGACAGCACCGATGCTCTCACTTCTCCCTTGGCGTCCCTGAGGCTGCATTCCCCCGTGGCCCAGATGTCATCGGAATCGGTATCATAGACCATATAATCCGCCTTCAGGGTCAGGTCTTCACCTGTCACCACGACATTCCCAAGTGCTTCGATGCGGGGGCCTTCCCGCTGCAACCGGTCGGCCTCTACGGTGAGCATCCCCCCGGAGGCCGCCCCTTCGATGATCAAGAACATGACTGCTGTCAGGATGGCCAGCCTCTGCATATGAGCGATTCCCTCACCTCTGAGACGGTATGGAAAGAACCGGTGACCGTTACGGCACGACCGGTCTGCAGTGCCTCGCTGAAGGCCCGGGTGATGCTCTCACATATGACCACACCCCCCAGGGCCTCTGCGCGCTTCATTTCCTGAATTCCCCATGATCTCGGGGACCTGACAGGGGCTATGTACAGAGGCGAACATGCCTGCCTGAGCGTCGAAACCATGGCCAGGCAGTCTTTGTCTGCGAGGATGCCTACAACGCCAACCCCGTCGAACCCCCGGGATTTCAGGTACTCCACCAGGACTAGCACAGATAACGCGTTATGCGCCACATCCATGACAACGCGGTCGCCGAAAAGCTCTATCCTGCCGGGCAGGTACGATGTCCTCAGGGCATGTTCGATACATGCATCATCGGGCCTGGCACCCATCATCCGTGCAGCCTCCAGTGCAAGCGCGGCATTGAGCTTCTGTGGCCTTCCCTCGAGAGATACAGGCAGGCCGGAGGTCCCTCTGACCACATGGAGCTCTGCCCCTATGGCATGGGCGTAATCACCTATCACCTGCAGGGCCTCCGCATCGGCAGTAGTCATGACGGGCTTCCCGGGTCTCGCTATCCTCGCCTTTTCTCCGGCTATCTCGGCAATGGTTCCGCCCAGGTAGTCGGTATGGTCCAGGGATATCTCAGTTATGAGTGCAAGCCCGGGATCAAGGGCGTTCGATGCATCATATCTGCCGCCGAGACCCACCTCGAAGATGCCCGCATCTACCTTTCTTCTCTTGAAGAGCACGGCGGCAAGCACCACGCACCACTCGAAATACGTCAGGCCGACAGGTGCCAGCACGGGTTCCAACCCGCCACGAATCATTTCGAGCTCCCCCGCATCAGCCTCGGTGCCGTTCACCCTGAAACGCTCGGTAAATCGCGATAGATGGGGCGAAAGCGTGGTGCCAACGGACCACCCCGCATTCTGGAGAATCTTCTCAAGGTAGACGCAGGTGGATCCCTTGCCGTTGGTCCCTGCAACGAGCACGTGGGGATAGGCGTTTTCAGGATGCCCCAGGACATCCAGCGCCAGGCTCATACGCTCGAGGCCAAGGGCCCACCGGTGCTGGTCTAGGTCTGACAGAACCATTTCAGGAAAAATGCTATGGTCTCGCGCATCCGGTTTCGATGAACGACCATGTCGATGAATCCGTTCGTCATGAGCCTGCTTGCATCCTGGAAATCAGGTGGCAGGGTGCAGCTCATGGTGGCCTCGATCACGCGCGGTCCGGCGAAACCGATCTTCGCACCTGGTTCGGCTATCATGATGTCGGCAAGACCGGCAAAACTGGCGCTTACTCCACCGGTGGTGGGGTCGGTGAACACGGTGATCATGGGCACATTGATCGTCTGAGTTCTGGCGTGTACGGTCCTGAGCATCTGGAGCAGTCCCCAGATCCCTTCCTGGACCCTCACACCACCTGAGGCACAGAAGATCACGAAGGGCAGTCCCTTGCGTTGAGCGCCATGCATCATGTCCACGATGGCCTGTCCCGCGGCCACGCCCATGGAGCCTCCCTTGAAGGTGAAATCCATCACCCCCAGGATGCACTGCTGCCCCATGATCAGCGCCCGGCCGCCCTTGACCGCCTCTTCGGAGACGGGAGTCTGCTCCTCCGAGCGCAATGGCACTGGCTCCATTTCCACAAAAGACCCCTCGTCGCACGTGATGGCCAAACGGTCCTCGGAGCCGATCCGGAAGTGGTGGTCGCAATGGGGACAGACCCAGAGATTATCACGCAGCTTGGCCGTGATGATGATCTCGGAACAGGAAGGGCATTCGGTCCATCGCCCGTCCTTTTTTGCTATATCGAGGATTTCCGTCAAAGAACGATTACCTCCCCCCCCCTGATGTGTTCAAACCCCTTGGGAAGTTCCATGAGCACCTCTTCCAGATATGTGGGTTTCATATGATACACGATCACCCGGGTGGAGGGGGAAAGGACGCCGTTGAGACCTTTCATGATCAGCTCGGGAGTCAGATGCTGGGTAATGGCGGCGAGTTCTCCCATCCTGTTCGGAAAAGATGCCTCAAGGAAGCATGCCATCAGATCGGGGCCCAGGTTCTTTATGAGATCGAAGAGTCCCTGATGATATCCGGTGTCTCCGCTGAACAGGGCATACTTTCCATTCTCGCCGATCACGTACCCGAGAGCGCCGCCGGTGTGGTTCTCGACAAAGGACATGACTCGGATGCCGTCGAGATCGAACCAGCCGTCCGGCACGGGCTCAATGCTCAGGAAGTTCCTGTCCGCATCCAGCTCGGCGATATCGGGCCAAATGAGACCGTTGAAGACATGTGCCTTCAGTGCCTCCACCGTCGCTTCGCTGCCCATGATTTTGATTCCTCTGGCTTTTCTGGTGAACAGGGCATCCACAAGGAACGGAAGCTCTTTGATGTGATCGATGTGCGGATGGGTGATGAGGACGATCCTGATGTCATCCAGGGCGTCCTCCGGGAGTACGGACATGACTGACCCCGCATCGATCAGGACCTTTGAGTTGACCAGGATGCTGGTGGTATCAAACCCATGCATCACCGATCCGCTGCAGCCGAGAACTTCGATCTTCATCTCTGTAACGTCCTTACCTGAAACACCGGGCGTTTTCCACCCCATTGTTCGAGCCGACCTATGTTCTCTTCGGTTTTCCCGTCATGAAACTGAAATCCGGTCAATTGTGCATGTCCAGGATAGTACGAGGGTTTCTGCTTGATTCCACAGGGCGGCGAGGAACCCTTCAGATCCTCCGGCGTGGTGCTCACCCGGCCGGACATGGGAACTGCTTGGGCCGTGGCGCGAAGACAGGTATGTTCGACGCCTCAGGATTCACCACTGGTGAATTTCTTGGCTACAATGCTCACCTGCTGGGAAAAGGCCCGGGGGCAGACAAGGATGGAATCGGGCCCCTCCACCACCACCAGGTCATTGATGCCGATGAGCACGATGCGCTTGTCCGTGGACCAGATCACGTTGTTGTCGGCATTGATGAGCTCTGCCGAACCCCTCACCGTGTTCCCATGGGCATCCGTGGCAAAAAGGTTTCCCATGGCATCCCAGCATCCCACGTCGCTCCACCCGAAATCCACCGGGATCACGGCCACGCGGCCGGCCCGTTCCATTATGCCATAATCTATTGATATTGATGGTGAATCAAGATAATAGCGCTCCACGCAACGCTCATCGTCTCCCAGGGATGCCTTGAGATTCAGGAGACCCTCGTTGAGGTCGGGCATAAGGCGTGCGAACATGTCCAGAATCGTGTCGACCCGCCAGAGGAACATGCCTGCATTCCAGAGGTATCCGCTCTTGAGGTACTGCTCGGCGAGGATCCTGGGCGGCTTCTCATGGAAGGCCTTGACCCTCTTGAGGGTGAGCCCTCCCTGGCTCAGAAGGACCACCTCCGGGGCGATGTAACCATATCCTGTCTCTGGGCGGTCTGGGACGACACCCAGCGTTATGAGGAGATCGGGGTGAGCTTCCAGTGCCCTGACCCCGAAGAGGATGGCGTCCCTGAGCTTTTCCGGCTCACGGATGAGGTGGTCGGAAGGGAAGACGGCCATCGTGGCATGGGGATCCTTCCGAGCAATGACCACTGCAGCATACCCGATGCACGGGGCGGTGTTGCGGCCCACGGGCTCCGCAAGGATGTTCGCCCCTGGAATTTCCGGGAGCTCTTCCTGGACCTTCCGGCAAAGATCCGCCGAGGTCACCACATAGATGTTTTCAGGCGGGGTCAGATGGACCGACCGTTCGAAGGCGGACCTGAGAAGGCTCTTTTCGCCCTCGAACGGGATGAGCTGTTTGGGTGTCTGTGCCGACGAGATGGGCCACAGCCGCTCCCCCTTTCCCCCTGCCATAATGACGACCTGAAGAGCCATCGCATTCCTCCTGCAAGACCTATCGGAAATTAGCGATCCATACATCATCATAATGTCCTCTTTGCCCCCTTCGTCAAGAAAGATCTTGGCGTGAAGGGTCCGGCAGGGAAACGGAACTGGTGGTCGGCCCTTTCCTTCACAAACACTTTGACTTTCCTCCAGCTCTGGCTTAGAAACTATCGCTACGACATGGAACGGATACTGTCTTTTGCCAAGAGATACCGAATCCTGCTCACCCGGGTTCTGCTCGGGTTCATCGCCCTGACCATCGTGCTGTCCGCCCCTGTGTGGAATCCACGTCCGGTGACCTCTGTGGCGGTCGATCTTGCGGCATTCATCCTCGTCCTGATAGCCACTTTTGGCAGGCTCTGGGCCCTGAGCTATATCAGCGGGCACAAGACCAGGGACCTCATCACCCAGGGGCCCTATTCCGCCATGAGGAATCCTCTGTACTTCTTCAGCCTTGCCGGGGCCATCGGCATCGGCATCCTGACGAAGAGCATCCTTTTCCTCGGCTCCCTGCTTCTGGCCTTCGCCATCTACTACCCCCTCGTGATCAGGGCCGAAGAAAGACATCTGGAACAGATCCACGGTGAGGACTTCAAAAGGTACAAGACCCGGGTCCCCGCCTTCATGCCGCGCTTCTCGGCCTACTCGGAGCCCGTGGAGTACCCGGTCAATGCCCGGTATTTCAAAAGGGCCTTTTTCAGCGTCATGTGGTTCCCCATCATCTTCATCCTCTTCCTCTTTCTCGAGCGCCTTCACACGGCAGGGGTACTCCCGGTCCTGATGAGAATTCCCTAGCTTGCACCCGAAGGGGTAAGGTTATATAACCCTTGATACCCCAAACGTTATGGGAGGAGAACGATGTTTCCGGAAAACAGATCCCGCAGGCTGAGACGTAACGATACCATAAGGAGAATGGTCAGGGAGACCCATGTCCGAGTCGACGACCTCGTCTACCCGATCTTCGTGAAGGAAGGCTCGTCCCTCAAGGAACCCATCGAGGCAATGCCCGGCCAGTTCCGTCATTCGCCCGAGATGCTGCCCAAGCTCGCAAAGGAGATCGCTTCTAAGGGAATCCCCGCGGTCCTCCTCTTCGGCATACCCCGGAAAAAGGATGCCACAGGGACGTCGTCCCACCACAAGGACGGGGTGGTGCAGCAGGCCATACGCCGTATCAAGGATGCAGCCCCTGAGCTCCTGGTCATCACGGATGTATGCCTGTGCGAATATACCGACCACGGCCACTGCGGCATCCTGGATGAGAAGGGTGAGGT
>JALOOZ010000246.1 GCA_025454155.1 Thermodesulfobacteriota bacterium
GCCGAAACAGCGCCTGATCTATGAGAAGAACTATCCCGTAAAGCCCATGAGCGTCGACGAGGCCATCCTGCAGATGGACACCATCCCCCAGAGCTTCGTCATCTTCCAGAACACCGAGTCCAAGCAGCTCAACCTCATCTATAAGCGGCAAGACGGAGAGCTCGCCCTGGTAGAGCCCCAGATATGAAGATTGCCGACATCCTGAGTCCGGAGTGCGTCATCTCCGACATCAACGCAACCCAGAAGAAAGACATCCTTGAGGAGCTGGCCCGGCCCGTTGCCCAGGAACACAATCTTGATCTCAACGAACTCGTGGGCGTGCTGCAGGCACGGGAGAAACTCGGTTCCACAGGCATCGGCGAGGGGGTCGCCATCCCCCACGGGAAGATGGGCGACCTGAAGACCGTGGCCGCGGCCATTGCCAGGAGTTCGAAGGGTCTCAGTTTCGACGCCATCGACGGCAAGCCCTGCCACATCTTCTTCATGCTGGTGGCCCCCAGCAACTCGGCAAGCCAGCACCTCAAGGCCCTGGCCAGGGCATCCATGCTGCTCAAGGACCCGGCGCTGAGGAAAAAGATCATGGAGGTCAGGACATCCGGGGAGATGTACCACCTCATCGTCGACTACGACAGCCGCCTCGACGAATAGCGTCATTGGTGACAGTTTATGTATTTCATTCGCTGGTCTGAAAAAAGGAGTACACTGTCACCGGAATTCAGGAAATAAGTATACTGTCACAGGAATGGTGTCACCGGAATGGGAAAGGCCCCGCCTGCATCGGCGGGGCCTTTTGGTGTCGGCTGCGAGAAGGCTGTTCTGCCTAGTCCTCATCATCGTACTTGGGCGGGTTGAGCGCCTCGGGCGGAACCTCACGATGGAGCGGTTGATGCCCCTGGAGAGGATGACCGCGATGGAAAAGAGGATGACCATTGCGCCGAAGATGATCAGGATGATGGTGGTCAGCCATACCTGGCCTTCCTTCTCGATCTTGCTGGACTCGATTTTGGCCTGCTCGTTGAACTTCTCGACATCCACGGCGAGGCCCACCCATCCGAACCCGGCGGGTTTGGGGTAGTCAGCCGTATAGAAGGGGACCGGTGCGAAGGCCACAATCTTGGTGTGGTTCTCGAACCTGTAGGTCTTGATGCCCGGCTTGCCTGCAGCGGCCTCTCTGGCCACCTCGGGCAGGGCGGGATCGATGCCGCCAAGCTGGTTGAGGTTCAGCACCTCTTCACCCTTCATCTTCATTTCCTCATAGGTGGCCGTCGTAACGGGCGGAACCGGTGTTCCATCCTTGTAGAGACCCACTACGTGGTAATCGTCGGGGTGGGAGATGACGTATCCCCGGTTGTCGACGAGATAGGCATAATTGCCTGTGGAGCTGTCCGCCTCGAGGACGTATTCGGCCTCGGTCGGGATGATGTTATCCGTGTACTTGGCAAGGGCTCTCACATCCATTGCGAGTGTGAGGACCCCGGTGAAACCCTGCTTGTCGAACAGCGGAGTTGCCATTCGGATAATCCCCTCGAATCTCTTCCCTTGTTCAAACTCTGCCTTGTTTACATACCACCCGGTGACCTGGGAGATGTAGACCTCGCCCTTGTTGAGCTCTCTGGCCTTCGTGAAGTAGTCCTCGATCTTATAGGTGGTGTTCGCAGGATCACTCGCATTGACCAGCTCTTCCCTGGGAACGATCTTGCCGTCCTTGATCTTGATGATCTCATTCCCGTTGGTGTCGGTGAGCGATGCCTCTACATACAGCGGCAGCTGCTCCTTCACGACGCCGGTATCTTTCTTGACCCAGAGGTCATAGGTCTTGGTGTCCAGGAACTGCTTGTAGGCCTGTGCGCTGGCGGGAAGGATGGTGGTGATCAGGATGTCCTTCTGCCGTTCGCGGAGAAAATCTGCGATGTTCTGTGCGACATCGGCCGCACGCACGCGGATCTCCTGCTGCGCCTTCTGGTCAAGAGCTGCTGTCGTGCCTGTCTTGGACAGGCCGCCAAGGTTGAAGATGCTGAAGGCAATAAGGGAAGCTATCAGTAATAAGGGGATGATCACAAGCAGGAAAAATAACCTTGCAACCGTTAACAAGCGACTTCCTTTGATCGATTCAGGCATTTTTTCCTTGTAGGGGTTCGCGAAGATGAGAATAAGGGTGATGACCAGTGAGTAGATGGCGATGGACTCGGCCATGGCCATACCGACCATCATGGTCATCATGATTTTGCCCTGGGCTGCGGGATTCCGGCCCACTGCTTCGGAAGCGCCTGCGGCGGCATTCCCGATACCTGCACCTGCACCGATGCACCCCAGCCCGATGGCAAGACCTGCACCGATCATGGCGCCTACCGCGAAGATCACCTTGATGAGAGGATCCCCGGCCGGGATGGCATCAGCTGCAAAGGCAGCGGGGGACGACAGAAGCCATACTGCTGCTGTTGCTGCGAACATGAACAAGACTTTCGTTGCGTTACGATACATATTGGTCTCCTTTCTTCCTGATAATGTTTTCGCTCGCATCATTGAGTGAATCCTCAATGTTGTTACCAGAAAAGCAATAGCTGTGCCACCGCATCACCGGGGTGGCGGATATTCCATATCCTGCTAGAATTGCTCTGTTAATCGACTTCAGGCAGGCCTGCTCTCCAGCCTGCATCCCGGATGCCGGTTCAACGTATCGTTCAATCGAGCCCCATGTGGTTGAACAAAAGGTGCTACACTCTGATTATCAAGGAGCTGAAAAGGATCATCCTCCTTATTATAAGGATATGTCAGGGGATGTGCCAGGGGGTCATGGGGGGCGTCTTGCCCTCCCGCCGCATGCCGCCAGGACATAATAGTGTTGAACAGAACGTGCATTCCTTATACAATACCTTAAAACAGGTACCTGGCAGCGAGATCGCCGGAGAAAAGGCTTGAGTGCATGAGGGAAATCGGCGCCATTGCGGCATATCTCATTTCGTGGCTCTTCTGCGAACTGGTAATCGGTATCCAGAGCGGCATGCTCACACTGATCATATCCCTGCTCTTTGCCTTCGGCATTTATGCACTCATCGCGGTTGCAGAACACGAAGAAAGTGACAAGAACGCCTAGATGAAGCTCCCCATTTCCTTTTCACAGCGCTCCAGCCGCAGTGCAGGGATCAGCAGGCAATGGTCCTCCCCTTCCCCATGAAAGAGATCTCCTCCAGCAACTACCTGCGCTATTCCATCTGGCTCACCGCCCTGACCGTTGTTGTCCTCATCGTTCTCCTCGCCCTGACCGTATACAACGTCCGTGAGCGGTCCATAATAGAGCTCTTCAGCCAGCAGCAGGCGACCATTGCCGAACAGAAGGCCGCCCGCATCGTCGAGTCCATCGCGAAGTGCGAGATGGTCATGGCCATGCTCACCCGGCGTGCATCCCTCGAAGACGGCGCACCGATAGGGGGGGATCTTCTGAAGACGATCCATGGAGAGCTCCCCGGGCTCGTTCTCACTATCGTGGGAATGGACCGGGACGACACGGTCCGTGCCGAATACCCCCCCGGCAATCCCCTGGGCATGCTCGGGACGCGGATCGAAGATCCTTCCATCATCCATGCCCTGAGGAAGATGCACCAGAGGTACGTGGGAGAGATGGCCCTCGTGGACAGGGGCGGGGGTTCCGTGGCATCGAAGACCGTGGCCATCGGCATGCCTTTCATAGGCCCCGACGGTGCTTACCGGGGCGCACTCCTGGCTATCCTGCATCCGGGGATCATCATCGGGCCCCCACGGTCACCCGGTGCAGAGGCCGCAGGCGATTTCTGGCTCGTCGACGAGTCCGGCGGCATCGTTTTTTCTCCCGACCCCTCCATGGCGGGAACATCCATCGAAGACCTGTCGCCCCGTGGGGCCTCCCCGTTCCCGAGGTTCGCCTACACCCCCAGGCGCCATGACGACATCGTCATCGTCAAGGGAGGCGAGGTGGAGAAGTGCATCATCGCCTATGCCCCCATCCGGATAGGGATCGCCCAGTGGTGGGTCGTGCTGGTGACCCCGCACGAGAAGGTCCTCGGTCCGGTCCGCAGGGCCTCGCTGAACATCATGCTCGGCGCCATGGGCCTCATTGCCGTGGTCATCATCACCGCCGTCTCCATCGCACGCTCAGACGTGAGGCGCATGCGCCTCAGGGAGGAGCTCAAGAGGCTCAAGGAGCGGGAGGAATGGCAGGGCAAGCTCCT
>JALOOZ010000247.1 GCA_025454155.1 Thermodesulfobacteriota bacterium
CCCGGCTCTTTCTCTTCATCGGCATCCTGGCCCTGCTCACCCCCCCGGTAGGGGCATATCTCACGCAGGTCCTGGATCCCGGGGGGAAAACCTTCCTCGACCACGGTCTCAAACCTCTGGAAAGGCTTCTGTACAGGGTCTTCGGCGTGGACCCCGAACATGAGCAGACCTGGCGGGAATACGCCGTCTCGCTCCTCATATTCAGCTTGATCGGGCTATTCATGACATACCTCATCCTGCGCCTGCAGCATCTCCTCCCACTCAATCCCCGGGGATTCGGGCCGATGTCGCCCCACCTGGCCTTCAACACTTCGGTGAGCTTCACCACCAACACCAACTGGCAGAGTTATGCCGGCGAATCCACCCTGTCATACCTCTCCCAGATGGTGGGGCTCACCTTTCACAACTTCGCCTCCGCAGCCGTGGGGATCGCTGTTGCAGCCGCCCTGGTACGGGGCATTGCCCGGAACGGATCAAAAACCATCGGCAACTTCTGGGTCGATATGGTGCGCATACACCTCTACCTGCTCCTGCCCGGCTGCCTGGTCTATGCGGTGTTCCTCTGCTCCCAGGGCACGATCCAGAATTTCAAGGACTACGACACGGCGCGGATCGTGGAAAGCGCATCCGTCCATATCATCCCCCAGGGCCCGGTGGCCTCCCAGGAGGCCATCAAGATGCTGGGAACCAATGGAGGCGGCTTCTTCAACGCCAATTCCGCCCACCCCTTCGAGAACCCCACCCCTCTGACGAACTTCATCCAGATTCTCTCCATCTTCCTCATCCCATCGGGCCTTACCTCCTACCTGGGCCGCATGGTCAGGAACCGGCGGCACGGGTGGACCGTGTGGGCCACCATGCTCGCGCTGTTCCTGGCCGCCCTCCTGGTCTGCTGGCAGGCCGAGGCATCGGGCAACCCCCGCCTTACGGCCTTGGGACTGGACGCCGGCATGGGCAACATGGAAGGTAAGGAGGTGAGCTCGGCGAGGTGATCTTCGGCGGCGTGGGCACCGGGTTGTACGGCATGCTCGTCTTCGTCGTGCTCACCGTGTTCATCGCCGGGCTCATGGTAGGCCGCACACCGGACTACCTGGGGAAGAAGATCGAGGCCTATGACGTGAAGGTGAGCATGCTGTTCATCATGGTGCCCGTGATGTCCATCCTGGGTTTCACGGCATGGTCGTCCGTAAGCGCCTGGGGTCTGGCCGGACTGAACAATGCAGGTCCCCACGGCCTGTCCGAGATGCTCTATGCCTTCTCATCTGGCACGGGCAACAACGGCAGTGCCTTTGCCGGCCTGAATGCGAACACCCCCTGGTACAACACGACGATCGCCCTTTCCATGCTCCTGGGCAGGTTCTTCATGATCGTGCCCGTGCTCGCACTGGCCGGAAACATGGCGAAGAAGAAATCCTCAACGGGCGGCGCGCAGGGCTTTCCCGTTTCCGGGGTCATGTTCGCTTCACTGCTGGCAGGTGTGATCCTCATCGTAGGCGCCCTGACCTTCTTTCCGGTCCTGGCCCTGGGCCCCATTGTCGAGCACCTGCTCATGCTCGGATCACCGATAGTGTTTTAGGAGGCGGGAGATGGCCGGAGCGAAGATGCGATCACTGTTTTCCCGGGACATCGTCCTGTCCTCGTGCATGGAGGCCTTGAAAAAACTGAACCCCCGCTCCCTGATGAAGAACCCGGTCATCTTCGTGACCGAGGTCGGGGCCCTCATCACAACAGCCGAGGTCGTGCTCTCCCCGGGCAGAGCATCCTTTTCATTCGACCTCCAGATCTGCATCTGGCTGTGGTTCACGGTGCTCTTCGCCAACTTCGCCGAGGCCATGGCCGAAGGCAGGGGCAAGGCCCAGGCCGCTGCACTGCGAAAGACCCGCACCCAAACCTATGCCCGCCGCCTCGGGCCGGACGGTTCAGAAGAAAAAGTCCTTTCCGACGGCCTGCGCAAGGGCGATATCGTGGAGGTCGCCGCAGGCGAGACCATACCGGCGGACGGCGAGATCATCGCCGGCGTGGCCATGGTGGACGAGTCGGCCATTACCGGAGAATCGGCGCCTGTCATCCGGGAGGCGGGCGGTGACCGGAGCTCGGTGGTCGGCGGAACGCGGGTTCTCACGGACATGATCAGGGTCCGCGTCACCACGAACCCCGGCGAGAGCTTTCTGGACCGCATGATCTCGCTCGTGGAGGGCGCCAAGCGGCAGAAGACCCCCAACGAGATCGCACTGACCATCCTGCTCTCGGCGCTGACCATCATCTTCCTTGTGGTGGTCATGACGCTGAAGGTCTTCGGCCTCTATTCCGGGGTTTCCATCCCTGTCACGGTCCTGGTGGCCCTGCTCGTCTGCCTCATCCCCACGACCATCGGCGGCCTCCTGAGCGCCATCGGCATTGCGGGCATCGACCGCATGGTCCAGCGCAACGTCCTGGCCATGAGCGGCCGGGCCGTCGAGGCGGCAGGCGACGTGGACGTACTGCTCCTGGACAAGACAGGCACCATCACCCTGGGCGACCGCCAGGCCGTGAACTTCATCCCGGCCCGGGGGATAGAAGCCCTGGCCCTGGCCGGTGCGGCCCAGCTGGCATCCCTTGCCGACGAGACACCGGAAGGGCGGAGCATCGTGGTCCTGGCCAAGCAGCACGGGCTGCGCGGCCGGTCCATCTCAGAGATGCCGCATGCCGCCTTCATCGCCTTCACGGCCCAGACCAGGATGAGCGGGGTTGATATCGACGGGAGGCACATCCGCAAGGGCTCCGCCGATGTCATCCGGGGCTTCGTGGGCGCGGCCCTGCCCCATGACGTACAGTCCGCCGTGGACGATATCGGGCGATCGGGTGGCACCCCGCTGGTGGTGGCGGAAAATGCCGATGTGCTTGGCACGATCCACCTCAAGGACATCGTCAAGGGCGGGCTCAAGGACCGGTTTGCACGCTTCCGTGCCATGGGCATCAGGACCGTCATGA
>JALOOZ010000012.1 GCA_025454155.1 Thermodesulfobacteriota bacterium
CCGGCTATGCCCTCGCCGAGCTTGAGCTCCCTGACGGTCTGCATGACCTCGTCGGGTATGCCGTAGGAAAGGGCGCAACGCAGGGTATTTCTCTTTTCGTCGACGAGATAGATCAGCCCCATCTCGATGTTCATGATCTGGAGCACCTGCTCCAGCGTGCTCTGCAGTACTTCCTCAAGCTCGATGGAGGACGAGAGGGTCTTGGAGATGCTGTTGACCGCCGCCAGGTCCTGATTCTGGCGCAGCAGCCTCTTCTGGAGGAGCACCTTCTCCGTCACGTCACGGAGCATGGCGATGGAGGTGCCGGGGCGGTCCTCGATGAAGTGGAAGTTGCCTTCCAGGATTTTCTGGCCGGCGCTGGTGTTCACGGTTATCTGGGAGAAGAATTTCTTCGCGGTCTTCCTTCTCAGTGCAGCGAGATCCTCCTTGGCCTTTTCATCCACGAGTTCGAAGATGGCCTTGCCCAGGATTGCATCGGGGCTATTCTGCATGATGTCGACAAAGGCCGGATTCACGAAGGTGATGAAGCCGTGGTTCATGATGACGATGGCGTCGGGGGCGTCCTCGATGAGCTTGCGGTACCTTCCCTCGCGGGCCAGGCTCCCGCTCAGGAAGTCTCCCATGAGCACATAGAGGGAATTCAGACGGTAACCGGTGATGTTGATGAAGCCCGAGACCTTCACCCTCGGGGAGCTCAGGGTTTCCACAACAAGGGAGAACGGCTTGCTGGTGTCGATGAGCCGTTTGAGCTTCTTCTCGAGGCGATCGTCCACGAGGAAGGTATGGATGAGCTCATAGAGAGACTTGCCGACGAAGGGCATGGCGGAAGGATCCAGGTTGGACTCCAGGAGCTTGTTGACGAAGATGACCGTGCCGCTCCTGTCGAAGGCGCACACCGCGAAGGGGGCATTCTCAAAGACCGAGCGAACCTGTTCGAAATGGTCTTTCATGCCTTCAGCCGATGTCGATGGATTCGCCCGGATTCAGGATATGGACATCGCATGAACAGAGCCGGGAAAACTGCTCGGCATCCTTTCTGGATCCGACGATATCGCCGTAGTGGATCGGCACGACATGCCTGGCCCGGATCTCCTTGACGGCCTCGCCCGCCTCGCGGGCGTCCATGGTGTACGTCCCGCCGACAGGCATGAAGGCGGCATCAACCGAGATCCCTTTCATCTCGGGGATCCTGTCAGTGTCACCCGGGTGGTAGATCTTCATGCAGTCAATGG
Organism: Thermodesulfobacteriota bacterium; assembly: GCA_025454155.1. Lineage (GTDB taxonomy): Bacteria > Desulfobacterota > Desulfomonilia > UBA1062 > UBA1062 > MWEI01. Next base: position 1,233 of record JALOOZ010000012.1, read on the forward strand.
TCACCACATATCCCAGCCATCCGTTCGCCCTGGGGTGGAAGGCCTTGTTCAGGTTGTAGGCAGGCACCGCCTCGATGAGGATGTTCCTGATGCTCAGCGATGTCTCCGGCTTCATGATGTCGGTCACGAGGGGGGTGGACATGGGCGCCACGACCCTGGTGGAGGCATCCATGAGGGACTTGATGTCGGATTCCGAGTAGTGGTCGTAGTGGTCGTGGGTGAGCAGGACAATATCCGCAGGGCCCTTCTGGGTGATCTTCCAGGGATCGATGTACACCGTGGCGGATGAACCGTTTATCCTGACACTGGCATGGCCGAGCCACGTTAAGCGTACAGCCATAGGGCACCTCCAGGGGGGTGATGGATACAGGGTCATGCTGCTGTCTATCTGAGGTCATAATACAAAAGCAAGGCAGGGGATTCAATGACAAAAGACAAAGAGCGGGCCTTACGATCGTGCGCCTGTTCAGGATGAAGTGAGGGATGTGCCGGGGTGTATGGTTTTCAGAACGCCCCGAGCTGGCAGGGGGAGACCTTGATACCCAGGGCATCGGCCGCGTTCCCTGCTTCGGCCCTCATGACGCCCGAGGCATGGGCGATCTCCCAGAGCCTCAGGCAGGGGATCTTTCCTCCCTGGGCGCCGGACTTGATGCTGTCGAGGACATCCTGGCCCACCTCGACTTTCCTGCCCACGATCTTGTAGGCGGACAGCCCTTTTCTTCCGTATCCGAAGAGGCCGAGCTGGCACTGGTCGAGCTTCACCCCGGCCTCAGTCGCGGCCTTTCCGACATCCAAGGGGTCAGCCTTCAGCTGGGCCGCGATGAAGTGGGCCACGGCACAGGGGAGAGTCCCCCTGCCGGGATAGACGGAGAGCAGTTCCTTGATCTTTTCAGAAGACATGGTTCACCTCCACCAGGGTTGCTATACTACCACGAGCGCATCCGCCACGAAAGGCTTTCCCTCCCTCACGATGATGGGATTCAGGTCGATCTCCCTGATCTGCGGGAAATGGATGGCGAGCCGACCCAGGGCCATGAGGATATCGCCCAGGGCTTCCCTGTCCACGCGACGCATTCCCCTGTAGTCATCAAGGACGAGACGGGAGGCAATGCCGTCCATCATCTCGAGGGCGTCATGCCGCGTCAGGGGAGCCAGTCTCATGGAAATGTCATCGAGGGCCTCGGTGAACACGCCCCCCAGACCGAAGACCACGCAGGGAGGAAATCCCGGATGGCGCGTCATCCCCGCCATGAGCTCGCGGTCTCCCACGAGCATCTCGGAAACCAGGAGCGGTGAATGCTGGTCCCTGGCGCGAATGGCTTGGTAGGCAGCCGCCAGCTCGTCCTGATCCTTCAGGTTCAGGTGAACGAGGCCGAGCTCGGTCTTGTGTGCAATGGCCGGCGAGCAGACCTTGAGAACCACGGGAAAGCCGATCTCGCTGGCCTTGAGCCTGGTCTCTTCGAGGGTCCCGGCAAGGGCTTCGCGGGTTGAGGGTACGCCGTAAACCCTGAGGAGCTCTTTTGCGCCGAACTCGTCGATCCCGTCAAGGCGGGCCTTCTCGAGGATGCGCACTGCAGCCTCGAGGGGTTTGCCGTTATGCCTTGTTTCGACATGGCTCCGCTGCCTGATTCGCAGGTGACCGAGGAATGCACCCATCGCCCTGGCAGCCTTCTCCGGGGCATCGAAGGTGGGGATGTGGTTCTCATGGAAGGTCCGGATGCAGTGGTCTTCCTTGCCGAAGAAGGAAGAGATCAGCAGCGGCTTTCCATAGTGATCCGGCATGGCAGGGAGCTTGTCAAGGCCGATGGTCATCATCTTGATGAAATCCTCCCTGGTTATGGATGCAACGCTGCTGATCAGCGGGTACAGCAGCTCCATGAATCCCGTATCCATGATGCCGTGGATGATGATGCCGTCCACTTCATCACAGGAGAAGAGCACCTTCGGTATCTCCTCGGTGAGGGCCTTCATGTCCACGTGGAAGGTCAGATCGATGGGATTGCGGGGGCTTGCGTGCCCGGGTAGAAACACGCTGACCTGCCTCTGCATCTCCATTGAAAACTCGGGGACCTCCAGGCCGACCTTGTTGCAGGTGCTGGCGATGGCAGTCCCGGGTCCTCCCGAGTTGGTGAGTACGGCTATCCGCCTGCCCTTCAGCGGCGGCTGGGTGGCCAGTGCCCACCCGACCTTGTAGACTTCCTCGATGCTCTCCACGGGGATGATGCCCGCCTGTTCGAAGAGCGCCTCATAGAGGTGGGACGGACCTGCCATGGCCCCCGTATGGCTGGAGCTGGAGCGCGCCCCCGCCTCGGTACCTCCCACATACTGCGCCACGATGGGTTTGATGCGGCTCACCCGCGAGGCCACGTCGAGAAACCTTGACGCATCTCTGATCCCCTCGATGTAGAGGCCTATGGCCCGGGTATGATCGTCGGCACCCAGGTATTCGATGCAGTCGATGAGGTTGATGTCCGCCTCGTTTCCCACACTGATGGCCTTGCTCAGGACGATGCCGTTCTTGTGGAGATAGGTGACCACCTGTGCGACGTAGGTGCCGCTCTGAGATGCAAGCCCGAGCTTTCCTCTGTGGTCTTGAATGGGTGCGACGGTTATGTTCAGGGGAAGGTGGGTGTTCACGATCCCCAGGCAGTTGGGACCGAGAAACCGTATGCCGTGGTGCCGGGCGCGATCGATCAGGGCTTTCTCCATGAGCCCCCCCTGTACGCCGGTCTCCCGGAATCCGGCAGTGATGATGACCATGCGTCTTGTGCCCAGCTTTCCGAACTCCTCCACCATGTCGAGCACCAGAGGCGTGGGAACGACAAGCACCGCCAGGTCCGGGGCATAGGGGAGATCGGCGATGGCCCCATATGCCTTTTTCCCGAGCACGGTGGATTCCCTCGGATGGACGGGAAGGATCTCGCCGGTGTAGCCGCACGTGGAGAGGTTCAGGCACTGGAGGGTGCCCATGGTGGTGAAGTTGTTGCTGGCGCCGACAAAGGCGATCGAAGATGGATTCATGAGTGCCGTAATAGGATTTTCTGCCATTTCATCTCCCATTCCACTGAACAGATTCACTCAGGTCAGATGGCTTCGCATAAACGTCCTGTGAATACCATACATTTGTTCTGAAAATCCAGGTAACTTCTTCAGTCTGTGCACGATGTCATGGAGCTGTCCTGTGACAGGAGGCCATCGAAATAAAATAACGAATAAAAATAGAAAGATGGACCTTTAGAGATGGTGGATCATGCCGATGGGTAGAGTAGCAGGCAACACTACAAGATGAGGACATCCTTTCCACCATGATCAGAATACCAGACACGATAGGAGACCATCCCCGGGCCATGAAAGGTATCGGCGTTACGCTCCTCTGTCTTGCCGGGTTCATAGTCGTTTTCGCAGTATTCCACTACCTGGACCCCTACCCCCTCAAGGACTGGATATACCTCCGCATAGCCCTCCACAAGATCGGTGTCTCAGGGCTGCTTATCTTCATCCTCTGCGTAGCCACCGTGCCCCTTGCCGCTCCGTTGAGCCTGCTCATCATGGCCGGTTCATCGGCATACGGGGCTCCCCTGGGCATTGTCCTGTCATATGTGGGATGTCTTCTCAATGCCAACCTCACCTTCTTCCTGGTGAAGAACCTCGGCATCGAGCATTCCTGGGGCCATGGCACCAGAACGAGCAGGCTGAAGAGTTCCATACAGGGCAATGGTTATCTGCTGGTGCTCATCCTGCAGCTGCTCACCTTCATCCCGTTCACGCTCATCAATTCCGCAGCTGCCGCATCGGGCGTGTGCTGGAAGGATTTCATGAAGGCAACCCTGTTCGGCATCATCCCGAGCATTGCCATCTTTTCCCTGATCGGCGAGGTGTTTGCATCGACGGTCTTCTCACCCCGGTTCTATTTCGCACTGGTCAGCTCAGTGGTATTCGTGATCACCCTGGCTGCACTCCTGAAGAAGAACGCCCGCGTGAGAAGCAAGGCACTCTCGTAGGCGCACGAGAAAGAGCGCCGGGGAAAAATCAGGATACATTTCGAGGATGCCTCTGCATTCGGGCATATCATGGTCACCGAACACACGTTCGGCCAGCACCCTGTCCACGCGCAACGGAATCACGCCCTGCGCAAGCATGAAACCGCCCTTCCTTGCAAGGGCAAGACCCAAGATCTTGCTGCCGTCCGCAAGCAGCTCCGCAGGCGAGGGCCTGGCGAAACAGACCGGGGAGAACAGGTGCCTCCCGCCATTCATCCCTGCCTCGACACCGCACAGACCGAGGGCTGATGCAAAAATGCGGGAAATGCAGCCCGAGCATTCAGGAATTCCCGGGGGGAAGGCGGTGCCCAGCGGGGTGCAGATGCTGAAGGTGATGTCGTTCCCATGCAGGACCGCACCTCCTCCCGTGGGTCTGTGCAGGACAGGCAGAACGAGCTCCCTGTCGTGAAAGGCAAAGGATTTCTGGTGACAACCCGTGGTTACTGCAGGTTCGGTCCAGTTGTAGACGCGCAGGCTGCCTTCTATCGCGCCGGCCCTCACCGCCTCGAAGAGGTCGAGGTCGGTCTCCATGGTGAGTTCGGGAGGGCAGTTCCCTTCATGAAGGAACAGCCATGGGGTCATAGCTCCTCGACGATGAAGAGCTGGTCGCCGTACCCCACCCGCTCCCCGTCCTGCTTGAGGATCGCCGCCACGATGCCGTCCACATGGGACTCGATCTCATTCATGAGCTTCATGGCCTCGATCACGCACAGGACCTGATTCTTGGCTACCCTGTCTCCCACCTTGACATAGGGGGGAGTCTCGGGAGAGGGTGACCGATAGAAGGTTCCCACCAGGGGCGATGTCACGGTGACCGTGTGCTTCTCTTTCAAGCTCACGCTGGTGCGGTCGTTGTCGTGGGGCCGGGAGTAAGGTGGTTCATAGGGCCCGGATCTCCTGATGATATGGATCCTCTCGGGGGTCCACTCAAGCTCCACCACATCCGTATCCTTGATCAGCTCGATGAGATCTTTGACGACCTTGATATTCATTCAGCTCACTCGTTCGATATAGTCACCGGTCCTGGTGTCCACCTTGACCACCTCGCCGATGCTGATGAACAGGGGTACCTGGATGGTGACTCCGGTCTCCAGCTTGGCCGGCTTCGATCCACCCGATGCCGTGTTTCCCTTCAGACCGGGGTCGGTCTCCACGACCTTGAGTTCCATGAACATGGGGAGCTCGACGCCGATAGGGACACCGTTGTGGAGGAGCACCTCAACCTCGACGTTCTCCTTGAGGTAACCCATCGCATCACCCATGTGGTCTTCGGTGAGGGTCATCTGGTCGTAGGTCTGGGTGTCCATGAAGCAATACCCGGCCTCGTCCTGGTAGAGGTAGGACATTCTCTTCTCTTCGAGGTCGGGGACGTCCACCTTTTCACCGGACCGGAAGGTCACGTCAAGGACCTTCCCTCTGATCAGGCTCTTGATCTTCGTCCTGACGAACGCACCGCCTTTGCCCGGCTTCACATGCTGAAAATCCACGATGGTATACGGCTCGCCGTCTATCTCGATCTTCAGGTTCTTCCTGAACTGTGCTGTTGAATACTGCATCCGGCTTCACCTCTGGCTGAGAATTCTGATGTTTTCCTTATCAAGATTTGTGAGACGCTTGCAAGAATTATCTGTCACCACCACCATGTCTTCCAGCCGTACGCCGTACAGTCCCGGGATGTAGACCCCGGGCTCGATGGTCATGACCATGCCTTCTTCCAGGATGTCTTCCGACAGGGGCGATACCGAAGGGGCCTCGTGGATCTCCATGCCCACACCGTGCCCGAGGCCATGGCCGAAGTAGGCGCCGAGGTCCGCAGAGGCCAGATATTCCCTGGCGACCCTGTCCACGTCCGATGCCCTCATCCCGGGTGCCACCGAGCCGATGGCCCTGGATTGGGCTTCATGAACCTTCCGGTAAGTCTCTGTAAACCCGTTTTGCGGATTGCCGGTCAGCACCGTGATGGTCTGATCGGAGCAGTATCCTTTGTAAATGCAACCGAAATCGATGATCACCACCTCATCCCTGCCGATCGTGCGCTCCGATGCCGCACCGTGGGGCATGGCGGACCTCTGCCCCGAGGCAACGAGCAGCTCGAAGGAGGCTGCGCTGGCACCCCTGGTTCTCATCTCCCATTCAAGGTCAAAGGCGACATCGATTTCCCTGCGGCCAGCAAGCCCTCTTCCCAGCACCGTCTCGAGCGCCTCTTCTGATATGCGGGCAGCCTCCCCCATGGAAGACATCTCCGATTCATCCTTGACGGTGCGGAGGTTCTTGAGCTGGGTGCCCAGGGGGGTCATCTCAATGTCCCGGTAGAGGTCCTTCATCCTGATGAAGCTGTCGACATCGAGGATGTTCGATTCCAGCCCCAGTGTCCTGACCCCTTCCTCCTGGAGCGCGGCGTAGATCTCCTCCCAGCGCTTCCTGATTTCGCGCACCTCCCCCATGGTCTCACTGCGAGCCTGGAGGGTGTTCCGCGAGTCCACGAAGAGGAGGCTCTTTCCCTCGGTGAACAGGTACACCGCATCCGAGCCGGTGTATCCGGTCAGATAGGTAATGCTCTGTCGGGAAAGCAGGAGGATGGCGTCCAGCCCCTTGAGAAAGGAGCGGGCCCTGCTAAGCCTTCTTTCCATAAAGCCCCCAGACGGCCTCCAGGGCAAGAATATAGCCCAGCGGGCCGAACCCGGAGATGGACCCGGCAGCGATATCGGAAAAGAGGTTGATCTGTCTGAACGGCTCCCGGGCGGAGACCTTGCTCAGGTGCACCTCGATGAAGGGAAGCTCCACCGCGATAAGGGCATCACGCAGGGCAACCGAGGTGTGGGTATAGCCCCCGGGATTGATGACGAAGGCACGAAAGCCCTGGGCCGGGGCCTTCTGGATCCTTTCGATGAGTTCACCCTCGATGTTGGACTGGTAGAAGTCCACCTCGACCCCGATGCTCAAGGCCTTCCGCCTGAGGGAGGATTCGATCTCCTCCAGGGTCGTGGCCCCGTAGATGGCCGGCTCCCTGTTCCCGAGCATGTTCAGATTGGGCCCGTTGATCACGAGTATCTTCATTTTTTCAGCCTCACAAGCCAGCTTTCCAGGGTCTTCATGAGGTAGTGGTTCTGGACGTTCATGGCATCCCGGCGGGCTGCCTCGTCAAGGACTCCCAGGTGGTCTACCTGGGTATAGATGTCGAGGGCCTGTTCGAAGTGGCCCTGCTGCGCGTAGACCCTGGCCAGGTCCACGGAGGGTTCCTTCATGAGCTCTTCGCGGACCGCCTTCCGTGCCTCCAGGAGGTCCTTTGCCTCGTCGTCATCGGGGTAGAAGGCGAGGTACTTCTCGAGACAGGCCATGGCGAGGTCATCGTCCCCGTGCTGGCGGTGGATGAGGGCGAGGTAAAACATCGACTTGACGAGGCTATGGGCCTGATCCGAAACCTTTCCCAGCACCTCGAGGGCCTCGCCGTTCCTTCCGAGCTTGTACAGGGAGATCCCCGAGAGAAGCTTGTCTTCAGGGTTCTTGCGGGTCTTGGCCGCCCGGACGACGTCCAGGAGCCTGCCTTCATCGAAGGCAACCCTCACTTTCTCTGATGAACCGGCCATACGCACCTAATATTTGAGAACTAGTAAGCTTTTTTACGGTAGCATCCCCGACACCCGGAGTCAACACAAAGTGAATGCCCCCGAGCGCGGATTTCTTGTCCGTGGCCAGTGCGCTGTCGATCATGTCAGGCCGGGGATAGCAGAGTTCTTCCTGAGGGTAGGTCCATTTCCTGATCACCCGGAAGATCCTGTCAACCTCCTTGAGCTGAATGAGACCGAGCTCGCGGGAGAGCCAGGCGGCGAAGTACATGCCTGCGGAGACCGCCTTCCCGTGGCTCGTATTGTAGCCATGGGCATGCTCTATGGCATGGCCCAGGGTATGGCCGAAGTTCAGGATCCGGCGCAGGCCCCCTTCCCTGTCGTCCTGGCCCACCACCGATGCCTTGTCGCGGGTGCACAGGGTGACGATCTTCTCGAAGTCGTGACCGTCAGCGGTTTCCAGGTATTCGAACAGGGGCCCGTCCATGATCACGCCGTACTTGACGACCTCGGCCATGGCGTCCCTTATCTGAGAGCTTTCCAGGGAAGAGAGGAACTGCACATCGCTGAGCACCATGAGGGGCTGGTGGAAGGTGCCGACCAGGTTCTTGCCCTGCCTCAAGTCGATGCCGGTCTTGCCCCCGATGCTCGAGTCCACCTGGGCCAGCAGCGTCGTCGGGACGTGGACCACCGGTATGCCCCGCATGAAGATGCTCGATGCAAAGGCGGCCAGGTCACCGGTGACACCCCCGCCGACGGCCATGGTCATCCACTGCCGGTTCACTTGGGCGGCGAACATCTCGTCAAGGGTCTTCAGCAGAAAATCGAAGGACTTGGAAGTCTCTCCCGAGGGCACGGTCACCATGGCGTTCCTCACCCCTGTCAGGCAGGATTGGATGCTGTCCCCGTGGTGGGCCAGGACCTGTTCATCAACCATGAGGAACATGCCTTCGGGCCGGAGGTGGCGGGTCGTGTATTTCAGGATATCAGAAAAGATACCCTCCCCGATGTAGACCGGGTAAGGGGAGGAAGGGACCAGTACCGGCACCGGGGGGCGGAGGGAACGGACCAGGCCTGCCGCTGTGTCGACAACTTCCTGGACGGAGAGACCGTCCGTGGGTACGGTGAAGTCGGCGTCTTCATAGGCAGGGGTCCTCTCCAGGAGAAGGGTGCGGGCATGCTCGTTCCACAGGGGCCTGCTGGAGTCTTCAGGAACTCGTGTGGCCAGTGTCTCGAAGTCCGCGCGGAGGTGGACTACATGCCCGCAGGCCTTCATGATGGACCGGTTGACAGGATCGACAGGCAGGCCGCCGCCGGTGGCCACCACGGCATCGGTGTCCCTGCCGGCGATGTCTAGCAGGGCGCTGCGTTCCAGGGCCCTGAAGGCCTCCTCTCCGGAGCAGGCGAAGATCTCCCCGACCGAGCTCTGGGTCTTGGAAGAGATGACTTCGTCGATGTCTATGAAGGGACGGCCGAGCCGTTCGGCAAGCCTCCTGCCCACGGAGGTCTTCCCTGCGCCCATGAAGCCGGTGAGGAAGATCATAGGCCCTCCCAATACCTCCGGTGCCCTTCGAAGGCGGCGGTGAGGGCCTCCATGCTGGGCTGAGCGAACCCGGCCAGGATGGCGCTCGAGACGGCAATGATGGCCATGGCTTCACCCACGACCGATGCCGCGGGAACTGCGCAGACATCGGAGCGCTCATAGGTTGCCTGAACAGCGGAGCCGTCCCGCATGTCAATCGTGGGAAGCCCCCTGGTCAGCGTGGGGATCGGTTTCATGGTGCATCTGAGAAGGACGGGTTCGCCGTTGGTCATGCCTCCCTCCAGTCCGCCTGCATTGTTGGACGGCCTGGACCTGGGCCTGGAGGGCAGGATGGGGTCGTGGACCCTTGATCCTGGGAGCTCCGCGCATGCGATGCCGGCGCCGATCTGAACAGACTTGACGGCAGGGATGGACATGAGGTGCATGGACAGCAGCCCATCGAGACGCTGATCCCACTGGGTGTAAGAACCGATGCCCGCAGGGAGCCCGTGGAGGACCACGGCGAATCCGCCGCCCAGGGAGTCCCCCTCGTGAGCGGCACGGTCGATGGACCGCTCCATCTCCCGGGTTGACACGTCATCCGGGCAGAAGACGCTGGAGGCATCGCGTGCCTGCATGGCAAAGGTGCCGTCATATGCGATGGGGCCGATTCTCGTGACCCAGGAATGCACATGGATACGCAGGGAGCCGAGAAAGGATCTCAGCAGCCCCCCTGCAGCCACCCTGCCGGCGGTTTCGCGGGCGCTGGCGCGTTCCAGGACGTTTCTCAGGTCCGTGTGCCTGAATCTGGCTGCGCCTCCCAGGTCGGCATGGCCGGGCCTGGGTGTGTGAAGTTCCCTGCCCTCGACGATCTCCCAGGGATCAAGATACTGCTTCCAGTTCTCGAAGTCATTGTTCCACACGGCCAGAAGGACCGGGCTCCCGAGGGTGATTCCTCCCCGGATGCCGGAGAGGACATCGACCCGGTCCTTCTCGATGGACATCCTTGAGCCCCTTCCGTGGCCCCGCTGCCGTCGAGCCAGGTCGGCGTCGATCACGCCACGATCGACCCTGAGTCCTGCAGGAAGACCGTCCAGGAAAGAAAAGACACCCCGGCCATGAGACTCACCCGCGGTGGAGAAGACAAGCATGAAACCTCCATACAGCGTTCAATGGGGTGTGATTATGGTCGATGGGCGCGGTGTTTGTCAACAGAGAGGGGGATCGGTAACGTCGCAAAATGGGTGCACTGGGTGAGCAGGCCAGGGTATGACCCGGACCCAGTGCTGTTCTCAGAAGCTCATCTTCGCCGCGAACCTGTATGTCCTTCCGGCCACCGGGTAATAGAACGTTCCCCACTGCGTCTTGCTCACGTACTCGGGGGTCTGGTCGTCAAAGAGGTTGTCCACCTTGAAGGACACGTTGACATTGAGCCCCAAATCGTACAGGACCGCGGCATTGAGGAGGTACCGGCTGTCGGTCCTGGCCGTGTTCGCCTCGTCTTGGTACGATCTTCCCCTGAGCTGGTAGGATACCGTCAGCGTGGCGGCCCTGTCCAGGATCTCCGGGTAGAAGTCAGCCTGGAGGTTGAGCACCTGGGAGGGCTTCTGCCCCAGTTCATTCCCTTCGTACGGACCGCTCTCATAGGTGTATCTGCTCAGGATGTAGTTGGCGGAGAGCATGACCTTCTCGGCAGGTGCAGCCCAGGCATGTGCCTCGATGCCCTGCGCCAGGACCTTGTCCACGTTGATGTAGGTAAAGGCCTCTGGCTCGGGGAAGTCCATCTTGATGAGGTCCCGGTAGGTGGTGCGGAAGTAGTTCACTCCGGCCCCTACGGCGTTCAGGGCAATGACCGGTCCTATGTCGTAGCTCAACGATTTTTCCGGCTCGAGCTCGGGGTTGCGGATGAAGGTGTACCAGGTCGAAGGTGCGTAGAGCTGGCCCATGGTGGGCTCCCGGTACCCGGTGCCGACATTGGCCTTGATCTGGACCTGCTCGAGTAGCTTCCAGGCTGCACCTGCGTGGTAGGACCATCGGTCATCGAACTCCGAGCTGTTGTCAAACCTGCCGCTTAGCTCGAGGCATACTGGACTCACGTCGATGCCGGCTGACAGGACACCGCTGCCCGTGCCGCGCTCGTGGGTCCCGTACTCGTCGCTGTCCATGCGCTCATGCAGGTATTCGAGGGAGGGGCTGAGCTCGATGGCCCCCATCGTTCTCGTATAGGCGAGCACAAGGGCCTTGTCCACGAGCTTTTGCCTGCCATCACCGAATACGCTTTCGGTGTGCGTCCTGTTGACCAGCATCCAGGTGCGCAGCTTCATCGATGCGTTGTCGGCAAGATCCCGGAAGGCCTCGACCAGGTAGGTGTCCTGAACGGTGCTCACCGCGTCATCCGGGGTGATGACCCCTGCGGAGCCTTCACCCCCGGGTGAACCGTTCTCTTGGTTGATACGGTTTCCCATGAGCGAGGTTTTCCACCCCTGGACATCGAAGGCCGCCTTGAACAGGCCGGTGGTGTTCACATAGCCGTTGTTGTCCCTTCTCGCAGTGGTTCCGTCATCCCGCTGATAGCGGAAGTCGTTGTCTGCAAAGGAGTGCGTCAGATTTGCAAGGATGCCGACCTCCCCCGCAGTGATGCTCACGTGGCCGTGGTATAGGCCGTACCCGTAGGTCCCCTGGGATGCGGTGAGGTCGTATTCGTCGCTCAGGGATGGCCCGGCGGTGACGAGGTTCACGACCCCGCCCATGGCTGCCTTTCCGAAGGAGGCGCTGTTGCTGCCCCTGATCACTTCGATCTGCTCGATGTCGGGCATCACGTACTGCGAAAGGTCCACGATATCGCCGGTGACCTGGTTCAGCGGGATGCCGTCGATCATGACGAGGGTCTGCTGGAAGTTCGATCCGCGCACCGACAGGGGTGACGGCGTAGCGCCGCCGTAGTCGGAGAGGTCTACAGACGAGGCATGCCTGAGCGTCTCTTCCGTGTCGATGAGCCCTGTGGATTCGCGGCCTGTGGTGATGATGTCTGAAAAGGAAGTTGGAGCCTTCCCGGACACGGAGCCCTGCAAAGCTTCTCCCGACGTGGGGGTCACGACGATGAGGATGTCGGAGGCCGCGGACAGGAGTACGGGGGAAGCGGGATGAAACAGAAGAAGACAGGTGAAAAGCGCTGCTGGAAGCCGGTGCGACATGGGGACACCTCCATGGAGTTTTCCCTTGGAGTCTCCACCCGGGTACGCGGGTGTAGTCCGCACTGCGGATAGGTCTTCTGACTCACGGTTTTCAGCAGTCCCGCCTTCCCGCTCGCGCAGTGGCCTAAAATGGGCTGCCCCGTCCGTTTACAGCGGCGTCCCCGTCCCGGATTTTCACCGGGTTCCCTTGAATCCGCAGCAGGGTGATGTTTTTGATACCAGATGCGGCATCAGTGTGTCAATAAACCCGGCGGCTCCACATTCCCCTTGCAATGTCCCATAATCTCTGGCATATATGATCCATGAAAACAGCATCAGCACCCACATATGCCGGCTATTATTTCTGGTTTTACGGGGCGTGGCCGCCTGTGGGCTGAGCTGTTCGGACACGAACACACCAGGCCGTGGGTGGTCACCTCCCACGGCCTTTTCCTTTGAGGCCCGGGAAGTGATCATCATGGCCGGAAGCAGAATAGAAAGGAGGCCAGTGTGATCATATCCATGAAAAAGGGTGCATCTCAGGAACAGATCGATCATGTCAAGACGCTCATCGAGTCCTTCGGATACCGGATCCACGAGAGTGTAGGAGCGGAGCGGGTCCTTCTTGGGGCTGTCGGCGACGAGCGCGGCAAAGAGAGGCTCACCTGTCTGGAGGCCCAGCCCGGGGTCGAGAGGGTTATCCGCATCCTGAGCCCGTACAAGCTTGCATCCAGGGAGACCAAGGCCGAATCCACCGTGGTGGACCTGGGGATGGGCGTGAAGGTGGGCGACAGCCGTATCGCGGTCATGGCCGGGCCCTGTGCCGTGGAGTCCAAGGAGCAGATCATGGAGGTTGCCAGGGTAATCAAGGAGAGCGGCGGACATGTGCTCCGCGGCGGCGCCTTCAAGCCGAGGACCTCTCCGTATGCCTTTCAGGGCCTGAAGAACGACGGTCTCCTGCTCCTTTCCATGGCCCGGGAGGAGTTCGGCCTCCCGGTGGTCACGGAGGTCATGGACATCGCCAGCATCGAGGTGATCCTTGAAAACGCCGACTGCCTCCAGGTAGGAGCGCGCAACATCCAGAACTTCCAGCTCCTCAAGGAGGTGGGCAGGGTCAACAAACCGGTCCTGCTCAAGCGCGGCATGTCCACCACCATCGAGGAGTTCCTCATGTCCGCCGAGTACGTGCTCGCGGGAGGAAACAGCCAGGTCATCCTGTGCGAGCGGGGTATCCGGACCTTCGAAACCGCCACCCGGAACACCCTCGATCTCTCCGCCGTGCCCGTGCTCAAGGAGAAGACCCACCTCCCCGTCATCGTGGATCCCTCCCACGGCACCGGACACGCCCGCTACGTGGAGGCCATGTCCTATGCCGCCATTGCCGCAGGTGCGGACGGACTCATGATCGAGGTCCATCCCAAGCCGGAAGAAGCGCTCTCCGACGGGCCGCAATCATTGAGGCCGGCCGAGTTCGGACGGATCATGGAGGGGATTAAGCGTATAGCCCTGGCAGTGGGGAGGGATGTATGAAAGGCTTGATTTCTCCCCCGCACGTTTCTACAATAGGATTGTCATGGGATATTTCCGGCCTGAGCACAGGATAGCCGTCCGGTATGGCTCATCCCTGGCAGAGAGGGTTGTCTGCAAGGAGCTGAGCTGGAGCGTGCACGGCATGTATGACGTTAAGACCCTGGCGGAATTCAATGCAGAGGAGCCCCGGGGGCGGGTCTTTGCGCAGCTACTGCGCGTGGAGCCGGTGCAGACCGCACTGCCCTTCCACTACCGGGTCTGTCTGCGGGACCGAGAGATCCTCGAATTCATGGGTGAGAATACGGATATCGACCTTGTTTCCTTCATAACCTTCATCATGACCCACGAGCTGCTCCATATTCACCGCTTTTCCACGGGCAAGGCCGATTTTTTCGGCGAGAGCCGGGAGGAGGAGGTCGTGGTTGATGCTCTGACCCGGGTGTTCCTGGCCAAGAACCCGGTCATAGGGCTGAAAAAGGTTCTGTCGCTTCTTGACAAGATCGCTGCTGCGCCACTATATAACGACCACATTCTGAAAAACGACCAGAGGTGCGTGAATGCCCATTTATGAATACAGATGTATGAAATGCCGGAATGAATTCGAAGAGATGCAGAAGTTCAGCGATACCCCTGTGAGCAGGTGTCCATCCTGCGGGGGGAAGGCGAAGAGGCTCATTTCCCGTTCGTCCTTTCAGCTCAAGGGATCGGGCTGGTATCTGACGGACTATGTCAAGAAGGGCTCGCCCAGAGACTCCAGGGAGAGCACGGGCTCTTCCGAGTCCACCACTGACCCGACCCCACCCGCATCCACTGCGTCGTCGAGTGACGACTGAATCCTGCAATGGCATTGACCCATCTCGACAAGAAAGGCCAGGTCGCCATGGTGGACGTGGGCGAGAAGTCCATAACCCGACGGATCGCCAGGGCAGGCGGCAGGATAAGGATGGGCAGCGACGCCTTTGAAGCGATCATGTCCGACTCGGTCAAGAAGGGGAATGTCTTGGCCACGGCGAAGATCGCAGGGATCATGGCTGCAAAGAACACCGGTGCGATCATACCCCTGTGCCACCCGCTTGCCATAGAACACGTTGCCGTGGAGTTCTATCCCGATGGGGACACCTTCACCATCGAGGCCGAGGCCACGGTGAAGGTCAGCGGCCGGACCGGCGTCGAGATGGAGGCGCTGCACGCCGTGAGCGTGGCCCTGCTCACCATCTACGACATGGTGAAGGCCATGGACAAGTCCATGACCATCAGTGATATCCGGCTCGAAGAGAAATCCGGCGGCAGAAGCGGCCGCTACCTGAAACGGTAGGGCCGGCTTCCCATGCCGTGCTGTTCCTACTGCGTGAGGGGCGTTAGCTGAAGCTCGACGCGCCGGTTCTGCTGCCGGCCCGACTCGGTGTCGTTGCCGGCAATGGGCCTGGATTCTCCGAATCCCTGGGTGGCGACCCTCCTCCCGTCGACCCCCTGGCTCATGAGGTACTGCCCCACACTTGCGGCGCGTCGCTCGGAAAGGGTCTGGTTGTAGCTGTCGCTGCCCACACTGTCCGTATGACCGTACACGTCGATGAGGGTCTTGTCGAACTCCTTGAGCACCAGGACGACCGAGTTCAGGACATCGTAGAATCCGGCGTTGATATCAGCACTGTCGGTCTTGAAGGTGACGTTGCCGGGCATGTTGAGGATGAGGTTGTCACCCTGGCGGGTCACACTCACACCGGTGCCCTGGAGCCTCTGGCGGAGCTTCTCCTCCTGCCGGTCCATGTAGTACCCCACCCCGGCCCCGGTGAGACCGCCCACGCCGGCACCGATGAGGGCGCCCTTCCGCTTGTCCTTGCTCACGGCGGCCCCGATGGCAGCCCCGCCCACGGCACCAAGCATTCCACCAATGGCCGCCTTGCTCATCTTCTGCTCCCCGGTGTATGGATCAGTGGTGCACCCGTTTCCGAGGAGAAACAGAGCCGCCACAGTGAATATGAGACCATAGCTGACAATGCGCATCGTATAACCCCTTTCCCGTTCTGATTTTTTTGGTGAAGACCGGTTATGGCAAGGATTATCCCCTCCAAGTACTGTGTGTATAATAAGGTTGAACGTGCAGGCTTTCAAGAGGTTTTCTCTTTATCACCCCTTCAGGAACCCGGCAAGGAAAAGGATGAAAATTCCCTGATGATGTCCCCCTGCACCTCATGACGCTCCCTGCTCGTGTCTATGATGCGATGACGCCCGTCGCCGGCAATGCTGAGGAATGCGTCCCTCAGTCTCCTGTGGTAGTCGATACCCCTCAGCTCGAAACGATCCCCCGGTTTTATCCTGCTCAATGCAAGCTCGGGAATCACGTCCATGACAAAGGTCAGGTCGGGTTGGATCCAGGTCCCGCTCATTTCCATGATCGACCTGACCTTTTCCAGCCCAAGCCCTCCCACGATACCCTGGTAGACGAGGGTTGAGTCGATGAACCGGTCGATGATGATGATCATGCCGGAAGCGAGACCCGGCTCGATGATCTCGCTGATGTTCTGCCGCCTGGATGCCAGGACCATCATGAGCTCGGTCATGACATCCATCTCTCTGTTCAGAAAGAGACCGCGTATCTCCTCGGAAAGGGAGGAGCCGCCGGGCTCCCTGAAGGAGAGCCACGGCAGCCCCTTGCTTGTCAGAAAGGAACCGAGGTGGGCTGCATTGGTCGTCTTGCCCGCCCCCTCACCCCCTTCGAAGGTTATAATCACTTCTTTTTCTTCTCGTCTTTGAGGGCTGCATGGGCGGCGGCCAGCCGGGCTATGGGCACACGGAAGGGTGAGCAGCTCACGTAGTTCATCCCCGCCTGGTGGCAGAACTCGATGGAGGAAGGCTCGCCTCCGTGCTCCCCGCAAATGCCGACCTTGAGTTTCTTCCGGGTCTTTCTGCCCTTTTCTATGCCGATGCGCACCAGTTCACCCACTCCCTCGGTGTCCAGGGCCATGAAGGGGTCCTTGGGAAGGATCTTCTTCTCCACATAGTCCGGGAGGAACTTGCCCGCGTCGTCTCGGGACAGGCCGAAGGTAGTCTGGGTCAGGTCGTTGGTGCCGAACGAGAAGAACTCGGCCTGCTCGGCGATCTTGTCCGCGGTTACGGCCGCCCTGGGAAGCTCGATCATGGTCCCGACCATGTAGCTCAGCTTCACGCCGGAGGCCTTGATGATCTCATCCGCCACCTCGACGGTCATTCTCCTCAGCGCGGCGAGCTCGTTCACATGACCCACGAGCGGGATCATGATCTCCGGCTCCACATCAACCTTTTCCTTCTTTACCTCGCAGGCGGCCTCGACAATGGCGCGCACCTGCATCTCATAGATCTCCGGGAAGGTGATGCCCAGCCTGCAGCCGCGGTGGCCCAGCATGGGGTTGGCCTCGTGCAGCGCATTCCTCTTGGCCCTGACCTCTGCCACGGGTGTCTTGAGGGCCTTCGCCACATCGGCGAGCTCGGCCTCGGTGTGGGGCAGGAACTCGTGCAGCGGGGGGTCCAGGAGACGGATGGTGACCGGCAGCCCGTTCATGACCCTGAAGATCTCCTTGAAATCGCCCTTCTGCATGGGCTTGATCTTGTCCAAGGCCCTCCTGCGGCCCTTCTCGTCGTTGGCCAGGATCATTTCGCGCACCGCCAGGATGCGGTCGGCCTCGAAGAACATGTGCTCGGTGCGGCACAAACCGATGCCTTCGGCGCCGAACTCTCGGGCGACCTGAGCGTCCTTGGGCGTATCCGCATTGGTGCGGACCCCCAGCCTGCGGTATTCGTCAGCCCATTTCATGAGCGTGCCGAAGGCACCCGAAAGCGAGGGCGGTGTGGTCCTGCACTCGCCCAGGATCACCTCTCCCCTGGTTCCGTCCAGGGAGATGAAGTCTCCCCTCTTGACGGTCTGGCCGCCCAGGGTGAACTTCTGCCTGGCATAGTCCACGGTGAGGTCCTGAACACCGGAAACGCAGCACTTGCCCATGCCCCGGGCCACGACTGCCGCGTGGGACGTCATGCCGCCTCTGGCCGTGAGGATTCCCTGTGCCACGTTCATGCCGTGGATGTCTTCCGGCGAGGTCTCGACGCGGACCAGGATCACCTTCATGCCCTTCTTCGCCTCGACCTCGGCGTCCTCTGCGGAGAAGACCACCCTGCCCACGCTTGGCCTTGGGGTCGATCTGCGGGTGGAGGAGCTGGTCGATCTGGTCCGGGTTGACCCGCTGCACCGCCTCCTTCTTGGTGATGAGGCCTTCGTTCACCATGTCCACCGCGATGTGGACGGCTGCAGCCGCGGTACGCTTGCCGGTCCTGGTCTGGAGCATCCAGAGGTTACCCTCCTGGACGGTGAATTCGATGTCCTGCATGTCGCGGTAGTGCTCCTCGAGGTTTTCATAGATCTCCACGAGCTGGTCATACTGCTCGGGCAGGGCCTCCTCCATGGAGACGTCGGTCTTGCTCCTCTTTCCCTTGATGTTGATGGGCTGCGGGGTGCGTATGCCGGCGACTACGTCTTCACCCTGTGCGTTCTTGAGGTACTCGCCGTAGAAGACATGCTCTCCGGTGGCAGGGTCGCGGGTGAAGGCAACGCCGGTGGCGGAACCTTCTCCCATGTTGCCGAAGACCATGGCCTGGACGTTCACGGCGGTGCCCCATTCGTCGGGGATGGAGTTCAGCTTGCGGTAGGTTATGGCTCGCGGGGTATTCCATGACTTGAAGACCGCCTCGATGCCTCCCCAGATCTGCTCCATGGGATCGGTGGGCAGGGCGGTGCCGGTGAGCTTCTTGACCTTGTCCTTCATGGTCGCCACCAGCTTCTTCAGGTCCTTGGCATCCAACTCGGTATCGAGCTTCACACCCTTTCTTTTCT
The DNA here is from genome assembly GCA_025454155.1 of Thermodesulfobacteriota bacterium. Taxonomy (GTDB): domain Bacteria; phylum Desulfobacterota; class Desulfomonilia; order UBA1062; family UBA1062; genus MWEI01. The sequence continues at coordinate 19,925 of JALOOZ010000012.1, forward strand.
TCGCCTTCTCGAGCTCCTCCTCGAGTTCGTCATAATCGGCTCCCATGACCACCTCTCCGTACATCTGGATGAAGCGGCGGTAGCAGTCCCATGCAAAGCGCTCGTTGCCGCTCATCTTGATGAGCCCTTGCACGGTCTCGTCATTGATGCCCAGGTTCAGCACCGTATCCATCATGCCCGGCATGGATGCCCTTGCGCCCGACCGCACGGAAAAGAGAAGCGGCGCCTCGGCATCCCCGAAACCGAGACCCATGGCCCGCTCCACCTTCTTGATGGCCTCTTTCACCTGGGTCATCAGATCTTTGGACAGTCCCCTTGTCTCGTAATAAACCGAACACACCTCGGTAGAGATGGTAAACCCCGGAGGTACCGGGATCCCCAGGTTGGTCATTTCCGCGAGGTTTGCCCCCTTTCCTCCCAGGATGGCCTTCATGTCTGCGTTGCCCTCAGCCTTGGTGCCCCTGCCCCCAAAGAGATACACGAATTTTTTTGCCATTCTATTCTCCCTCTTCTCAGATACTGGTGATCAGGTTGAAGCTGGCAAACGATAGTATAAAGGCGGAGTTCTGTTCAAGAGAAAAATGGCGCTCCCGGCTTGTCCGTACCTGGTGCCACCATCAAAGGGGCGACCGGTGCGGACTAGTGCTCGGCGTTCAGGACGGACCTCGCCGCAATGATGCCTGAGCAGCTTGCCTGGATGAGGCCCCGGGTGATGCCTGCGCCGTCTCCGATGACGTAGAGCCCCTCGATCTGCGAGCCCAGGTGCCTGTCGAGCCTGATCCTGTTGGAGTAGAACTTGACCTCGATGCCATACAGGAGCGTGTGGGCAGAATTCACACCTGGGGCAATACGGTCGAGCCCCGCGAGCATCTCCACGATATCGGTGAGAATCCGGTACGGGAGGCAGTAGCTGAGGTCGCCAGGGGTCGCATGCCTCAGGGTGGAGCGGGTGGTGCATTTCTGGAGCCTGCCGTGGGTGGTTCTCCTGCCGCTCAGGAGGTCTCCCAGCCTCTGCACGATGACGCCCTTGCCCAGCATGTTGGCTAGTCTCGCCACCGATTCCCCATATCCGATGGGATCATCGAAGGGTTCGGTGAAGTTCGCGCTTACCAGGAGGGCAAAATTGGTGTTCTCCGTACGTTTGTTGGCCCAGGAGTGGCCGTTGACCGTGACGATGTCTCCCAGGGTCTCGATGACCACCTCGCCATAGGGATTCATGCAGAAGGTCCTCACCTTATCGTCGAAGGTCCTCGAATAGTGGATGTATTTGGTCTCGTAAGCCTTGCTGGTGAGGTGTTCCATGACAGCGGCGGGGAGTTCCACCCGCACCCCCAGGTCCACCGGGTTCGGGTGGGTCTCGAGGCCGAGCTTTTTCGCCTGGGAGGACATCCATGCAGACCCCACCCGGCCAGGAGCGGCGATGACGCAGGGTGCGCCGATGACGGTTCCGTCACCCAGCTCCACCCCCTTGACCTTCCCTCCTTCGTGGAGGATTTCCCTCACCTGCATGTTGCAGACCACGCGCACCTTGTCATCGAGTTCGTGCCTGAGCTTTTCGAGCATGACCAGGAGATTCTCGGTGCCGATGTGACGGACCTTGGTGGGCACATAGACCAGGCCTGCCAGCCGTGCCTGGGCTGTCATGGATTCGGCGTCATCGCTCTCGACGGAGAAGAGGTCGCCCGCCGGGGCATAACGGGTATAGAGCTCGTCCACGTGTTCCAGGAGCCGGAGCAGCTCTTCATCGGGTATCAAGCTCGACAGCTGTCCGCCCACATCGGTGGAGATGGTGAGCTTGCCGTCGCTGTATGCGCCTGCACCCCCCCAGCCGATGAGCATCTCCTTGCCGGTCCTCGATCTGGCATGGATGTCGTTGCCCTGTTCGACCAGGACGATCTCGAGGGATGGATCGCTCCCGGCAAGCTCCCGGGCCGCGAAGATGCCTGCAGGGCCCGCGCCGATGATGATGATATCAGCCATACGTGGATCTCCTCCGTGTTATAAGGATGAGGCCTGCTCCAAGGGCCGCGAGGTCTGTCGACCAGGCGGCAAGGGCTGGAGGGATATACCCGGACATCCCTGCGCCCGCCATGGCCGAATGGACGGCCCAGTAAGCCAGGCCAAGGATCAATCCGATGGATATGCCGCGTGCTATCCCGCCTGCCCTGGGGAACCGGAGACCGAAGGGCAGCACCAGCAGGGTCATGATGAGAGGTGCCAAGGCAAAACTGATGCGGCTGTGGATCTGGGTATCGAGGTTGACTGACCTTATCCCGCTCTCAAGCAGGTGCCTGCGGTATTCCATGAGTTCGGCCAGGGTGAGAATGTCGGCGCCTGGCTGGGCTATGGCCAGGTCGGAAGGGGGGTGTGTGAGAGGCAGGCTTGATCCGCCGCGTTCCACAGCGATACCTCCGGCTGCGAAACGCATGGTATCCATGTCCCTGGAATACCATTCATGCCCGTTCCATGCTGCAGCTTGGGCTCGCAGGATGGTCGCGATCCTTCCACCGCTGATCCTGTAGCAGACGATATCACGCATGATCCCGTGTGCGATGTCGATATGCTGTATGTGATAGATGTCGCCTCCGATCTTGAACCTCCCGCCATGTACGGAAAAGGACCCCTGGACACCCCTCTTCTTGATGGACACCTGCTCGATCTTCTCCGCCTGCCTCTGCGCCAGGGGGTAGATCGAAAAGGAAAGGGCGGACATGATCACGACTGCGGCAAGGCCGACGGCCACATAGGGTATCGAAAGCCTCCAGAATGAGACCGAGCAGGCCTGCATGGCAATGGTCTCTACATGACGGGAGAAAGAGGCCTGGGCGGCTATGATGCCCACACACACGGAAAAGGGGAGCACCCAGTGGATTATCTGGGGCGTGGAATAGAGCATATAGAGGGCTACGACCGATCCGCCGGCATCGTATTCGGTGAAGAGGCCGAGATTTCCCAGGAACACCGAGGCGAAGACCAGCAGGGAAAGGCTGATCCATGCAGCGGTGCACATGACGGCGGCCTTGGTGAAGATGTATCTGCTTAAGGTGTCCGTACCCGGCCTCCCCTTCTCTGCGCTCCCCAGGAGCGCCAACCCCACACGAGTGCGAGCGATGCGGCAAAGACCATGTTCGGGAGCCATGCCCCGAGGACAGGCTCCATGGCCCCCACCTTGACCAGACGATCTGCGAAGACGAAGGTCAAGTAGTATCCGAGAACCGTGCCTATTCCGATGATGAAGCCGGTGAACCGGGGAGATCGGGGCTTCTGGATGCCGAAGGTCATGCCGATCAATCCCAGGACCAGGTTGAAGACCGGAAAGGAAAGACGGTTGTGATATTCCTTGATCCTCTTCGGGGTGGGTTTGTCCTGGATGAGCCTCCTGAATTCAGGCTGGGTGGCCGTGTCGTAGGACTTGATGCGGAGCTGGGATGTTAAATCGGCCTCGAGGGTGAAGACGTACTCGTCGAAGGTGAGAAAGCGGTCCGTCTGCCTCGTGCTCATGAAAACGCTGCCGTTCTTCAGCCGCATGGTGATGGCCCCTCTCGCAGCGTCTATGGTCCCGCTCTCGGAGGTTATCACCGCATCTTCCCGGCCGGAGGTCTCGATATAGATCCCTTTCATCTGCCTTTGTTTCTGGTTCACGGCCTCCACATACACGACGATATCCTTGAAGGTGTCGTTGAACTCTCTTTCCTCCAGGAATGCAAGGATCTTCTTGGGAGCCTCTTTCACCAGGTCGGACTGGATCTTCTTCATGGAGAGGGGCCCGAGATAGGTGGAAACCGAGGCATGCACGAGGAGACAGGCCACAGCGAGCAGAAGGATCGGCGTGTAGATCGTTGCTGATCGAACGCCGCATGCCTTCATGGCAATGATCTCGGACTCCACGGAGAGCCTTTCCAGGACGAGGAGGATGGAAAAGAGCAGGCTCATGGGGATTACGAAGGCCGACATGGGAACCATGGCCAGCAGCAGGATGTCGATGTCCCTGAAGGAAACCGCCCGGCCGATGCGGATCCACTGTACGATGAACATAACGGAGTAGAGCACGGCAAGGGTGCCGGAAAAGACCTCCATGAGATGTGCGAAGATATAGCCCCTGATCCTCATAGTCGCGGTGATTATAGACAGGTGTACGGAAATTTGTCCACACCGGCCGTTTCCGTGCGGGGGCAACCGTCTTCGCTCACGATTGACACTACCCCGAGAAGGCGCTATGGTGTCATCTCAAATGAAGAGAATAGTTGCCTTTTTTCTCATTGCAGCCCTGGTTCTCATCATGGGTGGCTGCGCCCACCGTTACACCGAAGAGGAGTTCATGGCTGTCAAGTCCGAGCTGGATGCGAACAGGCGGATGCATGAAGAATGCGGCGCCGAAAAGGCCCGGCTAGAAAACGACCTCAAGGATGCGCTCAGGAAGATTGAAAAGGCCTCTGACGACATCACAGCCGGTTATTCCAGCAAGCAGGATCTGCTGGACAGGAACATCGAGTGCATGGAAGAGAACAGGGCTCTCCTGAAGCAGGTCTCCAGGTTCAAGGTCATCACTCAGGAGCGCAAGGACGCCCAGTGGAGATTGGACAAGGCCAACGACTATCTCGTCGGCTTCCTCAAGGCAGAGCGTATGAGCGATCAGCTCTACATCGTCAGGGTGGAGGATGCCGTCAAGGTCATCATCCCGCAGCGGTCGCTTTTCCCCGTGCCCTCCAGTGCCTGGCTCATGCCCGGTGGGTCGACCCTGATAAAGAAGCTGGCCAAGGGGCTCAATGAACTCAAGCCGCTGGCCGTTGCAGTGGCCGGCCACACGGAGGGTCTCCCGATTACCAGGCAGATCATGAAGACATACCCCACGCAGTGGGATCTTGCCATGGCCCGGGCGTTGACGGTCCTCCTCTCCCTCGAGCATTCCGGGATCAACAGGGACAAGCTCTCGGCCGTTTCCTATGGGGACACGCGGCCCATAGCCGACACGAAAACCGAGGAAGGCAGGGCCATGAACCGACGGGTGGAAATAGTCATCACCCCGTAAGCTACGGGGAGATTTTCAGCCGCTCCGGTCAGGCCTGCACGAGGAAAGGAAGCACCCGCCGCCGGTGGATCCCGGCGAAGTTTCTTGATCCTGCCCCCCGGCCGGGGGCTCCCCCTGGTTTTCAATCCACTCACTTCGGCCGGAGGACCTGTTTCCCTGGGCGAGTCCTGTCTGTGCCTCCCTGAGAGAGAATACCCTGAAGCGGCCGAGCGTATATGTCGAGAAGCAGACGGTGCGGTCCATGGACTGCACATCCTCGACAGGGAGCCACCGGTGACTTGTCTCGTCATAGCGCTCCACCGCCGGACAGGCCCCGTCGAAAGGCACCGATATGAGGGCAGGCCTCATGAGGGTGAGGCCTCCGGGAACGACTTCGAAGGCAACCGGGGCGGACACGACCTGGGCAGATGATCGGTCGACATCGGTTCCGCCGGAACCGATCCCCATGGGTAAAGAGCGTGTGGTGGCTCCCGGGGGGATCTCCACCAGGATGCCCAGGACGCTGTCCTCCAGGAGAAGCGAAGATCCGGGATTGTACGTCGTGATTTCGTAGAGGAGGTCGCCAAGGGAGAGGAAAAGCTCTCTGAACAGATCCAGGAGGAAGAACCCGCTCTCGGGTATGGTGGCGGCGACCTCCCGGGAGAAGGGACTCTCGTTTCCGGACAGGTCATAGGCGGTCACGGCGAAATGATAGGTGGCACCCTCCTCCAGACCGCTCACGTAGACCTGGGTTTTGCCGCCAACATTCAGGGAATAGTCGTATTCGCCGCGGGCGAGGCCGAAGTATACCTTATAACCCGACAGGTCCTGCTCGGAGTTCTGATCCCACCGGATGGACACCACGGCGGCGCATGGATCGTCCACGTGCACGCAGAGTGAGAACATGCATGCAAGTACAGCGGTATGGAGGCGGAACATGGAGATCCTCATAGTGCAATAGTAATGAAGTTTCACTACCAACAACAGCGAACATTATCCACCTGCAGGTCAACAGTCAACAGAGAATTGAAATCTCTCATCATTAGAAAGGGTTGCATGCCTCGGGCAGCTACGGAACGTGTTTCAGCGCTTCCTTGGTCTTTTGTGCCTTTCTGATGCGCGCCAGCATGTACCTGGTCCGGGCACGGATATCAGTCCCTCTGCCCCCGAACCTCCAGGACAGGTATACCTTGAGGTATTCCCGGAAATCATCGCTCAGGTGGGGGTGTCGTCCAGCAACGATGGCCAGGTGCTCCTCGTGGGAAAGATTCACGGGCAGATGGATTCCTTTGCGGCCGAACGCCCTGCGCACCTTCTCGTAAGGAGGAAGCAGCATGCCCCTGATGAAAATGATGAGGAAGAGGACCGTGGCACCTGACCCGAGGAGCACCAGTGCATGGGAGGTCATGTTCTCCACCTGCCTTGCAATCCGGGGGGCTGAGGTGAAGATGCGGCCGGCGGCATGGATCTGATCGTCCAGGGAATACTCGATCACCCATCTGATCCAGCGGAAACGAAATTCGTCGAGAAGGTGGAAACGCGACCGCGTGGATGAAAGCCCAGGGGGTGTCGCATCGATGGTGTGCCATGTCACATCCCAGTATTCCACCCACGCGTGGGCATCCGAGACCCGGACGATGTAGTATTGGCCGTTCTTATTGAACTCGGTCACGAGGAAGCCTGTGACTACCCGGGAGGGAATCCCGCAACCCCTTATCATGGTGGCCAGGGCCGCGGCGAAGTGTTCGCAGGAACCCTTCCTGCCGGAGAGAACGAACCATTCGATGCCGTATCTCCCGGGAGGGATGTCCTGGCGGTCGAGGGAATAGCCGTACTGCGTCATCAGGAACCGGGCTATCCTCTCGACGCGCTTCCGGGGCATACCCTCCCCTGCAACACGAAGCCCGAGAGCGGCGACAGGGGAAAGGACCCGGGGGATGTCCGTCCTTCCCGGACCGGAGGGCCCGGCGACCCGGCTCACCCAGAGGTCATACCTGGGGGGAGGCTCTGCAACCCAGTAGAGGTTTGCCCCTCTGAACAGGCCGAGTCTGGGGGAGATGTCATGGAACAAGTAGGGGTAAAAGACATTCTCCGATCGGAGAGATGTGGTATAGATGGTCAGCCGGTCGGTGACCCTGTTGGAGACCGGAGCCACCGAGCCCCTCGTCTCCTGCTTGAAAAATCCGTCCGGCGCTATCCCTTCGAGACGCGCCCCGGAGAGGTAGAAGCTTTCTGGAGGGTTGCCCGAAGTCCAGAGGACCCTCATGACAATGGCATCATTGTCGCTGGCCCTCCCGGAGGATTTCAGGTCCACACCCTCGGAGAAGGCAAAACGGTTCTGCCGGGCAACGGTCTGCTGGAATAGCGACGAGGCGGGCCTGGGGAGCACATAGAAGAGCATGCTCGCGGTCAGGATGATCCCGAGGAATACGGCGGCCCAGTGCTGGGAAGGTACCCCGTGCCGCGATGATGGGGGGGAGAAGGAATGGGCATCGAGGGCGTGCAGGGTCATGGGGACGAGGAAAACCATCAGGGAAAGGCCAACGAGGAACAGCGGACTTACGGTGAAGATGGTGGCGAGCATGCACTGCGAGAAAGATATCCCGACGATCTGATACATCTCCCGCGGTGTTTTCCTCATGAAAAGCCTGGTCAAGGCAAGCATCAGGATGAAGTCCCTCAGGGCGGGCACCACGCCATCGCTTCCGGACTGGGAGATCCGCCAGGCCTCAAAGGCCACAGCCGCGGCAAGGATGCCCAGCGCAGGCAGCTTTCCGATGAGTTCACGGTCGAAATATCTCAGCCATACGATAAGGTGAAGGGCTGCGAGCACGAGGAAGATGCCCCAGTGGAGAAGATTCGAGAGGCTCAGGCAGAGCATCCCGGCTGCGGAGGTGCACACGCTCAGCAGCTTCAGCCTATCCGGCATGTCAGATGGAGATGATCTGGGCATCTTGGGGTATGGCCTCCATGGAGGGCTGGCCTATCCGTTCGGCTTGGGCCAGTTGCGTGAGGATCCGGATCTTGTGCTCCCGGGAAAGCGCTATGCCGCTGTAGTACCCGGAGAGGAGAAGTCCGAAGGGTCTTCCCAGGCGGTGAAGTTCCGCAATGGTGTAGGTCGCATATGACAGCTTCGTCTCCATGTCGGGGCCGGGGAGAACGACCACCAGACCGCTCATGCCCGCGCCTCCTTCGAATACGCGCGAGATGAGGCCCAGGTGCTGCTTTTTCCACACGACCGAGGAAAGCGGATCGCCCGGGACATAGGGGCGGACGTGGGAGATGGAGTCCTGCGCTTTCCCGCCACCCGAATCCTGCGAGCCCGATGAGGGCGGCGGTGCGTAGGCCAGCGGGCATGGGAACACGATGAACTCTGTTCCGGCAGAAAAGGTGATGGATTTCTCGAAGAGGCCATACGGATAGGTCGTGGACACGATGATATCACCGAGGGTTTCCCTTCCCCTCCTGGGAAAGGAGATGTCAGCATGCAGAAGGAGGGGATCTCCCCGAGGCAGCGCAACGATCTTCATGACCGACCGGTCGTTGAGCAGGAGCCGTGAAGAAGCCGTACGCCTGTTCCTCACGAGATAGCCGATCCTGGCAGGGATTCCTGCATGGATCTCAGATGGGAGGAGCCTGTCGAGTTCGAGGTATCGCAGGTTCAGCTCGGATTCGATGCCCGAGACGATCATGAATGCCAGCATGCCCGCGAGGATCAGGTAGAGGAGGTTGTTCCCGGTTGCCAGTGAGATGACGATGATGCAGATGAGGAAAGAGAAGAAGATCCTTCCCGCCCTGGTGAGACGGAAACCCCGGGGGGGCTTGAGGTATTTAAAGAGGGAGCTCAACCTCATCGAGTATGGTCTCAAGAATGCCGCCGGAGGCACCGTTCTTGGAGATGATCCGATGGTCCAGCACGGATGGTGCCATGTTCCTGATATCTCCGGGGGTTACGAAATCCCTGCCTTCAAGAAACGCCCAGGCCTGAGAGGCCCTCTTCAAGGCGAGGCCTCCACGGGGAGACACGCCGAGCTCTATGTGGGGATGTACCCTGGTTGCACGCACGATCCGGGCGATGTAGGAGAGGATCTCAGGGTGGACCTTGACCGCCGAGGCGGCCTCGATGAGGGAAAGAAGTTCTTGACGGTCCATGATCGGGGTGAGCTTCAGTGCATCGGAATGATCGATATCCTTTCTGAGGATTTCGGTCTCCTCATCCAGGGGAGGATAGCCCACCTTCACCTTGAAAAGAAAGCGGTCGAGCTGGCTTTCCGGAAGGGGAAAAGTCCCCACCACCTCGGCCGGATTCTGCGTGGCTATCACCATGAATGGTTCGGGCAGCCTGTAGGTGATCCCGTCTATGGTGACCTGGGCCTCCTCCATGGCCTCGAGCAGGGCGGACTGGGTCTTGGGGGACGTCCTGTTGATCTCGTCCGCCAGGACGATGCTTGCGAAGACGGGGCCCTTCACCATATCCAGAGAAGCCGAACCGCTCCTGAAGGTGTGGAAGCCTGTCACGTCGGATGGCAGCATGTCGTTGGTGAACTGTATCCGCTTGAAGCTCAGATGCAGGAGCTGGGCAAGGGAGATGGCGATCAGCGTCTTGCCGACACCCGGGACACCTTCGAGGAGTACATGGCCGCCCGACAGGAGAGCTGCCAGGACGCACTTGAGCACGTCGTCCTGACCGAGGTAGACATCATGCATTCTGATTATGATGTCGCGGATCTTTTGCGAGCTGTCCATGACGCTGCTCATCCTTTCAGATGCCCTATCGGTATTCCCGGTATCTTTGTATGAGACGGGGGCATTTTTTTCAAGGTATAGCATGAACGGACCGGATTCAAGTATTCACTTGTATTTTCCGATGTTCACCGTGAAGGTTGATCATGGCTGACATGCGCTATAGGCAGATCCTTGAAGACATGGAAGAGGGATATTATGAAATTGACCTCAACGGGACCTTCACCTTTGTCAACAAGATCGTCTGTGACATAGCCGAGGCAGCCAGAGAAGAACTCATCGGGATGAACTACGGTGATTACACCAGCAAGGCGACGGCGAGGCGTGTGTTCAAGACCTTCAATAAGGTGTTCGAGACGGGCTTCCCCCAGAGGATCGAGTATGAGATCATCCTGAAGAGCACCAAACGCAAGATCTTAGAGAATTCCGTCAGTCTCCTTCGGGATAACGAAAACAACATCAAGGGATTCTGTGGGCTCGTAAGCGACATCACCAGGCGCAAGCGCCTGCAGGAACAGCTCAGGGAAAACCGGGAGCGTTTCGAGGCGCTCTTCGAAAATGCCAACGAGCTCATCATCACCACCGATGCCTATGGATACATCCGGAGAATGAACAAGAAGGTGGAGGAGATTTCCGGCTACAGCAGGAGTTTCCTCATAGGGAAGAGCATCCTGGTCATAGCCCACCCGGACGACCGGCCCCTCTATATCGACTTCTGGAAGCAGCTTCTGGAGGGGAACACACCTCGACTCGAACTCAGGGCCGTGGCAAAAGACGGTTCCGTCGTCTGGCTTCTTGCGAGCGGAAGTGCCATCAGCAAGGGCGGCACCATCATCGAGGTGCAGTATAACGCCCAGGAGATATCATCCCTGAAAAAGGCCCAGCAGACCATTGTGGACCTGAAGAACCACCTGAGCAGCATCTTTGAGTCGAGTCCCAACATGATCGTATGCATGGACAGGGACGGGAAGGTCCTCATGGCCAATCCCGTCACCGAGCGCATATTCCACAAGCCTGCAGCCGTCATTGTGGGCAGGGACCTCTCCTCATTGAGCCCCCCAATGGCGTCGTACCGGAAGATAATACAGCATGTCCAGCGGGAGGGGGTCCCGCAGTTCATCCACGAGGCAATTCTCTCCGATCTGAACGATCATGTATTCGACGTGCACATCTATCCCCTCATGGATGCGACCCTCGGCGGGGTCGTGTTCACGGCCGTGGACATCTCTGAAAAGAAGCATATGGAGCTCCAGCTCATCCATGCGCAGAAGATGGAGACCATTGGCGAGCTCGCGGGGGGTGTCGCCCATGACTTCAACAACATCCTCACCGGCATCACGGGCAACATCTCCATGCTCAGGTACACCACCGACGAGGACAAGAGGGAGCGATATCTCAGCACCCTTGAGAGCATAACGGAGCGCGCAAGGGATCTCACCCGTCAGATGCTCGCCTTCACCAAGAGGAACGAGGGAAAACCCGAGTCCATTTCCATCCGGGAGGCCATCGGGGAGGTCATAGACATATCTGTCAAATCGATCCCCAAGAAGATCAAGATCAACTACAATACATCGGGGAAGGACTACCGGGTATTCATCGACCATACGCACCTCATCCAGGTGCTGCTGAACCTCATCGTCAACGCCAAGGACGCCATCGGCGACAAGCTCGATGGTCTCATATCGGTCTCCGTCAACCCCTTTGTCATAGACAAGGACACCAGGAGGCAGTACCTTCTCGGTTCCATCGGGAGATATGTGCGTATCGATGTCTCTGACAACGGTGCAGGCATGAGGATGGACATCCTGCCCAAGATATTCGACCCCTTCTACAGCACCAAGCAGAAGGGTCCGGACAAGGGTACCGGTCTCGGCCTTTCCATTGCCTACAACATCGTCAAGAACGCGGGCGGGAGCATACAGGTCAGCTCCGTGGAGGGGAAAGGGTCGATCTTCAGCGTATTTCTTCCCCTGTCCAAATCAAAGGCGAAGGCAAGGGACGCCATCGGGAGAATCACCCGGAGCACAGCCAGGAACAGGGCGCGTATCCTGATAGTCGATGACGAGGCCATGCTCAGAGATATCGGAAAGGAAATGCTCTGCCTGCTGGGCCACACGGTGGAAACGGCATCCAACGGCCATGAATGCATTGAGATACTCAAGAACAACCAGAAAGGCTTCGATCTCATCATCCTGGACATGATCATGCCTGAAATGGACGGGTACCACACCCTCCTGGAGATGCAGAAACTGGGCATAGACGCCCGTGTTGTCATTTCGTCGGGATTTTCCTTTGAGCACGAAAAGGATGATTTTCTCTCCAACCCTCTCATTGTTGCCCGCCTGAACAAACCCTTCAATCTCAATGAACTGTCCCAGATCATCGATGAATCCCTCCTGTAGGGGACTGCACGGATGCGGGGAAGAAAGGGCCGGGCCCTTATTCCTCCGCTCAATTTCATTCTCCTTCCTGCCGATACTATCCTTGTTCAGGCAGTACACCCTGTCCGGAAGGGCAGTGAATTCATCCATGCCGACGACAGGGCAAAGGTCATCGAGCGGTGGAAGGAGAGCCTCAAGGAACAGAAGGAGGTGAACTACGACCTCCGCATGTCATCCTCCAGCGGTCATGTCATGTATTTCCTCATCAGCGGCAGGCCCATAATCAGGGAAGGCAGGGTCGTCCTGTTCCATTACCAGGCCCTTGACATCATCGACCATAAGGTACAGGAGCAGAATCTCATAGCAACGGCGAGCGCCGAGGTCCTCGCCCAGATAGCCGGTGGTTTCGCCCATGACTTCAACAACCTGCTCACGGTCATCAACGGATATTCGGAGATCCTGAAGATGTCCATCGAGGAGAACAACCCCCTTCGCCACAAGGTGAATCAGATATGTGAAGCCGGGAAACAGGCCTCTGTCATCACCAGGAGGATGCTCGAGTTCAGCAGGAAGAACAGGGCCGAGGCGAAACTAGTTGATTTCAATGTAGAAATATCCAACCAGGAAGGCATCATCAGGCACATCATCGGTGAAAACGTCGCGATCAGCTTCGCGAAGTCCCCGGCGGTGGGGAAGGTCATGATCGAACCGTCCCGTCTTGCCACGCTCCTGGTCAACCTCACGGTCAACGCCAAGGAAGCGATGCCCAGGGGCGGTGAGATAACCATCGGCACCGAAGTGCATGACGTCAATGCAACCAACGAGCAGGCCCATGCGCAGGTACCCCATGGCAGGTACGTACATCTGACCGTACAGGATAACGGCGAAGGCATGCCGGAGGACGTGCGCAGGCAGATCTTCGATCCCTTTTTCACCACCCGAGAGGGCGGCAAAGGGATCGGTCTGTGGACGGTGCAGAACATCGTCCATGCGGCCCATGGACACATCTTCGTCACATCCGCACCGGGATCCGGTTCGACCTTTTCGATCCTGTTTCCCATGGCGGCCGCCGCGGCGGCGGGTGAATCCGCCGCCATGAAGGGGACCGCTGCAGGTGGGGAATCCGCAGGGTCAATTACCATCCTCATCGTCGAGGATGACGATGTCGTCCGTGACCTGGTCAACGAGGTGCTCAGGAAGCAGGGCCACGTGACCCTTTCTGCCCGGAACGGAGGGGACGCACTCCAGATGGCCCGTCAGTTCGAGGGGCATGTAGATCTCCTTATCACCGACATGGTCATGCGGAGGATAGACGGCAAGATGCTCTCGAGGAAGATGAAATCAATCTGGCCGCATATCAAGGTGATGTTCATGTCGGGCTACGGGGGGGAGATTCTGGACGGGGATCTCAAGGGGAGCGTTTTCCTCCAGAAACCGTTCCTGCCCCAGGACCTCATCGACAAGGTCAGGGACGTATTCCTGGGATGAAAGAAAATCCTATCGGGTTATGCACCTGGACACAAGAGCGTGGAGATCCGTCACGAGCCTTTTGATCACTTCGTCCGGCAGGGTTTTTTTCATCGTGTAGTCCTTGTCCACGTGCTTCGAGGGAACAAACTTCTGCAGCACATACAGCGAAGCACCCTCGATCATCCTGCCTATGCTCAGCACGTCGTCGGGCTCCAGGAGAGAACCCGCCAGGGTGGTGCGGAACTCATGGAGGATGCCGGATTTCCTGACGAGATCGATGCTGTCCTTTATGTGGGTTATGTTCACCAGTGACCCTGCGACAAGGGAGTACTTGTCCCAGGGTGCCTTGATGTCCATGGCGATATAATCGAGCAGGCCCTTGTCGAGGGCCTCACGCAGAAACTGTGGCCGGGATCCGTTGGAATCGAGCTTCAGGGCATACCCCATGGCCTTGATGCGCTGCATGAACGGTATGAGCTTTGCCTGGAGGGTTGGCTCCCCCCCGGTGATGACCACGGCATCGAGCTTGCCCCTTCTCTTGTCGAGGAAGGAGAACACGTCTTCCACCCGGATGGTCCCGCAGTAGCGTTCGGGGATGACGAGTTCGGGATTGTGGCAATAGGGGCAGCGGAAATTGCAGCCCTGGGTGAATACGATGGCACTGATCTTGCCCGGATAGTCTATAAAGGATGTCTTCTGGACATAGGCTATCTTCACGACGCGTCCGTTCCCATCATGCCGTCATCTGAGAGCTCGTCATGCATGATGGGAGAAAATGCCCTACGGGGAAGACCCCTGTCAATGAAATCCTTGGCCACGGCGCATGATCGGCTTGATTTGTCAGGAGATACCATACATAATGCCGACGTATATGAAGACGGCGATGTGTTCATCAACCAGGACATGGGGCGGCAGCAGGTTGCACGTGAGAAAGGAGCGAGAGTACCCATCATGGCAAAGACACGGATTCTGATAATGGATGACGAGGAGTTGATCCTCGATGTCGTGAGCAGCATGCTGGAATACCTCGGTTACGAGGTCGAGCTTTCCAAGAACGGCCAGGAGGCGCTTGAAAAATACCAGGCATCCATGCAGGCAGGCACCCCCATAGGAGTGGTGATCATGGACCTCACCATCCCCGGAGGGCGGGGAGGCAAAGATGTGATCAAGGATCTCATGGCCCTGGATCCGAAGGTTCGTGCCATTGTCTCGAGCGGATACTCCAATGACCCCATCATGGCGAACTGCACGGAATATGGATTCAAGGGGGTCGTGAACAAGCCCTTCAAGATGGACGACCTTCGCGACGCCCTGGAACAGGCATTGAAGGCCTGAAGGCCAACCCCTTTACCGCTTCCCGGCACCAGGCCGCGGTCACGTACCCGCCCCCGGTGTACCTGTCTCTCAAACCTGACTCGGCATGCCCTCCCGGACATCCCCCTTCACGGGAAGGCCGTCCTCGGCGCTGGGCGCATGGGCGGCACGAACCCTGAACACCTGGTCCGCCACGAGTTCTTCGTCCGGAACCGCCTTTTCGACCCGGAAGGATTTTCTCTGGAGGAACTCCTCCTTCTTGCCGTTGTTCCACTGCGCCACAGGCCTCAGGTAGCCGACCACACGGGAATACACCTCGGTGATCTCGCTGCATTCAGGGCACTGGGGGTGGTTGCCGGTGAGATACCCATGGCCCGGGCAGACGCTGAAGGTCGGGCTGAAGGTGAAGTAGGGGATCTTGTATCCATTGCAGATCTTCATGACGAGGCGCTTGATGACCACGGGATCGTCCACGCGCTCCCCGGCAAAGAGGTGCAGGACCGTGCCGCCGGTGTACTTGGCCTGGATGTCGTCCTGCAGGTCCAGGGCCTCGAAGATGTCGTCCGTATAGTTCACCGGGAGCTGCGAGGAGTTGGTGTAGTAGGGCTCATGGCTCTGGCGGTACGCCTCCTCGTTGGCGCAGATGATCTCCGGATAGCGTTTCTTGTCGAGGCGGGCCATGCGGTATGAGGTGCCTTCGGCCGGCGTTGCCTCGAAGTTGTAGTTGTTGCCGGTCTTTTCCTGGAGGATGACAAGCTTGTCACGGATGAAATCCGCCACCTTCAGGGCAAAGAGACGGCCCTGTTCGGTGCCGATGTCCCTGCCGAAGAGATTCACGCAGGCCTCGTTCATGCCCACGATGCCGATGGTGGAGAAGTGGTTCTTCCAGTATTCCCCGAACTTCTGCTTCATTCCGGCCAGATAGTACTTGGTGTAGGGGTAGAGGTTGTGGTCGGTGAAGCTCTCAAGGACCTTGCGCTTGATCTCGAGGCTCGTGCTCGCGATGTCGATGAGGTCCTCGAGCCGCTGCATGAAATCCCCCTCCGAAGAGCTCAGGTGCCCCAGCCTCGGCAGGTTGATGGTTACGACCCCGATGGATCCGGTCAGCGGATTGGAGCCGAACAGCCCGCCTCCCCTCTTGACCAGCTCCCGGTTGTCGATCCTGAGCCTGCAGCACATGCTCCTGGCATCTTCAGGGTCCATGTCCGAGTTGATGAAGTTCGAGAAATAGGGCACCCCGTATTTTGCGGTCATCTCCCACAGGCCTTCCAGATTCGGATTATCCCAGTTGAAGTCGGAGGTGATGTTGTAGGTGGGGATGGGGAACGTGAAAACCCTGCCCTTCGCGTCGCCGTTGGCCATGACCTCGACGAAGGCCCTGTTGAACAGGTCCATCTCGTGCTGGAATTCGCCATAGGTCGCATCCTGGATCTTCCCGCCGATGACCACGCCCTGGTCGGCATAGTGCGAAGGCACGTCCAGGTCCAGCGTCACGTTGGTGAACGGGGTCTGGAAGCCGACCCTGGTCGGCACATTGATGTTGAAGATGAATTCCTGCAGGGCCTGCTTCACCTGGAGATAGTCGAGATTGTCATAGCGGATGAATGGCGCCAGCAGGGTGTCGAAGTTGGAAAAGGCCTGTGCGCCGGCGGCCTCGCCCTGGAGGGTGTAGAAGAAGTTCACGATCTGGCCCAGGGCGGTGCGGAAATGCTTGGCAGGTTTGCTTTCGACCTTGCCGGGAGCCCCCTTGAACCCCTGGAGCAGGAGGTCGTAGAGGTCCCACCCCACGCAGTAGACCGAGATGATGTTGAGGTCATGGATATGGAAGTCGCCG
This sequence comes from Thermodesulfobacteriota bacterium, assembly GCA_025454155.1. Taxonomy (GTDB): domain Bacteria; phylum Desulfobacterota; class Desulfomonilia; order UBA1062; family UBA1062; genus MWEI01. Next base: position 36,675 of record JALOOZ010000012.1, read on the forward strand.
CCGGAATGGGCATTGCGCACCTCGGGCGGATAGATCTTGTTGAGCCAGTAGATCTTGCTGATCTCCGACGAGAGATAGTTGTTCAGTCCCTGGAGCGAGAACGCCATGTTGCTGTTCTCGTTGACCTGCCAGTCGAGCTTTTCGAGATACTGGTCGATGAGGTCCACGCCCATGCCCGCCTTGATGTCGCGGATCTTGGCATGCTGGTCCCGGTAGATTATGTAGGCCTTGGCGGTCTTCCGGTACATCGACTGCAGAAGCACCTCCTCAACGATGTCCTGTACGGACTCCACCGACGGTATGTCCTCTACGGTCTGCTGTGATATGGAGAGCACCTTGACCATGAGCTTATGGGCCATGGCATCGTCGAATTCCTCAGTGGCTCTGCCTGCCTTGGCAATGGCTGCCGTGATCTTGGATGCATCGAAAGGGACAACGCGGCCGTCCCTCTTCCTGATGGTGGTGAACATACGATTCCTCCTCTAAGAATCAATCATCATAGGTTGTTCTGTTTACGACACCTTCCGCCTCAGTTCACCTAAAAATACTATATATAGTGTACTAAACAAACCGTCATACTATATATGGCCTTTCATACCGGATTGCAAGGGGAAAAATGAAAACGATTCTTACATGGGTTCCGGCACAGGATCATGGTGATTCCGACATGGAGCAGGGCGACCCGTGCCCTGCACCATGTTCATGAAATCTCTGTGATCATTGAAGTTTTCGCAGGGGTTGGATCATTCCCCTTCTCTGTACATCCCGTCGATCTCGGCGGCATAATTCATGTTGACGATCTTGCGCTTGATCTTGAGGGTCGGTGTGAGCTCGCCGGTATCGATGCTGAACTCCCTGGGCAGGATGCAGAATCTGCGTATCTGCTCGACCCGGGCATAATCCTTCATGAGATCTTTGATCCTTGCCTCGTAAAAGGCGATGATCTCGGGTTTTTTCACCAGGTCTTCGTTGGAGTTGAAGGACACTCCCTGTTTCTTGACATAATCGGTAAGCTCCTTGAAGTTGGGAACGATGAGTGCGCTCAGGAATTTCTTGCCTTCGCCGATGACCACGCACTGCTCGATGAAAAGGTCGGAGACCAGGCTGTTCTCGATGTTCTGTGGGGCGATGTTCTTTCCGCCTGCCGTGACGATGATGTCCTTTTTCCTGTCCGTGATGTACAGGCAGCCGCGGTCGTCTATCCTGCCGATGTCCCCGGTCATGAACCACCCGTCATCCGTGAAGACGGCCTTCGTGTCGTCGGGTTTGTTGAAATAGCCCTTCATGACCTGGGGGCCTTTGATGAGGATCTCTCCATCCTGGGCCAACCTGACCTGGGTGTCGGGTAGCGCCGGTCCCACCGAACCGAATTCAAATACATCAAAACGGTTCACGTTGGTCACCGTGCACGTCTCAGTGAGGCCGTAGCCGTTGTGCACCGCCACACCGATGCCGTTGAAGAACCGATCGATTTCAGTGGCCAGCGGGCCGCCGCCGCTGATGAAGATCCTTATCCGGTCGAGCCCCAGGGTATATCTCAGTTTGCTGAAGACCAGCATCTCGGCCAGGTCGTACTGCATCCTGATGGTCCCGGGCATGGGCTTCTTCTGCACGAGGTAGTCCACTGCCCGGTCGGATACGGCCACAGCCCACTCAAAGAGCTTTTTCTTCAGGGGCGGGGCCTTGTCTGCCTTGGACATGATGCCCGAGTGGAGCTTTTCAAAGAGCCTGGGCACACTCACGACCAGGGTCGGCCGGATCTCCTGCATGTTTTCCAGGACCGTGGAAAAGGATTCGGCAAGATTGATGGTGGCCCCGATCTGGATCATGAGATACAGAGACACCGTCCTTCCGAGTGAATGGCTCCAGGGGAGGAGGGCCAATGACTCGTCCCGGTGTCCGATGATGGAGTGCGAGGCATAGGCCTGCATGACATTGGTCACGAAGTTGTCGTGGCTGAGCATGACGCCCTTGGGCTGGCCCGTGGTCCCGGAGGTGTAGATGAGGGTGGCGAGACCCTCGGGCAGGATGCCCTGAAGGCGGCTATCGAAGACGGACTTGTCCACGGAGGCATCGCCTCGCCTCATGAGCTCATCGAAGCTGATGACATGATCGCCGGGCACATCGATCTCGTCGAAGGTGACGATGAATTGCAGCGGGGAAAGCCTCGCCTTCACCGAGAGTATCCTGTCCAGGTGGTCCTTGTCGGAGACGAAGAGCACCTTGGTCAGGGAGTCGTTGACGATGTATGCGGCCTCGGCAGCCGAATTGGTGGCATAGATGGGGGCATCCGTGGCCCCGATAGACAGTGCTGCCAGATCGGCGACCAGCCACTGCCAGCAGTTTTCGGAAAAGATGCCGACCATGTCGGCAGGCTCGACCCCGAGCGATATGAGGCCGAGTCCCGCCCGGGTGACCATGCTCTGCATCTCCTTCCAGCTGATGGGCACATACCTGCCATCCTTCTTGTACCGTATACAGGTCTCATACTGGTACTTTTCCGCCCTGTTGTGAAAGATGCCGGCAATGTTTTTCTCGGAATACGCCATGATCCCCTCCTTCTCAGGTTCTTCGGATGACTTCAAACATCTCGTGTTGTCCGGAAGTATGTTCTGGGGCCGGATCAGGGACTGCTCAGGAAGGAAGCGGTGGCCGGCGGCGAGGGTGTCCAAGGGCACCGACCCCTCCCTTTCTCCCCGTGTTTCCGGTGATCCGGGCGCACCTGTATGTATACCATTTCATCGGGTTGAACAACCACTTTCTCCGAGGTGCCCGAGCCTGGATCATTGCTAAGAACCGGGTAATTCATTATAGTGTCCACAATGAACAATGCCCTGACCATCGACCTCGAAGAGTACTTCCAGATCCACGTTCTCGCCGGTCATATCAACCCGGACACATGGCATACGTTCCCCTCCTTCGTGCAGGAGAACACCCAGAGGATCCTCGACATGCTCGACGAGAAAGGGATCAGGGCGACCTTTTTCTGCCTCGGATGGATCGCCGAGCGCCATGGAGATCTTGTCCGCCGGATCCATCGGATGGGACACGAGGTTGCCTGTCATGGGTATGCCCACCAGGTCATCTATCAGCAGGACCCCGCACGGTTCCGCGAGGATGTGACCAGGGCCAGGCAGGTCCTCGAGGATGCCACGGGTCAACCCGTCATCGGCTACCGGGCCCCCACCTACTCCATCACGGAAAAGACCATGTGGGCACTGCAGATTCTGGAAGAGGTGGGTTTCCGTTACGACTCGAGCATCTTCCCGATCTACCACGACAATTACGGTATCCCGGATGCACCCAGGTTTCCCTTCAGGGTGCCGGGGAAAACCCTTGTGGAGTTTCCCATCTCAACGCTCCGCATGGGTCCCGTCAACCTCCCCATCTCGGGGGGGGGATACTTCCGGCTGCTGCCCTACCCCCTCACGAAGATGGGGCTCAGGGTCCTGGCTTCGAGCAGGAGGCCCTTTGTCTTCTACATCCACCCCTGGGAGTTGAATCCCGATACACCGAAGGTGCCGGGGATGTCGGCGATCTCGCGGTTCAGGACCTATACAGGCATAGGTACGGCCAGGGCCAGGTTCGAGCGCCTGCTCGCGGATTTCCGGTTCGCCCCGGCCAGGGACGTGCTGACGGAGCTCGGCCTCCTGTGATCCGCTTCCATCAGGTCCTTCTCAGCGCCTGCCGGGCCTCTTCCCCGGTCTCATAGATGTGCGGCGCGAGCCTTCTCTTGTTCAAGGCCTCGCCCAGCTTCATCCGGAGAAAGGTGTTGGTTGTGTATCTGGTCACCCCTGAATAATATTTCTTCACCACCCTGCGCACCATGGCCGTGTAATCGTCCACGAGTTCGGGCAGGATGTCGAAGTTGTCGTAGTTCACGATGGTGTAGACCTTCCTCTGCAGGGGGGAGCATATCCTGGTGACCATGTTCTCGATCTCTTGTATGTCCTGTATGTTTCTGACCTTGTACCCCTCGAAGTTCACGAAGAAGAGGTTCTCCACCGGGTCGTAGGTGAGCCGCTCCGTCAGGCTCAGCTCGGTCATGTCATCGAGCAGAGCCATGCGGATGGGCCGGAAGATCCGTTCGTCCATGGTCAGCGGCCGGGCTCTGATGACCGGGGTGAAGCCCATGTGGGCCAGGATGTCGCGCTCGATGTCGATGCCGGGGGCCACCTCGATGAGTTCGAGGCCGTCCCTTCCAAGCGAGAACACGCACCGCTCGGTGATGTAGAAGACCGGCTGACCTTTCATCAGGGCATAGCGCCCACTGAAGGTGACCTGTTCCACCTGGTCGAGGAATTTCCTTTCGGTCCCCTCCTGGTCTATGACGAGCATTCGCTCCTTGACCGAGACCTTGAGCCCCCCTGCAGTGAACGTGCCCACGAAGACGACCTTCCGGGCGTTCTGGCTGATGTTGATGAATCCGCCGCAGCCGGCCAGACGGTCTCCGAACCGGCTCACGTTGGTGTTCCCCTCACGGTCAGCCTGCGCCAGTCCGAGGAAGCAGCAGTCCAGCCCCCCGCCGTCATAGAAGTCGAACTGGTTGGGCTGGTCGATGATGGCCTCAGGATTCGTGGAGGCGCCGAAGCTGAGTCCGCCGGCAGGCATGCCGCCGATGGTGCCGGGCTCGGCAGTCAGGGTGATGTACTCGAGGATCTTCTCCTCGTTGGCCACCCTGGAGACGCCCTCGGGCATGCCGATGCCCAGGTTGATGATGCTGTTGCCCTTGAGTTCCATAGCCGCTCTGCGTGCAATGATCTTCCTTGCGCCCATCTCCATGGGAGGCAGCGACTGCATGGGTATCTTCACCTCGGCGCTGTATGCGGGGTTGGATCGTTCTGCAAAGGTGGTCCAGTGGTTCTCGGGCCGGGAAACCACTACGCAGTCCACCATCATGCCCGGAATCCTCACCTGGCGGGCATTGAGCGTACCGCGTTCGGCAACGCGTTCCACCTGGGCGATGACAAACCCCCCCGAGTTCTTGGCGGCCATGGCCATGGAGAGCATTTCAACGGTGAGCGCCTCCTTCTCCATGGAGATGTTCCCGTCGGTGTCCGCGGTGGTTCCCCGGATGATGGCAACGTTGACGGGGAACGTCCGGTACGCCAGGTATTCCCTGCCGTCGAAGGTGACGATCTCCACCAGATCCTCCTTCGTCACCTCGTTGACCTTTCCGCCGCCGAACCGGGGATCGATGTAGGTCCACATGCCCACGGTGGTGATGGTCCGGGGCTTGCGGGCCGCTATGTCCCGGAACATGTGCGAGATCACGCCCTGGGGGAGGTTGTAGGCCTCGATCCTGTTCCCTATGGCGAGCGCCCCCAGCTTGGGCGCCAGGCCCCAGTGCCCGCCCACGACCCTCCTGACGAGTCCCTCGTGGGCCAGGTGGTTGAGGCCCCTTTCCTTGCCGTCTCCCTGGCCGGCTGCATAGACCAGGGTGAGGTTCCGCGGCCTGCCCGTGGCCAGAAAGTACTCCTCGATCTTGAGCAGGATCTCCTCGGGGACGCCAATGCCGACGAACCCCCCGGTCGCCACGGTGTCTCCGTCATGGATGGCCTGGATCGCCTCCTCTGCCGAAACCACCTTGCCCCTGCGCATCCGGGATGGAGGCCAGGTGGAGAGCATGGGGTGCTGGGAACCGCGTTTTGCCATAAAACCCCTCCTTTACACCGTCGATGGGACAGTACTAGGTCTTCCTATATCAGATAATCGACCCCCAGGCATGGAGGATTCCGGATTCGATCACCCGCGTTCCTGTGGTATGATGACCTTCCAGGAGGAACCATGCCCACCAACCGGGTGCCCCTCGAAGAGGTTCTGTTGCCCGACGAACACCGGGGCATCGAGGAGTTCTGCATGAAACGCGTGGGCGCGACCGGCCTGTCCGATCTTGCCGCATTCCTTCACGGAGAATTTTCCGTCCGGATCGAGCTCGACCAGGACATCGTCGCCGGTTATGCAACCGATCAGTCCAATCTCCCCGGTCATGCCGTGGGGCTGGCACGCCCGGAGAGCGAACGCGAATGCGCCGTCATCCTGTGCGCCCTCAGCGCATCCGGCATCCCCGTCACCGTCTCGGCAGGGCGCACGAACCTGACCGGCAGTGCCACCCCCGAGGGCGGCATCGTGCTTTCCCTGGAAAGGATGCATGTCCCGGAGATCGAGGTCGACCGTCAAGCGAAGACCGTCACATCGCCCGTGGGAATCATCCTCGAGGACATGAGAAGGCTCGTGCTGGAGCGGAGCGCGGGCAGGCTTTTCTTCCCTGTGGACCCGACGAGCCGTTGCGATGCCATGGTGGGAGGGGCCCTGTCCTGCAACGCCTCGGGGTTTACCCCCGGGGAGGCAGGGGCCATGAGGCCCTGGGTGAGGAACCTCCGCATCATCACCCCAGGCGGGTTTCTGGTGAGGGCGGAGCGCGGGCAGTATGTCTCCCGGGACGGGATCTTCCTGTTCACCCGGGGAACCCGGGAAAAACCTGTTCCCGTACCCAGGTATGCGAGACCCGCCATCAAGAACGCGAGCGGACCCTATTCAAGTCCGGATGGCACCATGGACCTCGTGGATCTCATGGTGGGGAGCGAGGGCGTCTTTGCCCTGATCACGGGGTGCTGCCTGGCCCTCTCGGAGCGGCCTGAAGAATATCTCGACCTCTTCGTCTCGCTCTCCGGCGAGCAGGATGCGCTCCTGCTCCTGCACCATCTCAGGGACGATCTTCCACGGCGATTCTCCGCGCTGTCGGCATGCGAGTATTTCGGCCCGCACTGCAGGGAGTTCATGGATCACGAGCACAGGTTCTTCAGGGCGGACCACCAGGTGGGGGTATACCTGCAGGTGGCCCTGGCAGGGAAGACCTTGGATGAGGGGGCCGGTGAATGGCTGAAGATCATGGCGGATGCGCCCTATTCCATAGACGAAAACGCCGTCATGGTTCTCCTGACCGATCGTGACAGGGCCATATTCTTCGAGGCGCGGCATTCGCTGCCGGCCAACTCTCTGGAGCTCGTCAAGAAGAGGGGCACCCACACCATCATGACGGACACCGTGGTCCCTCCCCCGTGCTTCGAACCATTCCTCGTTTTCGCGCATGACCTGCTCCGTTCCTCGGGGCTCGATCACCTGGTTTTCGGCCATCTGGGAGACTGCCACCTCCACTTCATGATCATGCCCGGGAAGGAACAGATGGACAGCGCTCTCTCTGTGTATGACCGTATCGTCGAAAAGTCGGCCGAGCTGGGCGGCGTTTACTCGGGCGAGCACGGCACGGGGAAGAGGAAGCGTGGTGATTTCCTGAAATGCTATGGGGGAAAGGCCGCTGAACAGATCCTCCTGACGAAAAGCGCCCTGGACCCGAACCTGATCCTCAACCCGGGGAACGTGGTGGTGCCGTAACTGCTAAAGGGTCCCCTTCATGTCCCGGGATTGATCTGAAAGATGTAGTACGTTGTTCTCTGCGTACCGATCGTTTCAAGAAGACGGAGCTTCTCTGGATGTTCTGACCTCGCTTTATCCGTCATGAGGACGAAGGTGGTCCCCGTATCGGTCAAGGTCATCAGCTGTTGTTCGTTCAGCGATCGAATCGTCCTGCCCGAGGCCCAGATGATCTCGGGTGGGAGGTCACCCAGGGAGAAGAAATCCTTCCCGCGGTATTGAGTCTCATCCCGCAAGTGCAGAAACGGCCTGGCTTCGTCCTGTCCGAGGTGACTGGTGAAAACGGGCGTGAGGAAGACAAGGCACAGGCAGAGGCCGGCCATGGCGATCAGGGGCGTCTGATCCATACGGTTCTTCGTATAGAGGTATATGAGCACTGCCCCGGTATACGCCAGCATGGGAACACCCAACAGGAGCAGCAACCTGCCTTGGGAGAACCAGGCCAGAGTTCCGGCAGCAGCGAAATAGGCCGCCCCTGTCACCACGCAGAAGATCCCGTACACGATCTTACGGGCATGTCCCGATTCCTTCTGCAGATATCCCGTCGAAACGGCCGAGACAACGGCGGCGGGGACCACTGCTGGAAGGAGGTAACGCAGCTTCTTTTCCGGGAAGACCGTTATGGAGACGATTGAGAGGATGAACCAGAAGACGAAGAATTTCTCCTGGGGCCTCCAGTCTTTTTTGATACATGCCGCTGCGAGGCCATACAAGAGGAAAAACACCCAGATGCCAACGATCTCCTGGAAGTGGAGCAGGTAGTACCACAGGGGCTCGGTGTGATTGGTGAACCACCCGGTGGATTCCTTCGATGCCACCGCAACTGCCGCATGGGGTGTGTTCAGGTATACGTAGAAGGGCCAAGCGGCTGAAAGGACTGCACAGAGGAGAAAGGCCCACAGGAGCCCCCACCTGCTTTCCCGCAGATCTTTCAGGCCAAAGGCAAGGGCGTAGCTTATGAGGAACGGCACCAGCATGACCCAGAAGGGTACCGGGCCCTTGCTGTAGAAGGCACAGGCCATGAGGACGGAAAACAGGACGAGAAAGAGCGGTCTGCCTTTCGTGCGCATGATGGCCTCGGCCAAGGTCCATACAGCACCTGTCATGAACGTGATGGAGAAGATGTCCCAGGCATTCTTGCGAGCGGAGAGCATGAACAGATAGCTCGTGGACAGGACGAGCATGGATAGAAGGGCAAGCGCACTGTCCCCGGTGATCCGCCTGACGAGAAGGTAGGTGAACAGTGCGAGCAAGAGGGCGGACATGCCCGCCGGGATCCTGTTGGCAACGAGATTGGCGTCGGACCCGGCCCACAGCATGAATGCTGCAGTGATCCATGTGGGCAGGGGCGGCTTGGCGATACGGAGTTCTCCGTTCATGGTTGGCAGAAGCCAGGACCCCCCTGCAGCCATCTCCCGGGCCGTGATGAAGTTCCTGGCCTCCATGACGTTCACGGGCACGAGGTCGCAGTAGAGGAAGATGGATATGAAGAGGACGACCGGGATGAATATGATAATAAAGATCTTCTTCAGGTCATTCATGCCGTACTTTGTTATTCCATTGCCCATTCTTCCAGGATCTTAAGTTCATCGGGTGTCACTTCAGACCCTGCATGCATCCATGTATAGGGCAGTGGCGGCATTTCACCGTCCCTGATGATATCTATCACGTCCGAGATCAGCACATGTTGTTTGTCTTTGGTGTAGCGGGACCATGCGGAGAAGTTCAGGCGCTCCCGGGACTCTGCTGCGTCGTGGGCAATGAGCCAGGATAGGGGCGCTACCTTGCTGTACCAGGGCCAGATGGTCTCATGGGAGTGGCAGTCATAGCAGGATGTCTTGAGGATCGCCTTTATCTCTGCAGGAACTTGGATGTCTGCTTCAACTGGCGGATTGATGCGGTTGACAGGGATGAATTGAATGATCACGAAAATGGCAACAAAGCCTGCGGCAATGACCGGTGCGTGCTGTTTACTCTTCATCTGTAAAGGTTGAGGCGATCAGCCCGTTTTCATAAAAAGTGCCACGGTCTGCGCATGAATCACGGGCAATACCCTGTGGCTCTCGACGAGCTTCCACCCGGCATGGCCGGCCTCATCCAAGATTCTGGCAGAATCGAGGAAGGCCTTCCTGCCGTTGCGGACAGATCCATTCCTGTTGAGTTTTCGCGAGAATTCGTGGAGAGAGCTGCTCCTGTAATAGGATATCAAGAAGAATCTCCGGGAAACCCGAGCCGCCTCCTTGAAGACCGCCTTCCTGGTTTCTTCAGTTACCAGATGGTGGAAGAGACGGAAAGTCACCATGCCATCGAAAGCCCAATTCCTGAATGGAAGCCGAGTGACGTCGCAGGCGGTGTCCGAATACCGCTCCATTCTGTTTTTGAAATAATGGTTGTGTGCGGCCACCGTGCCTGTGCTCAGATCACTTGAAACGAGAAGACCGCTCCTCCTGGCAAGGATGTCTGTCAGCCGCCCATACCCGCTGGGACAGTCGAGGAGGCTCTCGAACAGCCCACCTGCCCTTTCCAGAAGCCTCTCCAGCAGGTTCATCTCACGCGAATGGATTATAGACTGACCCCCGGCTGGGTATCTCCGTGCCATATAGTCATCAAGGCTCTTCATGGTGCACTGTTTCCTTTTATAAAAATGGTTAGTGGGAGTTTCTGACGGTAGCTGGAAACCATTTGCCAAACAGCTTGCGGGAAAAAACGGACAAGACCATGAGCACCGTGGCAACAGTGATCTGCCACAGGTTGCCCTTTACCCCGCCGCTCCCATAGGTGGCGAAGACCACTGCCAGAGGGATGAATCCCAACAGGGAACCGAGCATGAACCCCCTGTAGGAAACCCTGCAGCTTCCGCAGAGCAGGCTCATGAGCGTTGAATTGGAAAAGGGGAAGAGTCTCCCGTAGAGCACCCACCAGAAAGCGTTCTCCTGAAACCGTCTCCGCCACATTCTCAGGTTGTCACCCATTCTCCTTTCCACCATGCCTGCAAAAATGGAGTGTCCTGCCTCATAGAGTATCGAGGCGCCGATGAGGGACGCGAGGATGGACAGGAGTGTACCCATGAGCGCGCCGTAGATGATCCCGCCAACTGCACTGGCCCAGAGCCGGGGAACGCCGGCAGTAATGAGACCTGCCCAGAGCAGGATGAACAGGAATGCGGATAGGAGCTGGCCCGATCCCCCGTGCCCGCCCTGGAGGATCTCCCTCATGCCCTGGAAATCGAGAAGATAATCCCTTACCCCGGGCCTTCCGAGGAGGACTGCCATGGAAGCGAACAGAACCACCAGCATGACGACTCGGCCCGTATCCGAGGCCAGGTGCCTATCGATCTTCAGGTCCATGTCCCTCCGTTACCGAGTACCTCAGTGCCCTCTTTCTGAGCCAGAAGACCCCTGCCAGGTCGGCAAGTCCCACCCAGAGCCTGCTGTTAATCCCACCGCCGTACTTGCTCGTACCGTGTTTCCGTGCCCGGTGGTTGACCGGGGTTTCTGCCACGGTGAATCCAGCCATGATGAACAGCGCCGGAAAGAACCGGTGGGCGTTCCTGAAGAACCGGACGCGGTCAAGGCATGCACGGCGGAAGACGCGCACGGAGCAGCCCACATCCGTGATGTCGTCCTTGAGCACCGAGGAACGCACCGTGTTGGCTATCGTGCTGGACAATCGGCGTATGAAACTGTCTGCACGCCTCTGCCTGATCCCGCACATCATGTCCACACCCCGTCTCTTCATCTCATCGAAGAGGCGGAAGATATCGCTGGGGTCGTTCTGACCGTCGCCGTCCAGGGTTGCGATATATTCGCCACGTGCAGTGCGGAACCCTGCTTCCAATGCCGCGGACTGGCCGCTGTTGGGATGCAGGTGGACGGCCCGAAGGTTTTCGTGCGTTTGTGCAAGCCTGTCCATGATCGCTGATGTCCCATCCGTGGAGCCGTCGTCCACCATGACGAACTCCCATGAGATTTCCCTGTGCGCAGAAAGGGCATCCATGACCTCCCTGTACACCATGTCCAGGGATTCCGCCTCATTATAGAACGGGATGACCACACTCATCGTTACCATTTTCCCGCCATTTGTATTATTGCCCAATGAGTATAGGAAGTACTGGTTACGTCAAGATTACCGGCAGATTATCTTTTGGTAATGTTCTATGATTGCGGGGCGAGTAGAAAGATCGATGAGGGCCGGCGGTCACCGTGCGGCGGGAAGGATTACAGTGAAGGAGGTTCCTTCCCCCGGGTCGCTCTTCACGGAGACTTCACCGTTGTGGGCCTTCACGATGGATCGCACAAGGCTGAGCCCGAGGCCGTTTCCCGGTGTCGATCGGCTCTTGTCTGAACGGTAGAACTTTTCGAAGATGTGCGGGAGATCCTTCTCTTCGATGCCTTCGCCGGTGTCGGACACGAGGATTTCCACGTGACCTGAGCGTTCCCTTCCTGCTATGACCACCCTCCCTCCCGCATGGGTGAATTTGAGGGCATTGTCCAGGAGATTGGAGATGCACCTCTGCAGGCGGGCCGTGTCGCCCTGTATGAAAAGATCCGATGAAGGCATGTCGAGCTCGAAGGATATCCCCTTTTCATCGGCCACTGCGAGGAAAAGGTCATGCGCCCTTCCAACGAGCCCGGTGAGGTTGACCTTTTCCCTGGCAAGGCGGATGACCCCGGCATCCGTTTCCGCTATTTCCAGCATGGTGTTGATGATGCCGCTCAGGGTGTCGCATTCCTCGAGGACAAGGGCAGCCATTTCCTGAGACCTGTTCTCTATGAGGGCAGACTCGGCGACGACGCGTATTCTTGTCAAGGGGCTCCGGAGTTCATGGGCGATGTTGTTGCTCACCTCTTTCAGGTCGGATATGAGCACATCGATCCTGTCGAGCATGGAATTGAAGGTTGTCGCAAGAGACTGGATCTCTTCACCTTCTTCACCAAGAGGCACCCTGGACGAGGTGTCGCCCCTGCCGATGCTGGAGGCCGTCAGGCGGACCCTTTCCACACCGAGCATGGCCTTTTTCGAGATATACCACCCCGTGATACTCCCTATGAGCACGGCAAGGACCATGACCGTCAGAGACATCTCGATGAACGCACTCAGGAAGGCCTTGTCACCTTCTGTGTTCATCCCTATGGTGATGACGTTCCCGTCTCCCAGCATCTGATGCGCCATCCTGATGCCATGGGGGTGGCGCCTGGAGGAAAAGGTCTCGAACTGCACCCCTTTCCAGGGTATTCCAGCACCCGAAGAGAGGGGGACATCCTCCCAGTTCCTCATGTCTGATGCAGCCACGACCATATTGTCACGGTTGGTTATCCTGATGAACACCCGGTTGACACCTTCGGACTCGGCCTCATGGATGATGACGGGCCTGAGCATCTCCATTCCGCTGGCATGGTAGAGCATCCCGAATTCCCTGAGTTCGGCGACAAGTTCATCGTTCTCCCGCTCCATGAGAATCGAGGAGAGCATGAAATAGATCGCCATGAAGCTGAACAAACTTGCAGTGGTGAACAGCACGGCGTACCAGAGGGCAAGGCGTGAGGATACCGTCTTGAACAGTCTAATCTCTCTCTTCAAGGATGTACCCTACCCCGCGGATGGTATGGATCAGCTTGTTGTCGAACGGGCGGTCGATCTTGTCCCTGAGGTGGCAGATGCGGGCCTCCACGACATTGGTGTGGGGGTCGAAACTGTAGTCCCAGACATGCTCGATGATCATGGTCTTGGACACAACCCGTCCCGCATTCCGCATGAGGTATTCAAGAAGCGAGAACTCGAGATGCTGGAGATCAATTCTCATGCCGGACCGGGTAATCCTTCTTGACAGGAGATCCATGGAGAGGTCTCCAACCGTGAGGGCTGTCGGTTCGGTCACGGATGTTGCCCGGCGTATAAGGGCCTGGATGCGTGTAAGAAGCTCGGAGAGGGCGAAAGGTTTCACCATATAGTCATCGCCCCCCGATTGCAGCCCCTGGATCCGGTCGTCCACCGTGCTCCGTGCGCTGAGAAAAATGACCGGCAGGGAGATGCCGTTTTTTCTGATTCGTTCGATGAGCTGAAATCCGTCCAGCTTGGGGAGCATGACATCAAAGACGGCTGCGTCAAAGGTCTCGTTGAGCGCCATGATGAGGCCCTCTTCCCCGTCCTTTGCATGCTCCACGGTATACCCCCCCTGGCTGAGCATCTTCCGGATAATGTCGGCTGTCCGGATGTCGTCTTCAACCAGGAGTATCCTCATGCCGGCTCCATGCAGTACGGCATGACCCGCAGGTGCGCCGTGGCCCTGCTCTTGGCCGTGAAGTCCGTGAAGGCCCTCTTCACCGCGTCTTCAGACAGGCCCAGGGCCGAGGCGGTCTCCGGTATGCCGATCCCGTGCTCCCAAGCATAGAGGAGATGGTCGAGCTTCTCGAAGGGGATGCGGAAGAAGAACTCCTGGTCCGTGACCGGTAGGCTGAAGGTGTCCGGGCTGGGCGAGCGGTCGATGATCTCGGGGATGACCCCCAGGCAGTCCGCCAGCTGATAGATCTGGTTCTTGTAGAGGTGCGACAGTGCCTCGATGTCCGTGCCGCCGTCGCCGTACTTGCAGAAGTCACCCAGGAGGAACTCGGTGCGGTTCGTGGTGCCTGCCACCACGTACCCGCGACGCTCCGCCTCGCTGTAGAGGTGAAGCATGCGCGCCCTGATCTTGATGTTGGCAAAGGAGGTGATGGCCCTGAACGCCTCGAATCCCAGCCGTTTCTTTTTCATGGTGCCGTCGGCGAGCTGCACCTGGATCACGTAGAAGCTGAACGATTCGCGTTCGAGCAGGTCAGTGGGCAGCGATATGTTATACCTGCACCCGGGACCGTACTCGGGGACCAGGGAGCGGATATACTCATCCCTGAGGGCGTAGGGCATGACGCTGTCCACGGTGGCCGTGATGTCGACCTCGCGGCAGGAGATGCCCATCTTTTCCGCATGGGCCCGGGCATAGGAGCTGCTCACCGGGTTCGACTCCCCCTCCGGAAGCACGAGGCCCACGACCGCCTCCCTGCCCAGGGCCCTCACGGCGAGCTCGCTCATGACCGCCGAGTCGATGCCGCCGCTGAGCCCCACCACGATGCCCGACCTCCGGTACACGGTCTTGACCTGCTCCTGGAGGAACGCCGCAATCCTCCGGGTTTCATGCTCCGGGTCGATCTTGAGTATGTCAGGGCCGAACGCCATGGGGCCTCCTGTCTGTCATGGGATGGGAAACGTCTGAAGGAAATAGTACCACCGGTGAGATTCCCATACAAGGTGCAAGGTCCTGCCCTGAAGGATTTCCCATTGATGGAACCGTCATATTTGCAGTACAAGTTGCCGATAGAGAGAACGAATCCAAAGAATGAATCAAGGGGTTTTGCATGCCAGATGTGATTGCCATTGTCACCGGATTTATTCGTGAAAACTTCATCGCCGGCCGCAGCGATGTGACGGTCGACCCCGCTGTATCGCTCATCGAGAGCGGGATCATGGACTCCACCGGTGTCCTCGAGCTCGTGGAGTACCTCGAATCCACCTTCGACATCAAGGTGGATGATGAGGAACTCGTGCCTGAAAACCTGGAAACCGTGAACAACATCATAAAGTTCCTCAAGGCTAAGGGCGTAGCTTCGTGATGAGGCTCGTCCACGATTTCCTGGCAGAGACTGCCAGGAGACATCCCAGCAAGGCGGCAATCCTGCACGGGGACCGCTCGGCGACCTATGCCGAGATCGAGGAGCTCTCCAACAGGCTTGCACACCTGCTCTTGAGTGCAGGCCTGTCCAAGGGGGACCGGGTTCTCACGGTCATGGAGAACTCCATCGAGAACGTGGTGTCCTACTACGGCGTCCTGAAGGCGGGCGGGGTGTGCGTGGAGATCCATGACAGGTCAACCCCTGCCGAGACCGGGTACTACGTCCGGAATTCCGGGGCCGGGGTGTGCATCCTCTCGAAGGCGGCGGCCCCCAGGCTTGAGGGCGTGGAAGTCCCTGTCATCATCAGCGCGGAGGCCGTGCGGAAAGGGCCCGGGCAGAGGGTATTCCGGTGGGACGAACTCGATGCCATGCCCGGTGCCTCGCCCCCGGTCTCCATTGAAGAGCATGACCTGGCGGCCATTGTCTACACCTCGGGCAGTACGGGGAGCCCCAAGGGTGTCGTGCTGACGCACCGGAACATCTGTTCGAACACGCAGGCCATCGTGTCGTATCTCGGCCTGCATGAATCCGATCGCATCATGGCGGTCCTGCCCTTCTACTATGTCTACGGCAAGACCCTGCTGAACACCCACTTCATGGCAGGGGGCTCGGTGGTCGTCAACAACCGCTTCGCCTTCCCCAATGCCGTTGTCAAGGAGATGGTGGACAGGGAGGTGACCGGCTTCGCCGGGGTGCCCTCCACCTTTGCCATACTCATGAACCGGTCCATCTTCTCGAAGACCGCCATGCCGTCACTCCGATATGTCACCCAGGCCGGGGGGGCCATGGCACCGGCGCTGACGCGTCGCCTCATCGACCATCTCAAGGGTGTCCCCCTCTTTGTCATGTACGGCGCCACGGAGGCCTCTGCCAGGCTCACCTACCTGCCGCCCGAGCGCCTCGTGAGGGACAAGCTCGGATCCATAGGCATCCCCATACCGGGGGTCGAGGTCACGGTCAGGGATGATGCGGGCAAGGAGCTTGTCACCGGAGAGGTCGGCAACATCTGCGCCACGGGCCCCAACATCATGCAGGGTTACTGGCAGGACCCGGAAGAGACGGCCAGGGCCCTGAAGCCCTGGGGGCTCGTCACCGGAGACCTCGGCCAGAAGGACGAGGAGGGGTTCATCTACCTCACGGGCAGGAAGAAGGACATGCTCAAGATCGGTGGGGAGCGGGTCTCCCCCAAGGAGATCGAGGATGCCATCATTGCATCGGGCCTGGTCCACGAGACCGCAGTGATCGGGCAGCCCGACGAGCTCCTTTCCGAGGTCCCTGCGGCGTATGTGGTGCCCATCGAAGCCGGCACCTTCGACCTGGAATCCCTCAAAGGGTATCTCGCCGAGCGGCTTGCAGGACACAAGCACCCGAAGTTCTGGCATGTCCTGAAGGCGATGCCCAAGAAACCGTCCGGCAAGATCGACAAGGAGGCCTTGAAAAATGATGTACTGCACGAAGTGCGTGTTGCCTGAGACCTTCCCGGGCATCGGGTTCGACGGGAACGGGGTGTGCAATTACTGCAGGAACACGCCCATCCCTACCCCGGGAGAGAAGCATGAGCACCTGGTACGTTTCGAGGAGCTGCTGGAAAGGAAGCGGGGCGGGGGCGGGTTCGACTGCCTTCTGGCCTACAGCGGGGGCAAGGATTCCACCTACACGCTCATGATGCTCACGCAGAAGTACAACCTCAAGGTCCTGGCCTATACCTTTGACAACGGGTTCATCTCGGAACAGGCCAAGGTGAACATCATCAAGATGACGGACACGCTGGGCGCCACCAGCATCTTCTTCAGGCCGGCCTTTCCCCTCATGCGCCGGACCTTCGGACTGGCAGCGGAGAAGATGATCTACAGTCCCAAGACACTGGACAGGGCGAGCTCCATCTGCACCACCTGCATCGGGATCGTCAAGGCCATGATCCTCAAGACCGCGCTGGCCTACGGCATCCCCCTGGTGGCCTACGGTTGGTCTCCCGGACAGGCCCCCATCGCGTCGGCCGTGATGCAGACCAACCCGCGGCTCCAGCGCATCTCCCAGCGCACCGTGAGGGACCCGCTCCTGGAGTCGGGCGGGGAGGAACTGAGGCCCTTCTTCCTGACCGAGCAGGACCTCGCCACGGACCCGGCCAGGTGGCCGGTGAACATACACCCCCTGGCCTTCACCGAATACAACGAGGAAGAGATCCTGAAGAAGATCGAGGCCATAGGCTGGGTGAAACCCGGAGACACCGACCCGAACTCCACCAACTGCCTGCTGAACGCCCTGGCCAACTACATCCACAGGAAGAGATTCTCATTCCACCCCTATGCCTGGGAGATCGCCGGCATCGTCCGCTCCGGCTCCATGGACCGGGGGGAAGGACTGGACAAGGTGTGCCAGGACGAGGACATGACCATGGTCCGCTATGCAGCGGATATGCTGGGGATTGCCGTTCCGAAATGAGGGGGTCTCAGGCTGAGGTGAGGAAGAACCCCCCACCTCAGCCGGTTCCCTGTATTCTTAGTTTATCGAGAGGGGGATACTCCCGTCCCAGGGACAAGATCACAGATCTTTTGAGAGTCGAAGGAATTTTTTCATGATATCGTCTTCAAGATAAGGCTTGTATGATTCAGGATGGATGAAGCGGGGGAATCGAACAACCTTATCATATAGTCCAGGCCAAGTTCTACAGGCATTACGAAGCAGTTATGAGGTAGATAGATAAGCCTAGTAGAGGATTAGGACAAAGATCTCTGGTAGAAGTCCAGACAACAAGATTAATGATTTATCGCCTGACTGTCGAAAAAGTCCGGGTTGTCATTTAGGGAACATCATAATAAATTTTCTATAAACATCATTATTGTCTTTATTATCAATTGGTTAAGTGCTATTATGCGATTAATATCAAGGGGGTATGATAATCTCACCATCTCCCCCATTTCAGGAAAAAGGAAGGTCTGATGGCACGATACAAGCCGAACGAATTTGCACAGAACCTACTGATGCCGATTTCCCTGCAGGAACAGATCATGCCTGGGAGTCTGGAGTATGCGATTCATACGCTGGTGGACGAGCGGATGGACATGAGCCTGTTCGATGAGAAGTACCGCAATGACGATATGGGTCGCCGAGCATATGACCCCCGGATCCTGCTGAAGGTCGTGCTGCTGGGGTATTCACGGGGACTGATATCATCGAGGAAGATCGAGCAGGCATGCAGGGAGAACGTGGTGTTCATGGCACTGAGCAGCGGGCAGTACCCTGACCACAGCACGATAGCGACGTTTGTATCATCTATGAAGGGCGAGATTCTGCCCTTGTTCCGGGATGTGCTGCTGGTATGCGAGGAGATGGATCTGCTTGGCGGGACGCTCTTTGCACTTGACGGGTGCAAGCTCCCGGGCAACGCATCCAAGCAGTGGAGCGGATCGGTAGATGATCTGAAGAGGAAGCATACAAAGCTGGAGGAGAAGGTGAAGGAACTCCTGGCCGAGCAGGAGAATGAGGACCGGGAGGATGGGGATGACCCCCCTGACCCTGATAACCGGACTCACCGGCAGAAGCAGGTGGAGAAGCTGCGGAAGCAGGCCGACCGGATACAGGCATGGCTGAAGGAGAACGGTCAGCGGATCGGGATGAGGGGTAAGGAGATCAAGAGCAACATCACGGACAACGATTCCACGAAGATGCAGACCTCCCATGGGACCATCCAGGGATACAACAGCCAGGCGCTGGTGGATTCCCGGAAACAGGTGATCGTCCATGCGGAGGCGTTTGGAAACGGTCAGGATCACCACCATGTGCCTCCCATGCTGGACGGGGCCAAGGACAACATGGAGGGCATTGGTCAATCACCGGATTACTTCAAGGGCAAGACCTTCACAGCGGATAGCAACTATCATAGCAAGGTGAACATGCAGAAATGTATCGAAGAGGATCTGGATGCCTATATTCCAGACAGGGCATTCCGTACGAGGGACCCACGGTTCGCAGGCCAGGAGCGCTATGGGCACCAGATGAGGACGCATTACGCATTAGAAGACTTCCATTATGATGAGGAGAAGGACCAGTATATATGCCCCAACGGGAAGAGACTAGCTCTTAAAGAGAAGTGCCATCGGTCAACGGGCAATCTCTACCGACTATATCGTCCCCAGGATCATGACTGTAGTGATTGTAAGGTAAAGGGGAAATGCATCTATGGGAACGGTCGTGGTCCCAAAAACCTGATGGTACCCATTGGGCCTGACGGAGTCAACCTCACCAAACTGATGATTGAAAAGATCGAGAGCGAAGAAGGCCGCAAGATCTATCAGAAGAGGATGTCTATCGTTGAGCCTGTCTTCGCCAACCTCCGCATTCACAAGCGCCTGGACCGATTCACCTTGCGGGGCAGGATCAAGGTGAACATTCAGTGGATGCTGTACTGCATGGTTCACAACATCGAGAAGATAGCGAACTATGGCTTTGCCTGAACAAAACTATGTGGGCGAGAGGGAGAAAGATAAGAGAAGATGAGATAAAAAAGAAGATACCGGCCAGGTGAATCTGAAATCTTCCGGCAACGGAATTGGATCTCGATAAATGCCGGGGCTACCTCAATTCAGAAAACATATTTTCAACAGTCTCTTCCATAATCATCGAAAAAGAGGGGCATGGAAAAGTGATGATATCATGCCAGTTATGACGGGTTGGTATGAAGTGAGAGACTTCGTATGTTTCAACACC
>JALOOZ010000013.1 GCA_025454155.1 Thermodesulfobacteriota bacterium
GCCCCCATGCTGTCCTTGTACGGGCGGGCCTCCCCTGCAATATCGTCAAACCTGAAGCCGTACTTCTGCCAGGCGTCTATCTTGCTGGCCAGGGCGCAGACGCAAGGGCTTTTCTCAAGGTTCACAACAATATCGTATTTCTCGAACAGTAGTTGGAGCGCCGTCTCAAAGTCATCAAATCCATCCCAGGGGCCGTAATAGAGATCTCTCACCAAGCAATGTATTTTCCAGTCATCACTCATTGATCGCATGAAACCCGCCGACCCTCCTCCCCCTACGACATAATCATTCTCGAATATACCGCCGATGTAAAGACCCGTCTCGAGCATCATATATACCAACCCCGCCTGCATGAACTCATAGGTAAGGCCGCCTCCAGGATTGATCTGATACACAAGAAGGTTGTCATCGTCATCACCCATGATCCGGGTGAATCCTGTCTTTATCTTCCATGATATCGGGTGAAAAAAATTATCCCTGGGGGTAAGTGATATGATATCGATGAGATCCAGCGATTCCAGATAAAGCCTCTGTTCCGACGAATAGTATCTCAGGGCGATATCGGCAAAGACAAGATGCGCCCCCTGAACGTATCCGTCATCATCATCCATAAGATGATGGTAGGCAGGCCTGAGCCTTATCTCCTCAAAGATCTCGTTCCGTTCGAATCCGGCACCGAGGGCGATCCGGTTTGAACGATGCCCCTTGTCGGGCCGGGCCGGTACAGGGACACCCTCGACGGACTCACTGCCGGCCATGCCTAGTGAGCTGCGGAGCCGCAGGATTTCATGGAATCGCTTCTGGTATGTCTCCTCGGGAACCTCTCCTTTGGTGTAAAGATATTGCAGATATTCACCAGCGAGATCAGAGACCTTCCTTTTCTCCTGCTCCGGGATCATCCTGTTTCCGAAGACCTCCCCGTCAACCTCCCCGCCGGCCAGCGCTATGGCCAGATCCTGCTCCCGAAGGGGAAGGCTGGATGCAAGATACTTGATCTTCGTTGTTCTGGACGGCCTGTAGGAAACATCCTTCACCAGGCCCTGGTCCTCGATCATACGTATGGAATCCAGGGGGATAAGCCATCCATGGACCCTTTCAGAGAGTTTCGCTGTGGGGCGCGCCGCCTCCAGAAGTGAAAAGAGGAGATAAGAGCAGTTCTCATCGAAAAAGTAATAGTCTGAAGCGATGGCATCCAGTTCGCGGATGTGCAGCATCATCCTCCTGATTTCCGGCTCCGTCAGATTGAGGGAATACTCCCAGATGTCACGGTGGTCCACATCACTGTACTCCTGCAGTTTGGCATAATACGGCAGCACGGAGAAATACCCGGGATAGAGGCCCACCATGCTCTTGAAGGCGAAGGTGGGGCCGAAGGTTTCACGGGTGAAAGCCGAGTAGCTGACCGAGTACGCAAGAAGCTTGGTGTTTTCGGCAGTCTCTATGGTAAGGAGGGTGTGGCCGTACATTGACGCCGGACTGTTGAGGTGGGCCATAGGGAATACCAGAGCAGCCGACTGTGGCTTCATCCTGTCGAGAAATTCCATGAAACTGCGGCACCCGGCAACGGGAAGTTCCCCCGGGTCAAGATTCAATCTCTCCCTGATCCACTCGTAACGGGCCACAAACCGGCATGCAGCAGACTTCCCTTCATCATCAGCTGGATCAAAGAATGCACGGATCGTGGCGTCCATTTCGGCCTCCGGATTGGTCTTGCCGTCAGGTGCCAGAAAGAATTTCGGATCATCTATGAGGCTTTCAATACCGGCAGCAGTCCTCTTGTAGTGCATGAGGATGTGCCAGTAGGGGTCTTCATGGAGTTTCAGCTGGTGCGCTGCCGATAGAAGCCCGGCAGGAGCGTGGGAATCCTGGGAATGGGCTGGAGAAAAAAAGAAAAGAAGAAAGAGCAAACAAATACAATGGGAAGAGACGCAGGTGTATCTTGCCCGGCATCCCTTCCCTGAAGCTGTATGCATTGAAGAAACGTTACATCAGGGATTCAATGTTTCTGAGCACATCAATGCTCTTGACCTGTGGTGATGTATAGATATGTGAAAAATTGTTCTGCAGTTTCGAATAGAAATCATCCCTGTTGCCTTCGGGCACTTCCATGAGGACAGCCAGTGTATTCAGATATTCACCTTCGCCCCTGGCAATATCGCTGGCGAGATTGTCCATATTGTCGGCGACATAGTTGTTGAGCCTCTCATAACTGGCGAACTTGCTTGGCTGAGAGCAGTTCAATGTCCCTGAAGAGATGCCGAAGGTCTGGTTCCCGAATGTTCCGTTGGTCGTCACAGCCAGGACCTGGAAGAGCAATCCCTCCTGTCCCTTGAAGATAAGGGAACCCAGACCGCATCCCGTGTTGCTCTGACTGGCCAGACATACCGTCCCGGAAGCGACGATGAAACCGACGACAATGAATGCCCCCACAATTTTCCTCATAACCATTCCTCCCTCGTAGATTTTTTTATCAACGGATAACTCCATACTGCCGTATGCGTAGGAAGACCGCATAGATCCTATATAAAAGGACGGGGTGCGCAGGTCAAGCTGGTTGTCCCGAAAAAATGTTTTATGAATCAGGTTTTCCCTTATATCCGGGGCTGCCCTTCCGCAGGGAGTTCATGCGGTAGATGAAGGCCAGGAGTTCGGCCACGACCTGGTAGAGCTCCTCGGGGATCTCTTCGTTGAGATCGAGACGGTACAGGGCATCCATCAAGGTGGAATCCTTCTCTATGGGGACCCCGTGCTCCCTGGCCAGCGCCAGTATCTTCTCCGCCACGGCCCCCCTTCCCTTGGCCGTAACCTTCGGGGCGGCATCCCTTCCGCGATCGTATTTGACGGCGATCGCCTTCTTGTCCTTGTCTTTCATACCAGCACATCCACGTTCACGCGCTGTGCAGACAATGTCTTTTTCTGCACCACATCGATGGAGAGAACACCCAGGTGTTCAAGATCCATGGCAAGCTCCTGCACGTGGGCCTTGAAAAAGGCGACGACATCCTCCGATCCCGAAGAAAGCTCAATGGTGACTCCTGCGGCCGTCCTGAGAACCGTGCTCTCGACAAGACCGAGGGCATCGGTCTCCACATCGAAGTGAAGCCGGTAATCTTCACCCTCCCGAACAATGGTGACCTTTGCGGTTCCCCGGCCTTCATCTCCGATGAACGGGATCAGGAGATAGGCGACGGTGTTCTGGGGAAGCCGGGAATACTCTTCCACAAGCCTGGCAACAACCTGCATCGTGGATGGATCGTTCCCCGACTCACCCATGAGCTTCCTGACGATCTCCTTCACATCGAAGGACTCGACAGGCGTCCCGCCGAACTTTCCCACGAGCTGGGCGACCAGACTGTCCAGGGCCTTCACGGCGGCCTTTGCCTCCGCGGTCGGCTCCACTGGTTTCATGATCACCTTCGGGGTGGTGGCATGCACCCTCAGGTTCAGTATCTGGCCCTTGAACAGATCGAGGGTGGTCCCGACGAGAAAATGCTCGCCGAACATGGAGACCATGACGAGACCGTCTTTCGGCGTGGAAAGAACGGTGGCGACGACCTGTCTCCCGATGGTGAGCGAAGAGACCTTGCCCTGAACGATGATGTCACCGGAAGGAATCTGGGTCGGTGTTATGCGCATGCTCTGCAGGGCATCAGGGCTGGGGACTGCCCACCTTGATCATGAGCTGGATTTCACCCACAGGGATACCGGTGATCTGTGAAATCTCGACCGGGTCGAAACTGCCCTTGTGGAGTTTCTGAACATCTGTCTGGCTGAACTGCCGGGCCTTCTTCACCTTGACCGACGTCTCCTCCAGGGCCTTCATGAGAACTTCGGCGGATCGGATCTTGACATCCAGATCCGACATGATCCTGCCCAGGACATCGACTCTCTGCTGAACATGATCCTGGAACGACTTCGAGAGATCCTGGGTCTGGTTCACCACAGCCTTGAGCTCTTCGAGAAAGTCAGGCTTGAGACGGCGGCGTTTCTCCAGCACGAGGAGAAAGATGACAAAGGCGATCAGGATGACCTGAATGACGAGCTGTGCCAGGAGCAGGATACGGGTGGGGTCAGCTACGGAAAGCCACAAGGCTACACCACCACATCGATGAGGTGCTTGACGTCCTTGGACGTGTCTTCATGAGGGGAGTCGGCCTGGCCTTCGGCTGCTGTCTGATGAGAATCCTCCCTGGTCCGTCTCTTGCTCTCCTGTTTCGCCCGCTCGCTGATGGTGATTTCCTGGGCCTTCTTGGATTCGGTCACCTCACGGTTGTGCTGCAGCCTTGCCCGCGCCTCCTCTTCAGTGAGGATCTGCTTGGTGACCTCGGATTGGACGAAGGGATTCTGGTTGATCTTTTCGATCCTCCCAGCCTGGGAGAGTATGGTGGAGATGTCAGACGCACCCGCCATAACGTTTCCTCTCTCCTACCCTATCGGCCTCTCGTTATACCAACTTAAGCTTGCATTTGCAACCAAATCATCTGAATACACAGCTGTAATCCTGATTCAATACCGACACTGCAGATACAGGGGAAATGAGGTGGGGGGACCGCTATTCCTGCGGCTCCCCCACCTTCTGAACCGAACCGCGCATGCCCGCCTCGAAGAGCCTCCCGCAAGATTCGAACAGGATGTAGCGGGTGGCGAGCAGGGGGATATTCTTTTCCTGGGCCAGTTTGATGGCCTCCGGCGCGGGGCGTTTTCCCCGCACGAAGATGATGACCTTGAGGTCCAGCGTATCGGCCGTGCGGACCACCAGGGGATTCGTGAGGCCGGTGAGGAGCATTGACCCTTCTTTTGCAAAGGCGAGCACGTCGCTCATGAGGTCTGCGGCAAATCCACGTTCAATCTTCATGTCCAGCATGTCTTCGCCTACGATCACATCTGCATCGAGGATCTTCTTTACCTCAGCAAGGGTCATACCCCCTCTCCTCTCTCATGCCGTTACTTCTTGGACATCAGGTACCGGTGCATGGCCTGTGCCGCTTTCCTGCCGGCACCCATGGCCAGAATGACGGTGGCCGCACCGGTCACGATGTCGCCGCCTGCAAATACACCTTCCCGCGAGGTTTGTCCAGTCTCTTCATCGGCAACGATGTAGTTCCACTTGTTCGTGTTGAGCCCCGGTGTCGTGCTCTGAACCAGCGGATTTGCACCGGCACCGATGGCGACCACCACGGTGTCCACATCGATGACGAACTCGCTGCCTTTCATGGGAACCGGCCTGCGGCGCCCTGATTCATCGGGCTCGCCCAGTTCCATCTTGAGACATTCTACCCCAACAACCCACCCCTTGTCATTGCCAATATATCGGGTTGGGTTGGTCAGGAGGTGGAGCTCTATGCCCTCTTCCTCGGCATGGTGGATCTCCTCGATCCGGGCAGGCATTTCCGCCCGGGACCGGCGGTAGATGAGATAGACATGGTCGGCACCGAGCCGCATGGCCGTGCGCACCGAGTCCATGGCCACATTGCCGCCGCCGACCACGGCCACGTTCCTGCCCTTCACGATGGGGGTGTCGTATTCGGGGAACTTGTATGCCTTCATGAGATTGGAACGGGTGAGATATTCATTTGCCGAGTATACGCCGTTCAGGTTCTCGCCCGGGATGTTCATGAAGGTTGGCAGTCCTGCCCCGGTTCCGAGATACACGGCGTCATAGCCTTCCTCAAAGAGTTCGTCCACGGTGGATGTCTTGCCCACGACGAAGGAAGTGCTGATCTTTACGCCCAGCTTCTGGAGATAGTCCACCTCCGCGGCGACGATGGCCTTGGGGAGCCTGAACTCTGGGATACCGTAGACCAGAACCCCGCCAGGCTTGTGAAGGGCCTCGAAGATGGTGACGTCATGACCCAGCTGGACCAGGTCGCCGGCCACGGTCAGTCCTGAAGGACCGGAGCCTACGATGGCCACTTTCTTGCCAGTTGATGGCGGCGCTTCCGGAATGGCCACATCGCCGGTCGCCCGTTCAAAATCGGCGACGAAGCGCTCGAGTCTGCCGATGGCCACCGGCTCGGCCTTCTTGCCGCGTACGCACCTCTCCTCGCACTGCACTTCCTGGGGGCAAACCCTTCCGCACACGGCGGGCAGGGCGTTGGTCTGTTTGATGTGCCGTGCCGCCCCGATGAAATCCCCTTCCATGACCCTGGAGATGAATCCGGGAATATCGACCTGCACCGGACAGCCATCGACGCATGACGGATTCTTGCAGGTGATGCAGCGAAGCGCTTCTGTCTTTGCCGTCTCCGGGGTATATCCCAGCGGTACTTCGTCGAAGTTCCGAGCCCTCACCTTGGGGTCCTGTTCCGGCATCGGCTGCCGGGGGATCTTGAGCCTGTCTTTCATCTCCATTCTAGATGCCTCCCTTCCCCAGCCTGCATGAGCAGTAGTGGTCGTAGCATTCCTTTTCCTCGTTCAGGTAGATGCGCTGCCTGTCGATGAGTTCCTTGAAATTCACCTGGTGCCCGTCGAACTCGGGACCGTCGACGCAGACGAACTGGGTCTTTCCGCCGACGCTCACCCGGCACGCACCGCACATGCCCGTGGCGTCGACCATGATGGAGTTCAGCGACACGACCGTGGGCACATTGTACTTCCTGGTGGTGTCGGTGACCGCCCTCATCATGGGAACGGGTCCGATGGCAACGACCATGTCGATCTTCTTGCCGGGCAGGAGGTACTTGTCTTCCAGGGCCTGGCTGACAAAGCCCTTGTAGCCGTATGACCCGTCATCGGTGGCCACGATGAACTCGTCGGAGACCGCCTTCATCTCGTCCTCCATGATGATGAGGTCCCTGTTCCTGGCACCAATGATGGAGACGATGTGGTTTCCGGCATTCTTCAGGGCCTGGGTGATGGGATAGACCGGTGCGATCCCCACGCCTCCTCCGATGCAGGCGACGACCCCCACCTTCTCGATATGTGTCGGCTTGCCCAGCGGACCGACGAGATCAAGCAGGACATCACCGACGTTGAGGTCCGCCAGGTGTCCGGTGGATTTACCCACGACCTGGAAGATGATGGTCACGGTACCCTTGACCGGGTCCGCGTCTGCAATGGTGAGCGGGATCCGCTCGCCCTCCTCGTGGATCCTCAGCACCACGAACTGTCCGGCCTTGCGCTTCTGGGCGATCTTTGCGCCTTCGAGCACCATCTTGTACACATTCTCGGATAACTGCTGCTTCTCAAGAATCTTGGCTGACATGCTACCCTCCATTATCCCTAACTCTTATGAGCTAGCCTTCGGTCCTGAAAAAAAGTTGCAGGAGACTGATGGTGCATCGCCTCCTGCAACTGCTCGTTTGATCATGCTTATTGCTTTGTACGCCTAGTCCTCGTAGTCTCCAAGGGGCGTCTTGCCATCCCGTTTCTGTATCGAACGATACAGTCCACGTGCAAGGATCAGCGCTATGACGAACAGGAGAAAGAGGGATACGAAGACCACCACGATGCTCGACTTCTGCCACCGCTCAACCTTGAGCTGGATATCCTTCACCTTATCCTCGCTCAGCTTGTGGTATTTGTCGATGTCCACCATCATGCCTACCCAGCCGTAGCCCTCGGGCTTGCTGTACACCGACCCGTAGAA
This sequence comes from Thermodesulfobacteriota bacterium, assembly GCA_025454155.1. Taxonomy (GTDB): domain Bacteria; phylum Desulfobacterota; class Desulfomonilia; order UBA1062; family UBA1062; genus MWEI01. The sequence goes on from JALOOZ010000013.1 coordinate 7,589, forward strand.
GGGAATGTGCGCATAGGCCATGAAGATCCTCTTGTTATCAAGGGTATAGGTGAAGGAACCTGACTTGCCGGATGCCGCAAGGGCATGGATCTTCGGGAGATTCTCATCCATGAAGCCCATGTTCAGCACATTCATCGAACCTTCGCCGGCCTTGATCAGTTCATCGTAGTTCTTGTCTTCCATGACCGGCACCGGCTTCTTGTCTGCGCCGAGCCCGCCGATGAGATACTGGGCGGGATGAGAGAGTATGGCACCATCCCGGCCCACGAGGAACGTATAGTTCATGTCATCCGGGTTGACTTTGGCAAAGACCATTCCCGGCTCCGTGGGAACGATGTGGTCGGTGAACTCCATGACATGCCTGAAATCCAGCGACAGCTCAACTACACCGGCAAAACCGGTGGAGTCGAAAACCGGTGCTGCCATCCTCACGATACCGGCGAACTGCTTCCCCGCCTCGAGATCCTGCTTGGACAAGTGCCCGCCAACTACGGGCCCCATGTAGAACTCGCCCGGCGAGAGCTCTCTGGCCTTGAGGAAATAGTCTTCCTCTCCATACTCGCCGTTGGCCGGGTTCGACATGTCCTTGAGCAGGCCCTTCTGCACGACACCGTCCACCGTGACCTTCAGCGCCTCCATCCCGGTCTTGTCGAGGAAGGTGATCTCCCGGTAGACAGGCAGGGGTATCTTCACGATGCCGACATTGGAGGACTGGATCACTCCCCTCGTATTCGACTTGAGGAAGGTGGTGTATGACTGCTCGTCCCTGGGGAGGATCGATGCAATCCTGATGTCCTTCTCCCGGTCTGCAAGAAACTGGGCCACGGCGTCGGCAATGTTCTGTGCCCTGCCTGCAATGGACAGCTTCTGATTGTCATCGAGAATTCTCAAGTTTGCCTGCGTTGCTTCCTCGCCTACCCTGATGACCCCTTTGCTGATGATGACACCAGTGATGGTGAGGGGAAGCACAATGAGGATGAAGAAGCTCAGTGCAACACTGGCAAAACTGAAATTCGTTTTTGCTTCCTTCTCCATATCAATCTCCTGACCGTGTTATTCGAACCGCTCACGTTTCGACAACACTTCAACCTCATGGTTCACAGATCAAAGAACGCCAGATCCCTTCAGAACCGTTCAGTATCATCCATTTCCCGCAGCCGAGCAAGCGGAAGGCGACCTGTATATCTGGATTCGTGTCCGGGATCATGCAATCCTAACGCAGGCTATCCGAGAATGACGGCCTTGAAGGGGTTGGCGTACAGGATGATGAGTGAGATGACCAGGGCGTAGATTGCGATGGACTCGATCATGGCAAGACCGACCATGAGGGTAAGCATGATTTTGCCCTGCGCATCGGGATTACGACCCACTGCCTCGGTCGCACCTGAAAGTGCCTGACCCATACCGGAACCGGCACCTGTCGCACCGATACCCATGCAGAGACCCGCCGCAATGATCGACGCAGCAACAAAGATAATCTTGGCCCAGTCAGTATAGACCGCCTGCACTGCATCGGCGGCAAATGCGTGACTGGAAACAGCAAGCATCATAGCAACGAATACAAAGGTCATAATTCTGCTCATCGCACACTCCTTAGAGGTTTTTATTCATGAATTCAGACAATTATTCTGAATCATGATTCATTAAATACACTATTGGGAGTGGCTATGCAAGAGAAAAGTTGTACTGAATGACTCCTCGTTCATGAAAATATTCAGAGAGGATCTTCGCGTATCACCGCTCCAGAAGAACCTTCAAGGTCTCCTGGTTGATCCAGGGTTCACTCCTGACCGAGTCATGATCAAGTCTGTCCGTCTTGATCGCTTCCGCCACGCTCTCCTCCAGGGGGAAGTACTCTCCCCTTAAAGACGGAGCCTGGCTCTTGATGAAATAGACCTTGTCATCCCGGATGTATTTCTGGATCCTGGGGGTTGCAAGCATGCCCTCCCAGACGAGCACCATCCTCTTCTTCTGGTTCGACCATACAAGCCTCTGGGAGAAAGATCCCAGGAGGGTTCGTGAGAACAGGCCCTTCATATAATCGCTTGAGAGAGACGAGACGAACTGTTCAATGGCGGAAAAGACATCAATGGCACTCATGCCGGCTATGACAAGGATTCCTTTGTGGGCTGCAAGGGCAGCCGTGTCCATCATGAAGGTATCCTTCAGATTCGTTAACACGAGCATGTCGGGATCGAGCCGTATGGCCTTCTCGAAGACGTCGGGGATATCCTTGTGGGTGTCATGCCCGAGTTCACGCTGGTTCACGTTGGATAACTTGTGGTGATGGATGTACTCGATGGGGTCTTCAAAGGTGACGATGTTCGCGTTCCGCGTGCTGTTGATATGGTTGACCAGTGCCGCTATGGTGGTGTCCTTGCCCTGGCCCCTGGCGCTGCTGACGAGGATGAGCCCCCTCTTCTCGAGCATGGAGATGAGCATGGGAGGCAGGCCCAGTGCAGAGATCGTGGGAATATCCTCTACGAGCTTCTTGATCAGCATGCTCAGGTCTCCGCCCTTCTGATGATAGACGTTCACGCGGTATCGGCCCTGGCCGGCTTTGGCAAAGGTGTACTCGATCTCCTTGTGCTCTTTCAAAAGGTCCATCTCACCTTCAGGCACCGCTTCCCTGAGGAGCCTCTCCATGGCGGTGGCGGTCAGAAGGGGAAGCGTGCAACGTCTGAAATCCTTGCCTATCCGAACGGCCGGAGATGTCCCGATGGAGAGGTGAAGACTGGTGCACCCAGGATCATCCAGGAGCTTCAACAACTCCTTGAGCCCCATGTCCCGGATGGTCACATGGGCAAAGGTTCTCCTGACCTTGGTCAGAGGAAGGCTCTTCGCGCCGTATCCTGTCGCATCAAGGTGGGTGAGGATATCCTCGATCTGGGAGAGCGAGGCGAGCACCGGCGTGACGTCCCTGTCGAGAAGGAGCTTGACCTTCTCCACGGCAACATAGTTCAGGGGGTCTGCAAAGGCGACCACGGCTTTCCTGCCGGCCGCACTCAGGGGGATTGCCTTCATCTCCATCATGCGGTCACGGGAAAGGAGGGTCTGGGCATGCTTCCTGACCGACCATGTCCTCATGTTCAGGGTCAGCACGCCGGTGAGGTTTCCGAGGATATCGAGCACCTGATCCTCCCCGAGATACCCGAGCCTGATCAGCGTCTCACCAAGCTTGAGCCCTTCCCTCTTCGAAACCTCCAGGGCATGCCGGAGCTTGTGCTCATCGATGAGACCCAACTCCACTAGCACCTCGCCCATCCTCTGCTTCCCTGCCATGTTTCCCCCGATTTCCGGTATGATGCCATCCGATGCATCTGTTATCGGATGATACTTCCGGTTTTCTTAAATCTCCGGGGTTATCCGTGAGATAGTGCATCGAGGGTGTAGCAGGACACATCCTTTTTCAGGTATGATACCCCCATGAGCACGATCGAGCTTGCATACCTGACCATCGTGCTGGGGTTGTTCTTCAACTTCAGCAACGGTTTCCACGACGCATCGAACATAGTATCGACCATCGTTTCATCGCGTTCCATGAGCACACGCGGAGCCCTCATCATGACGGCCCTGCTGGTCTTCATCGGCTCGATGGTCCTGGGCACTGCAGTGGCCAAGACCATCGGTGAGGGCATCGTGTCCATCGGCGCCATAACGATCAGGGGGATCGTCGCGGCAGTGGTCGCGGCAACCGCCTGGAACATCGTCACCTGGATCGTCGGCCTGCCCTCATCGTCATCCCATGCCCTCATCGGCGGGCTCATCGGGGCTGCACTCCAGCACTCCGGCATCCAGGCCGTCCAGTGGAGGAGCGTGCTGATGATCTTCGGGATCATCCTGATCTCGCCGCCCATGGGTTTCATCAGCGCATATTATCTGACCAGGATGAACTTCCACATCTTCCGCCACATGCACCCCACCGTTGCCGGTGCCATGCTGAAGCGCCTCCAGATCTTCTCGGCCGCCATGCTCGCACTCTCTCACGGCACCAACGACGCGCAGAAGGCCATGGGGCTCATCACCCTGAGCCTGGTGGTCCTCACACGCATCGATCCCGCCGTCGCGTCCCGGTTCTATTCACCTGGCCAGGGAGACGGCTTCGCGGTTCCCGGGTGGGTCATCCTCGCCTGTTCCCTGGCGCTTTCACTGGGTATGCTCTCGGGCGGGAAACGCATCATCAAGACCGTCGGCACCAAATTCTACAAGATCAAACCGGTACATGGTTTCGGTGCCATGCTCTCCTCTGCGGCGGTGGTCTTCCTCTGTTCGATCGCCGGGTTTCCGGTCAGCACCACCCATATCGCCTCCTCGGCGGTGGTGGGCGGCGGTTCGGCCCAGAGGTTGAGCATCGTCAGATGGGGGCTCACCAAGGACCTCCTCCTCACCTGGATCTTCACCATCCCCGCCTCCGCCGGCATGGCATACCTCCTTTCCACCCTTCTCAGAAGGATCCTCTGACACCTCAGCGCATTGATGGGCCAGACTCCCGGGACCGCATTCCCATCCATGGACCCCTTGACGGGGAGACCCTCATCCATTAGAGATAGGTGACATTTTCAAGAAGAGGTGAACCCATGGCCAGGACCATGACCGCAAAGATCATAGAGGACCACCTCGCCCATGCCACGCCAGATGAGTATACCATCAGGATCGACCAGACTCTCACCCAGGATGCCACCGGGACCATGGCATACCTCGAGTTCGAGGCCATCGGGCTGGACCGGGTCAGGACCGAGCTGTCGGTGAGCTACGTGGACCACAACACCCTGCAGACCGGGTTCGAGAATGCTGATGATCACCGTTTCCTCCAGGATGCAGCTGCGAGGTACGGGATATGGTTCTCCCGCCCGGGCAACGGCATCTGCCATCAGGTTCATCTGGAACGGTTCGGCGCGCCCGGGAAAACGCTCCTGGGCTCCGACAGCCATACCCCCACGGGGGGGGGCATCGGGATGCTCGCCATCGGGGCCGGAGGGCTTGATGTGGCGGCGGCGATGGCCGGCATGCCCTTCAGCATACCCAGGCCAAGGGTGGCGGGCGTTCTCCTGAAGTCCAGCCTGCCCCCGTGGGTAAGCGCCAAGGACATCATCCTGGAGCTCCTGCGCAGGCTCACCGTCAAGGGCGGTGTGGGAAGGATCTTTGAATACTTTGGTCCCGGCGTAAGCACACTGAGTGTTCCCGAGCGCGCCACCATCACGAACATGGGCGCGGAACTGGGCGCCACCACATCCATCTTTCCCAGTGACGGGGTGACCCGGTCTTTCCTCGCGGCTCAGGGAAGGGAGCATGCCTGGATCCCCCTGCAGGCCGACGAAGGGGCCGTCTATGACGAAGCGATCGAGATCGACCTCTCCAGGCTCGAGCCCCTGGCAGCCTGCCCCCACAGTCCCGATGCCGTGAAACCCGTCCACGAGCTCGCCGGGATCAAGGTTGATCAGGTGCTCGTCGGTTCGTGCACGAACTCCTCGCTGAAGGATCTCATGACCGTGGCTTCCGTGCTCAAGGGCAGGAAGGTCCACAAGGACGTCAGCTTCGCCGTTGCTCCCGGCTCACGGCAGGTGCTTGAAATGCTCGCAGGCGGAGACTGGTTGAAGGACATCATCGCCGCAGGGGCCCGCATCCTGGAGACGGCATGCGGCCCGTGCATCGGCATGGGCCAGGCTCCTTCAACCGGCGGCATCTCCGTGCGAACCTTCAACCGCAACTTCAAGGGCAGGTCCGGAACGGCCGATGCCGGGGTATACCTCGCCTCCCCCGAGGTGGCGGCCGCCTGTGCCTTGACAGGCGTCTTCACCGATCCCAGGGAACTCGGCCCCTGTCCCCGCGTCTCGGTGCCGGACTCGTTCCTCATCGACGACTCCATGCTCGACCAGCCCCCGGCCCATCCTGAAAGGACGGAGGTCCGAAGGGGCCCGAACATCAGACCGCTGCCCAAACGCGGCCCCATGGAGGATACGCTTGCCCTGAAGATCCTCCTGAAGCTCAAGGACAACATCACCACCGACGACATCATGCCTGCAGGCTCCAAGATCCTGCCCCTGCGATCAAACATCGATGCCATATCCCAGTATGTGTTCTCGGGTATCGACAGGGATTTTCCCCGCCTCGCCAGGGAGGCAGGTACCGGGTGCATCCTGGCCGGCGAGAATTACGGCCAGGGCTCTTCCCGCGAGCACGCGGCACTGGCCCCCATGCACCTGGGGGTCAAGGCCGTTCTCGCCAGATCTTTCGCCCGAATCCACCGTTCCAACCTCATCAACTTCGGGATCCTGCCCATCGTCATCGACGATGAAGGCTATTCAATGCTGGAGCAGGGCGCCTCGGTATCGGTGAAGAACATCCGGGCCGCCCTTGCCATGTCTTCCTCCATCGAGGTGACAACCGTACAGAAAGGCACCCGCCTGACATGCTCGCTGAACCTCACCGAAAGGGAGAGCGAGATCCTCAAGGCGGGGGGTCTTCTCAATTTCATTTCCCAGAAAGTAAGAGGCTGACATGTCTCAGACCAGAACACGTTTCGCACCATCCCCCACCGGCGCCCTCCATATCGGGGGTGTGAGGACAGCTCTCTTCTCGTGGCTCCAGGCAAGGCATTCCGCGGGGAGATTCATACTCCGCATAGAAGACACCGATGCCGAGCGGTCCACCGAGGAAAACACCCGCCAGATCCTTGAGTCCATGGAGTGGCTCGGGCTCGACTGGGATGAAGGCCCTTTCTTCCAGGCACAGCGGCTGGATATCTATCGCTCCTACATCGACAGGCTCCTCGATGAAGGCAAGGCCTACTGGTGCGAGTGCACCCCGGATGACCTGGAGAGAAAGCGCAGCCAGGCGCTCCAGGAAGGGAAGAAACCCAAGTACGACGGGACATGCCGGGGAAAGGGCCTCGGTCCCGGACCCGGCCGCGTGGTCAGATTCCTCATGCCCGATTCCGGCGTGACCGCCTTCGACGACATGATCAAGGGCAGGATCAGCATGGAGAACGCAGAGCTGGACGACCTCATCCTGCTGAGATCCGACGGCATGCCCACCTACAATTTCACCGTGGTCATCGATGATGCCACCATGAACATGACGCACATCATCCGCGGCGACGACCATGTGAACAATACCCCGAGGCAGGTGAAGATCTACGAGTCCTTGGGATTCGATATCCCGCTCTTCGCTCATGTCCCCATGATTCTCGGGCCGGACAAGACCAAGCTCTCCAAGAGGCACGGGGCCACCTCGGTCATGGCTTACCAGGACATGGGGTATCTGCCGGAGGCCCTGGTGAACTACCTCGTACGGCTATCGTGGTCCCACGGAGACCAGGAGATCTTCAGCAGAGACGAGCTCGTCAGATACTTCGACATCCACGACGTGGGCAGGGCCGCTGCGGTCTTCAACCCGGAAAAGCTCCTGTGGCTCAACCACCACTACATCAAGAACGGCGACCCGGCGAGGCTTGCGGGGCTTCTGAGGGATTTCATCAGCCGTAGGGGCTATCATCAGCCGGACAGCGACTACGTGAAGAACGTGGTCATCGATGTGCGTGAGCGGACCAAGACCATGGCGGAAATGGTGGAGTTCGGCGATTTCTACTTCCGCGAGGTCGATCCCCCCGTTGAACTCAAGGCGCAGTTCTATACGAGGGAGCTCGCCCCGGTGTTCGAATCCCTCATCGATCGGTTCTCTCACATCGAGCTCTCGGACAAGGCCAGGGCTGAGGAAGCTGTACAGGCCCTGCTGGAGCAGTTCAACCTCAAGTTCAAGACCATCGCGCAGCCCATGCGCCTTGCCCTGACAGGCAAGACCGTATCCCCGGGGATCTTCGAGATCATCGCCACTCTGGGCAGGGATCGGGTGGTTCCCAGACTGGGAAAGGCCCTCTCGGCCATGAAGGCGTGAACCGGGATTCTATCCATTGCAAGGAGGCAGTCATGAACGTACGACAGCTCGCCCTGATGGCACTCTTCATGGCACTGGTGGCCGTGGCCACCATGATCGTGCGCATCCCCATACCCCAGACAGCGGGATACATGAATCTGGGCGACAGCATGGTCCTTCTCTCCGGAATCTTCTTCGGACCTTCCCTGGGGTTCATGGCCGGCGGCATCGGATCAGCCCTGGCGGACATCTTCGGTGGGTACCCCCAGTGGGCCCCGTGGACCCTTGGCATCAAGGGGATCGAGGCCATGCTTATGGGCCTGGCCGTACGCCACCTGAAGCTGAACACACAAAGGATAACCCTGCCAGTCATCGGGTTCTTCATACTTGCTACCGGGTGGATGGTCCTCGGGTACTATATCACCGAGGTCTTCATGTACGATCAGAAGGCGGCGCTGGCCGAGATCCCGGCGAACCTCATCCAGGCAGGTGGCAGTGTGGTGCTGGCAACGCTCCTCCTCCCGATCTTCTCCCGGATCATCCGCTCGCCCCGGACGGATGCATCCTGAAAAAGGAAGCATGGCCCAGGGGAAAGACCGCTTCTGGCCATTGACAGGGTCATCGTCGTGGAGATACCGTAGGAGGCCTTGAAGGGCGATCTTTCCTCGAGGGGGTGTTATGCGGAAGATCTTCGGGATTGCAGCATGCCTTGTCCTCGTTTTCTGTCTCATGTCGGGCTGTGCCTCCTCTCAGGAGGCCCTCTGCGATGCGGCCATATCTGCCGAGCGCATGCTCTCCGGCCTCGATGAAGCATCCATTACATTCCAGGGACAGAAGATCGCATACCTCGAACGCCAGGGGAGCGGAGAGACCATCGTGCTCCTCCACGGATTCGGGGCCGACAAGGACTGCTGGCTTCGTTTCGTCCGAGGCCTGCCCGAGGAATACCGCGTCATAGCCTTCGATCTGCCCGGCCACGGGGACAGCACCAGGGATGATACGAAAGATCACACCATCGACTTCATAACCGCGGGATTCGCCACCGCCGCCGATGCACTCAGGCTGGACCGATTCCATGTGGTGGGGAATTCCATGGGGGGCTGGGTCGGCATGCTCTATACCGCACGCAATCCCGACCGCGTGATCACCCTGGGGCTCTTCGACTCCGCCGGGGTCTTCTCACCCGAGCCCAGCGACCTGCAGAAAGCCCTGGCCAGGGGTGAAAACATCCTGGTGCCTGCCAGCGAGGAAGCATTCTTCACCCTGATGGAATACGGCTTCCATAAGGAGCCCTTCATCCCCTGGCCCATCCGGTCCGTTCTGGCCAGGAGGGCGGTGCAGGACGCCCCCTTCAGACTGAAGATGTGGAACGCCATCAACCTGGACCGCAAGGATGTCACCCCCGTGCTGCCCGACCTGAACCTCCCGGTGCTCGTCCTCTGGGGGGCCGATGACCGCATCACCCATCTCTCGGCGGTCCGGATCTATGAACGGTACCTCCCCCGGGCAGAGACGGTCGTCATGGAGGACTGCGGCCACATGCCCATGCTGGAGAGACCGGCAGAGACCTCTGGGCATTACATCGCTTTCCTCAAGAAGCACATGGCTGTCACCCAATGATGAGCCGGCCGGGACGTGTCCTGAAGCATCCTGAAAATCGGATGTTGACATGGGCAGCATTCGGGATATAGTGAAAATATGAATTTTCTGTTCATTATTTCATCTTCTGCCGTTCCCCTGTCCATGCCCGATCCTGTCCAGACAATAGGAGAGAATAATAATGAAGGAGGATAATCATGGAGCATAAAGTAGCCTACCTCAGTCAGCAGTGGCGTGACGAAGCCGAGAAACGTCTCAAGGCGGAGCTTTCACCCGAGAAGATGAAGCACCTCACCTCATCGGTGGCGTATGTCTACGTCGACTGCCCCGACGGCAAGATCAAGTATCTCTATTTCAAAATGGACAACGGCCAGTTCAGCAAGATACTGGTGGGAGAGAATGATCCGCCCGATGCCGATTTCCGTGTGACCGGTCCCTATGAGATATTCGCAAGCCTCACCCAGGGCAAGATCAAGGCTCAATGGGCCCTCATGAGGGGGAAGCTCAAACTCAAGGGCAACATGGTCAAGGCCCTCAAGCTGGCCTCGCTCGCTGACCGGATGAACAAGATCTTCGAGTCCATCCCAACTCACTACTGAAGGAGATTATGCCATGCCCAAACTGCTCGACAAGAAAGACCCCTTTTTCATAGACTTTCCCATGAGGGTTGCTCTGATACAAAAGGGAATGGCCAAGGAGCGCATCGACGTCTACCTGGGTTCGCGGCTGAGGACCCTTTCATGGGTCTCGGATGCCTTCTGCCCATGGAGGAGTTACGTGGTGATACCGCCCGAAGGTCTGCCCACCGTATTCACCTTCGTCATAGACTCCGCAAGGATTGCTGATGAATCGTGGCTTGACGATGACCACGTTCTCGGTTACGCCCCCATGGGCGGCATGGACCAGATCAGCATCATCTCGGACTTCATCAAGGACATCCTCAAGGGCAAAAAGGGCCGTATCGGCTTTGAGACCGGCATGTCGAACTACCTTCCCGAGGGGAACCTGACCCATTTCGAATATGAGGCTTTCCGCGCGGCCCTGCCGGGTCATGAGTTCATCAATGCCCATTCGATCGTGGACAGGCTTTCCATCATCAAGGACCAGGGCACCATCAACCGCTTCAGGAAGGCCTCCCGTATCGTCGATGAAGGGCACAGGGCCGTCAAGGAGGCCCTCTCCAACGGCGGGTGGAAAGGCGTGACCGAGACCGAAATAGCAGGGATCGCGGCACTCGCCATGCGCCGTGCAGGCAGTGTCTGGGAGTGGTCGTTCACCGGGGGCAACGAGATCGCGAGCGGTTACCGGACTGGTCTGGCAGGCTGCGCCTGTACCCCCGCCACGACCAGGAAGCTGAAAAAAGGCGACTCGCTCATGGTTGACATCCATGCCATGTTCAAGCTGGCCCTGGGTGATCACGCCCACAACTATTTCATCGGGAGCGCCACCAAGCGCCAGCTGTGGCACGCCAGGAACTTCATCGATATCGTATCAAGGACCCTCAAATCATATAAAGCCGGAGCAAGTCCATCGAGCATCGCCGAGGAGATGATGGGTTTCGCCGAGGAGAGAGGCTTTGCCGAATACATGGTCCCCGGATTTGAGCACGGTATAGGGATGCTGGGCGACGAATGGCGCATCGGCATGAACGATGGGCCATTCCCCTATTGGACAGACCCGGACCACACCTATAAGGAAAACGAGGTCCTCATCTGCGCCATGCAGTATGCCTGTCCGGATGAGCAGATAGGTTTCCGTTACGAGAATCCCATCCTCATCCTCAAGGACAAGTGTGAGGCCATGTCCAAGTTCGGACTGCGGATCGAAGTGATAGAGTGATGCCCCTCCCGGCGGAAAAAGGCCTCGCAGGGGAGAATCCTTCTGAGGGAGCAGGCCGCATCCTACCTTGAAGGTTGGATGCGGCCTGAGGAGGAATAGGATATGAGTATCCTAAGGGTCCAGCAAAAAATCGTTCTCTCGCAGCTGCCCTGATCGCCCTGGATCAGCCGCATTCACCAACACTCGCTTTTCTATTCAAGAGGTGTGCCATAGTATAGTATTATAAATTTCATTCATTAATTCAATCGTCTGTGTGATTTCAGCCTGCAATGCCAGTGCCGTGTCCATGCCATTATTGTGTAAATGTTTTCTTAGCGTGCCCTGTCGAGTGGGAAAATCATGGCAACATGCGAGGCTTGAGAGGTTCAATCCATCCTGTCATTTCCCTGGCATCTTCCCATGCTCAGGTTGGCCTTGCCTCGTGGGGCGAAAAAGGTGATACTCTGCAAAACACCCTGGAGGACCTTCATGTCGCAGACGAACCCTTCCCGAGACGAGGCCCTCGAACTGCTCCACGCCTACAACCTCAGTGAGGGGCTGCGCAGTCACGCCTACGCGGTGGAGGCCGTGATGCGCTTCATCGCCCGGAGAAAGGGGCAGGACGAGGAGAAATGGGGGGTCATCGGCCTCATCCATGACCTCGACTATGAGCGATACCCGGATCAGCACTGCACGAAGACCAGGGAGATACTCCTGGACAGGGGCTGGCCGGACGAGTATGTCCGTGCAGTCATCTCCCACGGGTGGGGCATTTGTTCGGACGTGGAACCGCTCAGCGATATGGAGAAGACCCTCTACGCGATCGACGAACTCACCGGACTGGTGGCGGCCAGCGCCATGGTGCGGCCCTCAAGGAGCGTGCTGGACCTCACGTTGAGCTCAGTCAGGAAGAAGTGGAAGTCGCCGGCATTCGCAGCGGGCGTGGACCGTTCCGTCATAGCCCGGGGGGCCGAGATGCTCGGCATCACCGTGGAGGAGCTCATCGAGGATACCATCATGGGCATGCGCGAGGTGGCCGGGGCCATAGGCCTGAAAGGCAGCCCGGAAGGGCCCTGATCTTGAAAACGAAGTGCTGCTGAACTACCTTAGGGGAAATCCCGGCAGGGGAAGGTTGCCGACTATGGTTACGAAGATCTTCGACGGACTCCACGGTTTCATCTGGCAGGACAACCGGCAGAACAACTGCAACACCTTTCTCATAGACGCCGGCAAGCGGATCCTCATCGACCCGGGACACAGCCACCTCTTCGGTCACGTGGAGCAGGCTCTCCTCAGTCTCAAGATCGATCCGAGGTCCATAGACCTGATCCTGATCACCCATGCCCACCCTGACCACATGGAGGCCGCCCTGCTTTTCAAGAAACCCACCATGCTCACCATGTCCAGGACTGATTTCGCCTATCTCAAGGAGCTGGCGGGGGATTACTACAAGATACCCGAGCCGGACTTCTTCCTCCAGGCAGGCGAGCTGGAGGTGGGAGACCTGCAGTTCGAGGTCATCGAGACACCGGGGCATACACCGGGCTCCATCTGCCTGTACTGGCCCAAGCAGGGCGCCCTCTTCACGGGGGATCTTGCCTTCGACCAGGGCATAGGCCGCACGGATCTTCCGGGGGGCAGCGGCAAGCAGCTCAAGGAGAGCATCACGAGGGTTGAAGCCCTGCAGGCCCAGTACCTCCTGCCGGGCCACGGCGGCGTGGTGAGCGGAGCCAAGGCTGTCAGCGACAACTTCAGGCAGATAAGGGACTACTGGTTCAGATACCTCTAGCGTCCCTGCAGAGACTGCCTGAACCTCTCTCTCAGGCGAAGCGACAAGGCCCTGCATTCAGGGTCGGCCTCGACGTTGGGTATCACCGCGGAACCGGCTATGCCCGAACCTGCCAGGTCCGATCTGATGCGCTCCCGGCAATCGTTCATTCCCTGGTCTATGGCCTGCCTGTACGAACCGATCGCCTCCTTGATGAACCCCCCGTCAAGACCCAGCACCTCTTTCCATGCCTCCAGGATACTTTCATTGTGTGCGTCCGGGTCGATATGGTCCAGCAACTCCCGGCGCAGGATTTCATGCAGGGAGGGAGCACGCGGAGCTTCTTCCCTGTAGGATGCCATCAAGTCGTTGAGAGAATACCTGCGGTCCACCAGCAGCCCCACCCATCCCCTGGCCTTGTCGGTCAGTTCCTTTCTCTGGAGGGCCTCCCTGTCCTCATCGGTCATGGAGAGATTCCTGGTCCTCTCCATGACGATATCCAGGGTGCTCTTGATCTTTGCCATGTCACGGTTCCCCCGTCTTCTTTTCTCATCACCGTTTCAATAGACCCGTTGAGCCGAACATTCAAGTCCGCCGTATCTACCTTGTCACCACAGAACCTCCTTCTTGACTCATCGCCCGACCTGTTGTCAGATGAATACCATCCCCGCATGAAAAGGAGTGGGCATGAATCCGCCTGAAGACCTCCGCTCGATCTTTCTCAGGGCAGTGGAAAGGGTCGATCCCCTATCGATGATCGCCAGGAGCATCTCCGTGGAGTCAGGTTCGATCGTTATCCGCAGCGACGGTCAGACCTTCCGGGAAGACCTGTCGAACTATCGTGACATCATCGTCCTGGGCATCGGAAAGGCCTCGGCCAGGATGGGGAAGGCCATGGAGGCTGTCCTGGGAGAGCACCTGACCCGGGGTACGGTCATCACGAAATACGGGCATTCGGAAAAGCTCTCGAAGATCAGCGTCATGGAGGCAGGGCACCCCATCCCCGATGGAAACGGCATCAATGGCGCCCGCCTCCTCCAGCGGATCGCCAGCGATGCTGACCACAGGACCCTGATCATATTCCTTGTCTCCGGAGGCGGATCAGCGCTCTTCTGCCTCCCACGTGAAGGCGTATCTCTCCAGGACCTGCAGATGATGACCGGGGTGCTCCTGGAGAGCGGTGCGGACATCCAGGAGATGAACTGCCTGAGAAAACACACCTCCCAGGTCCAGGGCGGGCTCTTCGCCCGGATGTCGTATCCCGCCAGGACGATCAGCGTCATCCTCTCGGATGTGGTGGGAGACAGGCTCGATACCATCGCCTCGGGCATCACCGCACCGGACTGCACCACCTTTGCCCAGGCAAAGAGTATCCTGAAGAAGTACCGCCTCGAAGAGAGGATACCCCGCTCCATAGCAGAGGTCATCGAGTCGGGCGTGGTGGGCAGGATAAGAGAAACCCCGAAGGAGGGGGACCCTGCATTCAGGCATGTGACAAACGTGCTGCTGGGAAACAACCTTGCGGCTTGCAGGGAAGCCAGATCCCAAGGGGAAAGGCTCGGTTACAGGTCCTGCATCATCACCAGTTCGCTCACCGGCGAGGCAAGAGAGATCGCCAAGTTCTTCGCCGCCATGGCACGGGATCTCGACCGGGGGATCTCTGATTTTCCCAGACCGGCGCTGCTCGTCTCCGGCGGAGAAACGACCGTAACCATCCGGGGCACCGGGAAAGGCGGGAGAAACCAGGAAATGGCCCTGGCCTTCCTGGTGGATTTCATGGAAGACCATCCGCCCTTCAGGAACATCCACTTCCTCTCGGCCGGGACCGACGGGAATGACGGCCCGACGGATGCAGCCGGAGCTCTCGTTACGGGAGAGCTCGTGGAAAGGACACGTTCCCTCGGGCTCGACCCGGCCCAACACCTCCGGGACAACGACTCGTACACCTTCTTCGACGCAACAGGGGCCCTCTTCAAGACCGGCCCCACCAACACGAACGTCGGCGACCTCCAGCTTCTCATCGTGGAATGATCGCGCACTCTTCACCATGGAATCCCTTCACCTGCTTTCATCAGGAGGGCATGACCCCGGGTGATTTTGTGTTGTTCGCAACCGCGTTGTCGTATAAAATCCGTGTTTATCGACTGCGCCACCGCGGTCGGCTGTTATGATCGTATGGATGCGGGGTCGTTTCGTGAAAGGCGCTTCAAGCAGATACTCTACTGTCGAGGAGGATCAAAACCATGTCCGAAGAGACCAAGAAGAAACACCACAAGGAAGAAAAGCCCATTGACAAGATGACCATCAAGGAGCTCAAGGAACTCGCCCTAGAGATCCCCCACGAGCACACCGAAGTGGCGGTGCGGGACATGAACAAGGAACAGCTCATCGCATTCATCAAGCAGGCACGCGGGATCAAGGACGAGGTTCCAGTTCATCATGAGAGGAAGAAGAAGATCAAGGCAAAGGTCATCCTGACGAGACAGGATATCAAGGCCAAGATCAGGAAACTCAAGGGGGAGAAGACAGCGGCCTTGGAGAAGGATGAAAGGAAGGGTGCGGCCATCCTGCGCCGCCGCATCAGCAGGCTGAAGAAGCAGAGCAGGAAGATCGCCTGAGAAAGACCGCCCTCCCGGATCCCTCAAAGGCCCCGGGAGGGCCTACACCGCTGCCAGGTGTCTCAGAACTCTTCGAATTCTTCATCCCGTTCAGATCCATGAACCTTTTTCCGGGCGGCCTTCACGACCTGAGGGCTCTTCCTCTGTCTTTCACGGATCGTTTCATCGAGACCGGAGACCCTGAACCTGTCGACAACGTCCGCCAATTCACGCGACTCGGTGCTCATGCTGTCCGAGGCACTGGCGAGTTCCTCCACGGTGGAGGCATTCTGCTGGGTCGTGCCGTCGATCTGGGCGATCGCCCTGTTCACCTCATCGACACCGGCGGCCTGCTCTGCCGAGGTCGCGGCTATCTCCTCGATGCCCATGGAGAGCTCCCCGATCTGATTTATCATGAGCTCCTGCGACTCCACGGACTTCTTGACGATATCGTCGCCAGTCTTCACCTTGCCGACGGTATCCTCTATGAGGACCTTTATCTGCTTCGCCGCCCCGGCAGACCTCTGCGCCAGTGATCGCACCTCATCGGCCACCACGGCGAATCCCTTTCCGTGCTCGCCGGCTCGAGCGGCCTCGACGGCGGCGTTCAAGGCAAGGAGATTTGTCTGGAAGGCCACCTCGTTGACTGTTGTGATGATGTCACCGATCTTTCGTGAGGCCAGGGAGATCTCTTCCATGGCTTTCATGAGTTTCTGTGAGGCATCGCTGCTTGCATGGGCGGTCTCCACCATGGTTCTGGCCCTGGTGCTGCCGGTATCCGCATTCCTGGCATTCTGCTTGATGGATGAAGTCATCTGCTCGATGGTGGCTGCAACTTCTTCGACGGCGGACGCCTGCTCCTGGGTGGCCTGGGAAAGACCCTGAGCACCGGACGAGACCTCCTGGGTGGCGTTGTCAAGGAGGATGGCCAGGTTCTTGATCTTTGAGACCACCTCTTCGAGTTTCCCTATGAAACGGTTGAATTCATCGGCCAGCTCTCCGATCTCATCGGACCTGTCCATCGTGAGCCTCATGGTGAGATCCCCCTCACCCTGGGCGATGTTCCTGAGGCTGCCCACAACCTCTTTGATGGGCTGGGTGACCATCTTCCTGAGGATCAGGAGGACGGCGAATCCCACAAACGCGGCCATCACGGCGGTGAAGAGCGCCACATGGAGCATGAGCCTGTCAAACGACGCGAAGAACTCGCTGCGTTTCACCCCGGTATAG
>JALOOZ010000114.1 GCA_025454155.1 Thermodesulfobacteriota bacterium
CACCGGGTTGATGTCATCGTGGACAGCGGCATCCTCCCGGATGTCCCGTCCACGGTCATCTCCCTTGAGACCGACTCACCTGTCATCGTACGATACGGGCTCGGCCCCACCGAGCTCATCGAGGCCGCCTAGAGGATCCACCATGAAGAAGATGCTCATCAATGCCATGCATCCAGAAGAGATCAGGGTCGCTGTCGTGGACGAAGGGGTTCTCACCGAATTTCACATGGAGAGTGCGCTCAAGGAACAGCTGCGGGGTAACATATACAAGGCACGAATCTCCAAGGTTGAGCACAGCCTCAATGCCGTTTTTGTGGATTACGGCCGGGAGAAGCATGGACTGCTGCCTGCCGGCGACATCAACGCGGCCCTCATCCCCGACGTCAGAGAAGGAAAGGACCTCATGCAGGCCCTGCACAAGGGCATGGAGATACTCGTGCAGGTGGTCCGCGAGGAGAAGGGGGCCAAGGGGGCGCTCCTCACTATGGACATATCGCTGCCCGGACGTTTCCTCGTGCTCCTGCCCCACCAGGACATGGCGGGCGTGTCACGCAAGATCGGGGACGAGAAGCAGCGCAAGCGCCTCAGGGAGATCATCGACCAGATCAAGCCTCCCGAGGGCCTGGGGCTCATCGTAAGGACTGCAGGGATGGACAGGACCAAGACCGAGCTCGCCCGCGACATGACTTACCTGGTACGGCTGTGGAAGAGCATGGAGGAGCAGTTCAGGAAGGCCGACTGTCCCAGCATCATCTACAAGGAAGGCGACATCATCATCCGTACCATCCGCGACTACCTCACCACGGACACCACCGAGATCCTCATCGATGAAGACGAGACGGTCAAGCGCGCCACCATCTTCATGAAGACCGTCATGCCCAGGCTCAAGGGCATCATCAAACCCTACAAGCAGAACAAGCCCCTGTTCACCAAGTTCGAGCTGGAACAGCAGATCGAGGGCATCTACAACAGGAAGGTCAAGCTGAAGTCCGGGGGCACCATCATCATCGAGCCCACCGAGGCCATGGTGGTCATCGACGTGAACTCCGGCCAGTCTACCAGTACCAGGTCCATCGAGGAGACCGCCTCGGAGACCAACCGCGAGGCAGCCTCCGAGATCGCCAGGCAGCTGGTCCTGCGGGATCTGGGAGGGCTCATCGCCATCGACTTCATCGACATGCGCTCCAAGGAGAACATCCGGGGGGTGGAGAAGGCGCTTCGCGAAGGGCTGAAGTACGACCGGGCCCACCTGGTCCTGGGAAAGATCTCCAAGTTCGGCATCATGGAGCTTTCCCGGGAGCGGCTCTCGCCCCCCCTCCTCGAAAAGAGCCACGTGAGGTGTCCAGCCTGCGAGGGCCTTGGCATCGTGCGTTCCGTGGAGTCGGCATCATTCATGGCACTGAGGGAGATCCAGCTCCATCTCTCCAGGAACAAGGTCCCCAGGCTCAGGGTGAGCATGCCACGGGAGGTCGCCCTCTACGTTCTCAACCAGCAGAAGCGCCACCTCTTGCGGCTCGAGCAGGAGTTCGGAACCGAAATAACC
Source organism: Thermodesulfobacteriota bacterium (assembly GCA_025454155.1). Taxonomy (GTDB): domain Bacteria; phylum Desulfobacterota; class Desulfomonilia; order UBA1062; family UBA1062; genus MWEI01. The sequence continues at coordinate 1,544 of JALOOZ010000114.1, forward strand.
GTGTCGACAACGCATACCCTCAAGACGGGGCAGATCAGCATCGAGCAGGTGGAGTGATAAGGGCAGAGCTCCAAGGATGATATCTCGAGCTTGGGTGTGCAAGCTGCTGGATGCACGACAGGCCCAGTTCTCTTTACAGCCTCCTCCTCCGGTCCCTCATCCTGAAGATCCACTTCTCGATCTCCACGGCGAAGAAGATGACCGTGCTCAGGCCCAGGCTGATGGCCAGATCCAGGGGACTCATGGGTACGGTCCTGAAGATGCCCTGGAGGAACGGGACATAGATGAGGAAGAGCTGCAGCACGATGGTGGCGAAGACAGCCAGGAGCAGGGGCTTGTTGCTCAAGGCGCCGATGCTGAACAGGGAGCGCTTCTCGGAACGGATGGCCATGACGTGGCCCATCTGGGAGAGGGTCAGCGTGGTGAAGACCATGGTCTGCCAGTCCGCCTTGCCCTGGCTCCACGACCAGTAGCCCATGCCCACCGAGATGACGGCCATGAGCACGCCCACCCACAGGATGTGGAAACCGAGGCCCCTGGAGAAGATGCTCTCACCGGGGGGGTACGGCGGGCGGTTCATGGAGTCCCTCTCTCCCGGTTCCACACCCAGCGCCAGTGCCGGCAGGCCGTCGGTGACCAGGTTCATCCACAGGATCTGCAGGGGAAGAAGGGGAAGCGGCATGCCGAAGAAAGGGGCCGAAAGCATGACCATGATCTCGCCCGAGTTGGTGGCCATGAGGTACTTGAAGAACTTGCGGATGTTGTCGTAGATGGCCCTTCCCTCTTCCACCGCCGCCACGATGGTGGTGAAGTTGTCGTCCAGGAGGACCATGTCCGAGGCCTCCTTGGATACGTCGGTGCCTGCGATGCCCATGGCCACGCCGATATCGGCCTTCTTGAGCGCCGGGGCGTCGTTGACGCCGTCGCCCGTCATGGCCACGATGTGGCCCCTGTCCTGGAGCGACTTGACGATATTGAGCTTGTGTTCGGGCGACACCCGGGCGAAGACCGAGATGTCGTCCACCACCTTGTCCAGCTCCTCGGCGGAGAGCCGGGAGAGCTCATGGCCGGTCATGATGCGTCCCTGCCTGTCGATTCCGAGCTCATGGGCGATGTGTGCAGCAGTGAGGGGGTGGTCGCCCGTGATCATCACGGGCCTGATGCCGGCCGTCCGGCATGTGTGAACGGCCTCCTTCACTTCGGCCCGGGGCGGATCGATCATGCCAGCCATGCCCACGAACACGAGGTCTTTCTCCATCTTCTCTGTTATGTGGGGAGAAGTAAGCGGCTTGAAGGCCACCCCGAGGACCCGCATCCCCTTGGCCGCCATGGCGTTGTTGTTGTCAAGGATCTTCTGTGTGAGCCGAGCATCGACGGGCACGATGCTGCCGTTCATCCAGACCGAGCCGGTCACCTCCAGGAGCTGGTCCACCGCACCCTTGGTGAATCCGATGTAGGGTGTCCTGCCGATGGCGTCATACCATGTCCTGAGCATGTCCATGTTGACCTTCATGCTGCCGGGACCGCCTATGCCGTGCACCGTGGTCATGCGCTTGCGCTCGGAGTCGAAGGGAAGCTCCCCGACGCGGGGGAACTCTCTCTCCAGCTCATTCTTGGAGAATCCCGCCTTCATGGCAGCGATCACCAGGGCCCCTTCGGTGGGATCGCCCAAGGCGCTGACGCGTGACAGGACGTCGTCCACCTTGAGCTCTGCATCGTTGCACAGGGCCGATCCGGCGAGCACCACGGACAACGCGAATTTTCTGTCCTCGGGTATAGGCAGTTCATGCGAATCGAGAATGGGGCCGCCTTTCCGCAGGTGCTCGGTGAGGTCCAGGGAGTGGCCGGCCACATCCAGCATGGTCACCGTCATGAGGTTCTCGGTGAGCGTGCCGGTCTTGTCCGAACAGATCACCGTGACCGTGCCCAGGGTCTCCACTGCGGTGAGCTTGCGGATGAGGGCCCTCCTCCTGAGCATGCGCTGGGCACCCAGGGCCAGGGCGATGGTCACCACCGCGGGGAGCCCTTCGGGGACCGCGGCCACAGCCATGCTCACCGCAGTGAGGAAGAGCTCGCGCAGGGCAGAGGTCCCCTCCATCCAGAGTCCCTCGACGAAGATCAGCGCCACCAGCACCAGGGCGATGACGGCGAGTTTCTTCCCGAGCCTGTCCAGCCGCCGCTGGAGAGGCGTGGGTTCGTGGCCCACGGACTGGATCATGGTTGCGATCCTGCCGAGCTCGGTGTCCATGCCGGTGTTCGTGACCAGGGCCTGTCCCCGCCCGTAGCTGACTATGGTGCCCATGTATGCCATGTTCTTCCGGTCTCCCAGGGGGAGCTTGTCCCATGCCAATACCCGGGTGATCTTCTCAATGGGTTCAGACTCTCCGGTGAGCGCCGATTCCTGGATGCGCAGATTGGCGACCTCGATGAGACGGCAGTCAGCCGGGACCAGGTTCCCCGCCTCGAGCAGGACGATGTCGCCGGGCACCAGCTCGGTGGAGGGGATCTCCTGCACCGATCCTTCCCGTCTCACCCTCACCTTCGGGACCGAGAGCCTCTTGAGGGCCGCCATGGCCTTCTCTGCCTTGTACTCCTGGCGGAAACCCAGCAGGCCGTTGATGACCACGATGACCATGATGGCCACGGCGTCCTTGTAGTCGCCGAGAAAGGTGGAGATGACTGCCGCGACGACGAGGATGAGGACCATGACTGCGGTGAACTGCTCCCACAGGTTTATCCAGGGACTCTTGATGCCGGTCTCCTTCAGCTCGTTGGACCCGTACTGGGCAAGCCGGCCCGATGCGGACACCCCGGTCAGACCGAGGCCCCGGTCTGTCTCGAGCCTTCGCACCGATTCTTCAACGCTCAGCGTGTGCCATGCTTCCATGGATTGTTTCCTCTCGGAGTATGGGTGCAGGAGTTCTGCAGACACCAGATGAGATTCCCGGAGATTGTGGTTCAGGATCATTGTTCTTGTCAATGGTGAATGTCCGGAGTGAGATGACGAGCACCCATCTCTCGCCTCATAACCATTGAGAATCATGATTGACACAGGTGTATGATAGGGGGTTGTGGCATTTATGGTCATCATCGGCGTGGCAGGGTTCGTCCGGCACTATGTTGGCAGCATGACGCCCGCGGTCATGACCCGGCGCACGCGCATCCTGGCGAGCATATTCCTGCCCTTGGGCGGGTTCTTCCACGGCGCCTTCGGCACCGGTGGGCCCCTGGTAGTCATCTATGCCGCACGGGCACAGACCGACAAGACGGTCTCCCGAGTCACCCTAAGGTCAGCGATAAAGAGGCTTTCATCCGGGACATTCTGATATTATCTCATTGACTGTATCGGGCAGGCTGAGTCTGATCATATTCGTTTTCGATATACGTTCTCCTTTTTAAGCTAAAATCTAAACTCGGCCGGGCCTGGAGGGACTGGGATAACGGCCATGATGCCGGGTTGGAGGAATGACTTGATCGCCTCCATCTTCCATGTCCATACCGATGACCTGATCGTATCGCGCATAGCGCAGAAGACAGCCGACCCCGCCGAGCTTCTTCAGGATGCCACTATGCCGCACCAGCTCAAAAGCAGTGCTGTGTCGCTCGGATAGCCTTACCATCTCCTCTTTGAGGTCCACCTCTCGGATATGTCTCCCCTTGCACCTGGGGCATTGGACCGGTTGATTCGGCCTTTCGCCCATCTTGCCACAGTTTCTGCAACCCCAGCCGGACTGGGGGCTGTATGTATCGGCCATAATGAGCATGTCGACCTGCCCTTGCTCGAGAGCCTTCAAGGTGGCGGTAGTTCCCGCGACGGCCGGACCCATTGTTCTGATTTGCTTCAATAACAGGGCTGCTGCATTCTCCGACTCTCGTTCTTCCTGGGTGATAAATCTGGCAAGCGTCACCGCAACGATGTCCGAAGACTTGGCACCTATGGCGGCAGGGACGATATCAAAGAGCTTTGAAGAGAGCCGCTTCGGAAGGGCCTCGCGTACCCGTGCAGTTATCCAGGGTTTTCCGGCAAGGATGAGGTGAGTATGGCCCCCCTCCGTCATCAGATTGTCAAGGATATGGATTTTTTCCTTAATGAACCGATCTCCACGATCCCGCCGGTGGTTCTGATAGTGATCCCGGGTCCACTCGCGCCCTACACGCTGATTCAGTTCAGGAATTTTTGACCAGAGTTCCTTTGTAATTGCACCGATGTTCACTTCCAGGATTCGTGCGTACTCTTCTGTGGAAATCATCACGACATAACGGTGGTATCTGTCCTTCAGCTCGACAAGTTCATAGATATTTGGTGTCAAGTCAATCCCCATACTGTTTGGCAAGGGGACCTTGAACTGAAGCGGGATGATGAACGGGCATGAACCGCCTCGAGCGAATACAGCAACACCCTTTGTCCCAGGCAAGATATCTGATGCGAGGAAGCCCTCGATTTTGCTGAGCGCCTCTTCGAAGGACAAGCGTTCATCACGCAGGAGGCTGTTTCTGAGCACTTGCACACGATGTACGAGTTCATTACGATATTTTGACTCCATGTTGAGGTAAAAGCTCAGCACCGGCGCATCTGTTTCCTTCACAGTGATGAGCTTGATAATGTGAATCTTCAACTGCTCGAGATCTATGGAACCATCGTGCCGCATCCGGATAGTGCTATTGTTCGTTTTCATGGCAATTCCTCCTTGCCAAGTTTGCCTGACGTAAGGTCATAGCCGACCGTTCCTGCTCCAACCTTCTTGCTACGGCCCGTGAGGCTCTTCCAGCAGCCCTGTCGATGGCTGTATGGATGTCTGGGTCAGCATAGGCGACATTGACCATGTTGAGCCTGCCAAGCGAGATAAAGATGCGACATTCCTTGCTGATGGTGCCGAGAGGCTCGGTACACCCAGAGATCCGAACGATAGCGGAATCGATCCTTGCTGAAAAACGGCCAAGTGCGAAGTGAAGGCGTTTCTGGACGTACTCATTCAACTCGATCGTCAAAATGCCCTTCGGGTGAATCCGGATTTTCATCATCAGTTCGTCATCTGTCATCAAGTTACCATGGTAAAAGGTAGTTGCGTATTAATTGTTCGGTTTTACCGGAGTATACCTCTACCTGGGTCGCCGGGTGATGTCTTGAGCTGACAACCAGTTGGCGCAGGGATTTCGCGCCATCACGGGGCATATAATTCGGCACTCTTCCGGATCTATCGCTTCAGCACGTCACCTACACCGATAAACGGAACCGCCCCGGCTCCGGTGACCTGGGGAAGTATCCCATTCCATTTTTCTATTGCCTTGAGATTGGCCTCGACCTTTCTCAGTTCGATGAGATCCAGTGAAATATTTGCCCTCTGCAGCCTCAGAGACTCGGCCTCAGCCTTTGCTGCAGTTATCTTCTGTTCAGCCTCTATCTTTATCCTCTCAAGGTCCCTTTGTGCCTTCAGGGCAAGCTGTTCCGCCGTCTGCTTTGACTCGATGGCCTCCATGAAGATCTTGGAGAAGCTGAAACCGACAATCGAGAATGCATCCACTGCAATGTTGTGTACCATGAGCCTCTGCGTGAGGTTCGTTCTCATAGCATCGCTCACCGCCGTTCTCTTGGTGATGAGCTCCTCTGCCGAATACCTGGCCGTAACGGCCTTCACCACTTCCAGCACGGCAGGGTCTATGATCCGCTCCTTGAATTGCATGCCGATGGTCTGATATACAATCTGCGCCTTGTCAGGGACTATGTGATAGTTGATCGCTACAGTTGAGCTGACATCCTGAAGGTTGGATGATGCAGCTACTGCATCGGTTGTTGCCTTCTGCACCTTGACATCCATCAGGATAATCTTCTGCATGATCGGTATCCTGAAATGCAGACCTTCCTCAAGAACCTTGTCCTGAACAGCGCCAAAATTAAGGACAACTCCCCTTTCACCTGCCCCGATCATCCATGTTCATTTCTCCTTCTCATATAGGTACTTGGTATGAACCTTATTTGTTTATCCTAGCCCAAGGGTAAAGAGGAGATGCTTCTTTGTATATAAGGTAGTTGCGTATTGATTGTTCGGTTTTGCCGAAGTATACTTCTGTCTTATGGAGTGGATGAACTACAATCACCTGTTCTACTTCTGGATGGTTGCCCGTGAGGGAAGCCTCTCGAGGGCGTGTGACAAGATGCTGCTGGCTCCATCAACCGTCAGCGGTCAGATACGGGAACTCGAGAATGTTCTCGGTGAAAAGCTGTTCGTTCGTAGCGGGCGGAATCTCGCGCTTACAGACAGTGGTAATGTGGTCTTAAACTATGCCGAGGAGATTTTTACGACAGGGCGCGAGCTTCAGGATGTTCTCAAAGGGAGGCCTGTTGGTAGGGCTCTGAGCCTCCGTATAGGTGTTGCCGACGTCCTGCCGAAACTTGTCGTTTTCCGCCTTATAGCCCCTGTGTACGACATAGGGCAACCCATTCAAGTGATCTGTCATGATTACAAGACCGATAAGCTCCTGGCACAACTTGCTTTGTATGAACTCGATGTTGTGCTTCTCGATTCCCCCATACCGCCTTCTGTGCGCATCCGGGCGTTCAACCACCTGCTTGGACAGTGCGATGTCCTGTTCATGGCAGCAGAGCCGCTTGCATCACAATGCCGCCGTGATTTTCCGCTTTCTCTCGACGGTCAGCCCTTCCTACTCCCCTTAAAGGGCACTATGCTTAGACAATTGCTTGATCAGTGGTTCGATACTCATAAAATCCATCCGATAATCGCCGGCGAATTCGACGACAGTGCACTTCTCAAAGTGTTCGGACAAGCAGGAAAAGGAATAGTTGCCGTGCCGTCAGTGAGCCAAAAAGAGGTCGCGGAATTTTATCATCTCCACTCAATCGGCCTGGCCGAAGGCATCTCCGAACGCTTCTATGCCATCTCACCCGAGCGTAAAATACAGCACCCCGCTGTAGCAGCAATTTGTAATTCTGCACGATTGGATTTGTTTGCCTAAGATTGTTTCACCACTGTTCCTGGCTTTGCTTATGGCGAGAGGGGCTTCTTCAAAAGGATTAAGCAACATATCAGGATCATGGGGTTATAACCTGAGATAATATTGTTCCGATAACTGAGGTTTCATGCCCACATCAAAATATTTTCATAACATTATGCTCTTGCCAAGAACGGATAGCATTGCAGCATTCTTTTTTTTCATGAACTTTGAGGAATATTGACTATTAGTATCATGTTAAGATATTTTGAAAACTGACAAGCAAGGGTGTAGTGACCTGACGGCGGGTTACTGCAGGACTGAAGGATGGTCGGGCCGCCATCCAGAGATGTGACAGGTAACAGATCTTGTCACATAGCCCCAGCGATTCATCGTGTCGTGGGGATAACCTCTGGAGGCGCTTATGGACCAAGAACCGCATGGGAATATCTCCCAACCCGAAACGACTGCTCTCGCACGGTTGATACGTCTCACCTGGAAGATTCTCGGCAACTTTCTATTGTTCATAATCTTAATCCTGATTATCATTGCATCTCCAGGGGCGAGGAACGTTCTAGACGTAGTTTTCTGGCTGGTGGTGGTAGGACTCATTCTGTTACGATATATAGATATCAAGGTATTCCGGGAGCAATCAGCTGACAACAAACCTGCAACCCTTCAAGACTGGGGTAAATATTCAATTGGGATCATTTTGCTGTCCGGGTTTTTCTGGGTTGTTGCACGTGCAATAGTGATGAGAATACAATAGGTACAGCAAGCATTTTTATACAAACAAGGGTGTAGTGGCCAAAAGGCTGGTCACCGCAGGACAGGGGATGGTCGGGCCGCCATCCAGAGTTACCTATCGACACATCATGTCGTAAGTATAAACTCTGGAGGCGATCATGGATAAGGAACAGCAGCAGAATAATTCTCAACCTGAACAAGCAGGCTGTCTCACAATCATCATACGTCTAGCCTGGATGATTCTCGGCAACGGAATACTGTTCTTCATGGCAGTTTTCATTGTTCAGAAACGTGCAGGGATTTTACTCGACCTAGTATTCTGGGCTGTGGTGGCTGGACTCATATTGACACGGTATATAGACATCAAAGTATTCCATGGGCTTACCGCTGATAATAAACCGGCAACACTCAAAGACTGGCGTAAATATACGCTTATGCTCATTGTAATTTCTGCGCTGGTCTGGCTCGTTGCTCATGGAGCAGCCAACGTTCTGTAGTTTAGAGCAGAGATATTTTACTTTAAATATTGATTGCTACGATAAATGGGTGCTTTCAGAGCGTCTGAAAAACGATGATCTTGCGTTGGAATTTATGCAGAAAGGTGACCTGTATCAGGCCGCCGTGACCTCTGGCACACCCTATATATAACTGATCATAGACTGTTTATACTCAATATTCAGGAAAGATATGAGCTAGCGTATATAATGGTCCCTTCCCAGCTTTGATCTTTTTATGTAAAAGTTAGCAACGTTATGGAAACTCTATTCATCATCACATCCCTTCTTCTCCTGGTAAGCATCATTGCCAGCAAAGTGTCGGACCGTTTCGGCATACCTGCACTTCTGGTCTTCTTACTCCTTGGGATGCTTGCAGGATCGGAAGGGTTGGGGGGCATTTATTTTGATAACCCCACTCTTGCCCAGTCTGTGGGTGTGATTGCACTCGCACTCATCCTTTTTTCAAGTGGACTCAGCACACAGTGGCAGAGCGTACGACCCGTTTTTGCATGGGGATTCTTGCTGTCTACCTCTGGTGTCCTCATTACGGCTCTTATTATTGGCCTGTTTGCGGAATGGATGCTTGGATTTTCCTTGAAAGAAGGCCTGCTGTTGGGGGCTATCGTCTCCTCCACTGATGCAGCAGCCGTGTTTTCTATCCTGAGATCGAGGGGCATTAGTCTTAAGGGACATCTTCAGCCCCTGTTGGAATTCGAGTCGGGAAGCAATGATCCCATGGCGGTCTTCCTGACCATTGGCATGGTACAGGTGCTCACGCAGCCTGATGCCTCGTTGACCTCCATCATTCGACTCTTTGTCCTGCAGATGTCGCTTGGATTGGCTGTCGGGTATGTCATGGGCAAGTGCTTCCTGTATCTGGTGAACCGTTTGAAGCTTGGCTATGAAGGGCTTTATCCCGTTCTTACCATGGCCTTGGCGCTCTTTACTTACGGGGTTGCCAACATCCTGAGTGGTAACGGCTTCCTAGCCGTCTATCTCGCAGGGATTATTGCCGGGACAGTTTTCGCCGGATTTAG
>JALOOZ010000115.1 GCA_025454155.1 Thermodesulfobacteriota bacterium
GGGAAGGTGAAGTTGCGCTTGAGGGTTTCTTCCATGTGGGCGATGAAAGCCTCACTTCCGCAGGGCCGGCCCGATTTGGTGGCTTTGATCAGGTTGGATCGCTCCTCCTCGTCGGCTGCCTCGGCCAGGTATTCCCGCCAGTCGCGGACGGACTCGGTCAGGAAGCAATGGGCGTTCAGGAGAGGGTCGGGCGTCCCGTTGATGCGGCTTCGCGCGCTGGACCAGGGATAGTCCTCGGCTGCTGCGACCATTCCGGCGCGCACGGGGTTGTTCTCTATATAACGGACAGCAGCGTAAACATGCCGCTCGTCCATGGGGCAGGAAAAGAATCGGCTCTGCCAGAGATGCCCGGTGGCCCTCCTGTTGCGGTTCCAGCACTGGGCATACAGCATGTGAACCGTGTGGAAGACGCTGGCCAGGGAGTCTTCGGCACCGGGCACGGCAACGAGATGGACGTGGTTGGTCATGAGGCAGTAGGACCAGATCGCCAAATCATGCTTCCCAGCGTATTTACTGAGAATTTCGATATAGCGCTCGTAATCTTCTTCACTGGAGAAAACATTCTGCCGGTAGTTGCCCCGCTGGGTGATGTGATGGGGATAACCTACCGCGATGGCTCGGGAAACTCTTGGCATGAAGCGGCATATAGGGAGAAACCACAGCCGCGTCAATGCCTGAAAATTAGGGACAGATACTAATTATTTCGAATATTAGGGACAGGTACTAATTGATTCTCCAAAAATCCGGGGCACGTGAAATCAAGGGGTTAGTAAATAGTATCTGTCCCTAATTAATTGAAGAGGCGGTGGGAGGGGACGGCCCAGATGTCCGGGGCGGCGAGGGGCATGATTGAGGTGCCTGTGTAGATCACCATTCCGCCCCGCCAGCGGTTTCCCAGCGCATGGGCCACGTCCCGCAGGGCCGTGACGTCTTGCGGGGCAACTTGCGGGCGATTCTTGATTTCCATGCCGACGACGCCGAAGGGCGTCTCCAGCAGCACATCCACCTCAAGGCCCGAGCGTGTGCGGTAGAAGAACAGTTCTCCCTCCCGCCCCGCCGTCCGGATCCACTTCAACAGTTCCCCCACCACCATCGTCTCGTAGATCTCGCCGGTGGCCGCCCCGGCCATCCCGGAAAGCGTCCGCAGGAGCCCCACGTCCAGCCAGTAAACCTTGGGGGTCTTCACGACCGTGCTGGTGAGATTCTCGCGCCAGGGGGGAAGCAGCAGGGTCTGGTAGGACAGGCGGAGATACTCAAGATAGCGACGCGCGCTGTCCACGCTGACACCGGCGTCTCTCGCCAATTCGGAGTAATTCAGGAGGCGGCCGGAACGCAGGGCCGTCAGGCGCTGAAAGCTGCGGAAGGGTGCCAGATCGTTCAGCCGCGCCAGATCGTACAGGTCCCGCTCCAGGTACGTGTATCCGTAATCCTTCAGCCACTGCCGCCGCTCCCCGTCCTCCAGGGACAGGAGCCCCGGCATCCCTCCCCATTGCAGCAGATGCGCCTCCGCCCGCCGGGCCGCTTCCTCCTCGCGATCCAGCAGAACGCCCGGAACGTCCCCAAGGACGCCCTTCAAAGGCCCTTCCGCAAACAACCGGTCCACCAGGGGCGCCGGCGCATCCTTGCCGCCCGCGGCCAATTCGCACATCATCAGGGGCCACAATTCGAACAGGAACACCCGCCCGGCCAGGGTCTCCCGAATTCTCTTCAAGAGCAGGACCTGGCTGGAGCCCAGCAAAATCGTGAAGGACAGGGCGCCCTCGTCATAGGCGTACTTCACTTTCTCGAAAACGACGGGCTCTTTCTGCGCCTCGTCCAGCACGGCGGCCCCCACGTCGCGCGCCCACGCTGCCGAGGCCACGGACCGAAGCGCGTCCCTGTTCTCCGGCGCGTCCAGGTTCACATAGCGGAGATCGGGATAGACGGCCCTGGCCAGAGTGGTCTTGCCGGTCTGCCGGGCGCCGGTGAGCAGGACCAGGCGCCTCTTCGCCGCATCGGGCAACCGCCGCGCCAGGAAGCGATAAAGCTGTTTATCTTCGCTCATGGCCGTAAGATATACAGTATTTATTACGGCGTGTCAATTAGGAAATTAGGGACAGATACTAATTGCCGCTCCGCAAACCTGGGTCACGTGAAATCGAATGGTTAGCAATTAGTATCTGTCCCTAATTTATTTGCCCTTGGCGAAGAGGACCGTTCGCACGGTTCGCAGCAGGATGTACAGATCCAGCGGCAGGGAGGCGTTCTTCATGTAGTAGAGGTCATACTCCAGCTTCGCCAGGGCGTCCTCCACCGTCGCCCCGTGGGGGTAGTTGATCTGGGCCCAGCCGGTCACGCCGGGCCGGATGAAGTGGCGGAGCGGGAAGTACGACACCTTCTGCTCGAACTCCACCACCTCCTCCTCCATCAGCGCCCGGGGGCCCACCAGGCTCATGTCGCCCCGGAGGACGTTCCACAGCTGCGGCAGCTCGTCGATGCGATACTTCCGGATGAAATGCCCCACCCGGGTGATCCTCGGGTCGTCCTCCGCCCCCGCCCTCTCCCGCATCGCCTCCGTCCCCGTCGTCATGGACCGGAACTTGTACAGGTTGAAATGCACCCGGTTCAGGCCGATCCGCCTCTGCCTGTAGAAGACCGGCCCCGGCGAGTCGATCCGGATGGCAAGGGCCACCGCCAGCATCACGGGGGAAAGCAGGACCAGCCCCAGAAAAGAAACCGCCGCCTCCAGAATCCGCTTCAGCCTCTCGTTGTAGATCGTCTTTTTGACCCCCGAAAACGGCACCGCGGCGATCCACACGTCGCTCATGCCGCTCACGGGCAGCCGCTCCAGGACCCGCTCGTAGAAGGACGGGACGTCGTACACCACCACCCCCCGCATCTTCGCCTCCACGAGGGCCTTGTAGGACTCGGGGCTGATCCCCCGCTTCGTGTTCACCACGATCTTGTCGAAGGCCTTCTCGGCGACGAGGCTCTCCACCCGGCCCTCCCAGCCCTCCTCCAGCGTCATGGCCACCGCGTAGTCCCGCCGCTTCCCCAGGGCCCGCTCCAGATCCGCCGCCGTCTCCTCGCACCCCAGCACCGCCACCCGGAAGGCCTGGGTGACGTTCGCCATCAGCCGGTCGAAGAGGGCCCGCCACGCCAGGGCGAAGACGATCACGATGGACCCCTGGATCGCCATGACCCGCATCCCGTAGGGCCGCTCCTGGAAGACGAAGGACACCGTGGCGATCAGCAGGCCCACCACGAACTGGGCCAGGGCGAAGCGCACCAGGAACCGCGTCCTGCTGAAGGGAAGCTCGAGATCGTAGAGGTCGAACAGGTAAAAGACCAGCAGATACGTGAGGATGGTGAACAGATCCAGGCTGATGAAGACATCGCTCCACCCCAACTGGATGCCGAAGACCACCAGCGGCGCCACATAGAACGCCAGCACCAGGATCAGCGCATCGCCTGCCAGCAGGAGAACCTGTCTTTTCCGTGCGCTCAGCAGCATGGGTTAATTAGGGACAGATACTAATTGTTTCTCCGAAAATTGGGGGCACGTGAATTCAATGGGTTAGCAATTAGTATCTGTCCCTAATTACATCTTCTGGTCGAGGTTGCGGCCCTTTTCCTCGTGGTCCAGCTCGGGGACGATGATACGGATCGCCTCGACCATGTCTTCCTTGCGCCAGCGCTCCATCCGCTTGATCCGTTCGAAGGCTGCCAGCGCCTGATCGATTCTCAACTGATCCGTCCAAAGCGGCTGGCTGATCACCCCGATGTTCCGGTAGCGCTTCCAGTCCACAGTATCGGCATCCGTGTAGAACTCCTCAAATGGCTTCTCCCCCGTCGTGTCGCTCTCGAAGAAATAGCAGGGCCACTTCTTCGAATCAGCCGGCATCTCCGCCGCCATCCGCTTCGCCTCCTCCTCGGAGGCGCACGGCACCGCCTCGTATCCCATGAGCTCCAGGAAAATCCCGGCAATCTCGGAAAAGGTCATCACGTCTTCCTTCTCGTCCAGCTTCGGGAAGAAGACGTCCCGGTTCTCCCCCAGGAAGCAGGCCAGCAGGCACAGCTGCCCCGCCTCCTCGTGGGAGATGAAATACCGCTTCACGTCGTTGGGCGCCGCCAGCGGCTGTCGCTTGGCCAGCCTCTGCACAAACCCGTGGAGCAGGCTCCCATCGGAAAACGCCACGTTGGCGAACCTTGCCGTGGAGAAGGGAATCCTCACCGAGTGGGAAAGAAGAATCCGCTCCATGAAGATCTTCGTGGCCCCCATGATGTTGGCCGGATTGGCCGCCTTGTCCGACGACACGGAAAAGTGCTTCCGGATCCCCGCCCCCGCCAGCGACGAAAGCAGCCTCTTCACGTAAAACACATTCGTATTGTACATCCGCATGAGGCTGAAGGGATCCTTCTCGGAACGCACGTGCTTGAGAGCGGAGAAATTGACCACGTATTCATACGGCCCCTGGGAACCCAGCAGCCGGTCGAATTCAGCGGAGCCCATGGCCACCGCAAACGTCCTAAAATCCTCCGGCAGCACAACCGGCGACGAGCGTAGATCCCGCACCACCTCCACCAGGTTGTTCTCGCTGATGTCGACCAGGTGCAGCGAACCGGGCGCATAGCCCACCAGCTGCTTCACGAAGGCGCTGCCGATCGAGCCCGCGGCCCCAATCACCAGGACCCGACAACCACGGATCTGATCCTTCAAAGCCGGACCGCAGGACTCCAGATCCTCCCGGAACAAAGAGGCATCCCGCCGCAGCACCGCCCGCAGAACCCGATCCACGCTATTCATGACGCCCCCGAAACATCACCTCACCCCAGGTTCAACATGAACTCCGGCATCGGCGGCAATCCCTTCAGCACCTTGAAATGCAGGTCACTTCCGGGAAACAAAATCACCCACGCCGTCAAAAAGATGATCTTCAGATCCAGCCAGAAGTTCCGGTTCTCGAAGTACCATTTCTCCAGATTGCCCTTCATCGGCATGACATGGGCTCGCAGCTCCTCCTGTCCGAGCACAAGGTGCGTTTCGCCTCCAGGCTCGCATCGCTCTGCCCGGGTGACCTGAACAAGGTGGTGCTCTGCGCCAGCGGGGCGGACGCCTGCGCCGGGGCCATCAAGCTCGCCAAGGGCGCCACCTCAAGGAACGACGTCATCACCATGAACAAAGCCTACCACGGCCACGAGGGGTACAGCCTGTCCGCCAACGGCAAGGATTACTACAAGGAGCTGTTCCTGCCGCTCATGCCGGGCTTCCACGTGGTGGACTTCAACGACCTCGAGGCCGTGAGGCGCCTTGCCTCGAAGGACATCGCGGCCGTCATCCTGGAGCCGGTCCAGGGCGAGGGCGGCATCCACGTGGCCACGAAGGAGTACCTGACGGGCCTGCGAAAGCTCTGCGACGAGCACGGCATCATGCTTATCTTCGACGAGGTGCAGACCGGCTTCGGCCGCACGGGCACCCTGTGGGCCATGGAGCACTACGGCATCGTCCCGGACATCATGTTCACGGCCAAATCCATCAGCGGCGGGCTCTACCCGAACGGCGCGGTGGTATACCGGGAGATCGAGCCGCTCGTCGGTTACGTGGAGAAGAACCCGCTCTTCCACACCTCCCACTCGGGCGGCTCAGACCTGGGCTGCATCGTGTCGGATGCCGTGCTCGACTACATCGTGGGCAACAGGCTCTGGGAGAACGCGGCACAAGTTGGCAGGCGCTTCAAGGAAGGCCTCGAGCAGATCGCCCGGGAGAACGAGGACTGCGTGAAGGAGGTGCGGGGCCTGGGCCTCATGATCGGCATCGAATACAAGTACGAGTTCATCGGCGCGCTCATGGCCGACTGCCTGGCCAGGCAGGGCGTGTGGGCCGTGTACTCGGGCAATGCCCCCCAGGTCATGCGCTTCCAGATCCCCATCACGGCGAACGCGGATGAGGTGGACGAACTTCTGCGCCGCATCAGGGCGGCGGTGAAGGTCATGCGGTGGTACCTTCTCGCGTTGCTGCCCCTGGCCAAGATCCCGCCCATCAGGATGATCCTCGACAACATCCATGTCCAGATCATTGCCTTCAACATCGTGCGCGACATCGAGGAACTGGTCCTGCGGTTCCTGCCAAGGAAGGAGGGGTAAGGCCATGAAGAAATCAAAACCGAAGGCGCAGGAACACGCGAACGACCTCTTCGCGCAGGCCCGTCAGGTGTTCTCCGGGAGTTACGTGGACATGCTCCAGGCAACGGGGCACGACATCATCGAGCAGGAGGGCAGCGGATCGTTTCTCATCGATGCCGAAGGGAGGAAGTACCTCGACTGCTGCACCTCCGCAGGCACCTACAACCTGGGCAGGCGCAATGACATCATTGCCGAACGGTTCATGAAGGCCATCTACGAGACCGACCAGGGCAACTTCGTCATGCCCTCCGACTACAAGGCGCTGCTCGCCCGGAGGATCGCCGCGTTCGTGCCGGGCAGGCTCGACTGCGTCCTGTTCGGCGTGACCAGGGGTGAATCAATGGAGGCGGCGTGCAAGCTCGCCCGAGGGTTCACGGGGCGGCCCGGGTTCGTCACCGTGGACGGCGGCTGCTACGGGGAGAGCGGTTTCGCCCTGTCCCTTTCCGACAGACAGGGCAAGGAGCAGTTTGGCGGGCTCATCCCCGGGGTGACGACCGTTCCCTTCGGAGACGTCGAAGCGGCCAGGAAGGCCATTACACCGAACACCGCAGCCTTCATCTTGGAGCCGGTCCAGGCCGAGAACCACTGCCGCACGGCGGATGCCGCGTACTGCCGGCAGCTGCGTGCCTTGTGCGACGCGGCAGGAGCAAAGCTCATTTTCGACGAGACCCAGAGCGGCTTCGGCAGGACCGGGGCCAGGTTCTTCTTCGAGGCATCGGGCGTGGAGCCGGACATCCTCATCTTCGGCGAGGCCGTCACCTCCGGGATGTTCCCCATGACCGCCATGGTCTTCACCCCCGAGCTCAAGCACTTCTTCGACATCCACCCCCTCATCCACCTGTGCACCTTCGGCGGCCACGACCTGGGCTGCCTGGTGGCCATGGCCGCGCTCGACGAGTACGACCGGCTGGAGCCCTGGAAGAACGCCGCAGAGCAGGGGGACACGTTCTTTAAGGAATTGTCAGACTGTGCCGGGAGGCATGCGGAAACACTCGTCTCGGTGGCTGGCAGAGGGCTGCTCATATCCCTCAAGTTCGCTTCCGAGGGGCTGGCACGGGCGTTCTGCACCGGCGCACGCTCCAACGGGATCCTGGTGGACACCGGAAAGGTGGACAGAACCACAGTGCTCCTCCGGCCGAGCCTGCTCATCACCCATGAGGAGGCAGCGGGCATCGTTGAAGCGGTAAAGAAGACTGTGAAAAGGCTCTGATCACAGTTGAAGGTATGACCGCAGGGATCCTTGCGCATTCACCCGGATCCCTGCGGTTCCACGACAGGGATACCGGGGCCTGGAGGGAGGA
>JALOOZ010000116.1 GCA_025454155.1 Thermodesulfobacteriota bacterium
GACCTCATCGAGAATACGCCCATCGGCATCGCCATCGTCCTGGACGAGAAGGTCGTGTACCGGAACCCCGAGCAGCAGCGGATCTTCGGACAGCTCCCCGAGAGCGACCTCCCCTCGCTGTATGACCCCACAACCCACCCGGACGACATAGAAAGCCTGAGGCATTATTACGAGGCAGCCATCTCCGGCGAACTGCAGCATGCAGGAACGGAATTCAGGTATTTCCCGTCGGGCGACGTGACCGACACCCGGGAAATGAAGTGGATCCACTTCCGGGCGACACCCATCGAGTACCTGGGCAGAAAGGCTGTGCTGTTCACCATGATGGATGTCACCAAGACCCGGGAGATGGAGCGCCTCCTGCACGTGCAGGACAGGATGGCTTCGCTGGGCCGAGTCGCCGCGGGGATCGCGCATGAGATCCGCAATCCGCTGTCCGGGATCAATATCTATGTCAATGCCATGGAAAAGCTCCACAAGAGCGGTGATAACGAAAAGATGCGCGATATATTCATGAAGATCCACGCAGCCTCGACCAAGATCGAGTCCGTGATCAAGCGGGTCATGGACTTCTCCAAGCCATCCGAGCCGAGGCTGGTGGAGACCGACATCAACAAGCCTGTTGAAGAAGCGCTGGGCCTCAGCGCCGTCATGCTCAGAAAGGCCGGCATAAGGGTGAAGATGGACCTCGCACACGGCCTCCCCCTGTGCCGAGCTGATCCGCAGCTCATCGAGCAGGTCATCCTGAACCTCATCAACAACGCCGCAGAGGCCATGAGGGACATGAACAGGGAGAAGGCCATCGAGGTCCTGACCGCGTACCGTGAGGACAGTATCATCGTGAAGGTCTCCGATTCCGGTCCCGGGGTTCCCGAAGCCCTGAGACAGCGGATATTCGACCCGTTCTACACCACCAAGATCGGATCCACCGGGATAGGTCTGAGCCTGTCCCACCGCATCGTCCAGGATCACGGCGGCACCTTGAACGTGTCGGCCGGCATATTGGCAGGGGCGGAATTCACCATCCGCATCCCTGTCAAGGAAAGGGGAAGAAACACATCATGAGATTTTCCCTCGTTCTCATCGATGATGAAGAATCCATCAGGGAAGGCATCTCCATGGCCTTAGAAGCTGAGTACGATATCCGGGCCTTTGCCGCGGCCGAGGATGCCCTCGATTCCATCAGGACCGGGCCGCCCGACCTGGTCCTGCTCGACATCGGACTGCCGGGCATGAACGGCATCGAGGCCCTGCGCATGATCAGGCAGATGCACCCCGAGATCCTGGTCATCATGATCACCGCCTACGAGGACGTGAACACTGTGATAGCCGCCATGAAGCTCGGTGCCCACGACTATGTCGTGAAGCCCATCATCATGGACGGTCTGGAGGTGACGATCCGGAACGCCCTGGAATCCGTTCGCCTCCGCAAGGAGGTCAGATCACTCCAGGAAAAATTCCTTCAGGAAAACATCCCGTGCTTCATTGCCGAAAGCCACGAGATCCAGGGGGTCATGGAGCTCATCGCGCAGGTGGCCCTGAGCCCGGACACGCCCATTCTCATCCTCGGCGAGACCGGCACGGGCAAGGAGCTCATCGCCGGGGCCATCCACTACCGCAGCCCGAATTTCAAAGGCCCTTTCGTGACGGTCAACTGCGCGGCCATCCCCAGGGACCTCGTCGAGAGCGAGCTCTTCGGGTACGAAAAGGGGGCCTTCAGCGGCGCAGGCCCGGCGGGCAAGAGGGGTCTCATCGAGGAGGCGGACCAGGGAACCCTGTTCCTCGATGAGGTGGGCGACCTCTCCGCCCAGGCCCAGGCGAAGCTCCTGCGCTTCCTGGAGAGCGGTGAATTCTACCGGGTGGGTTCCACGGCAAAGCGCACCATCCGCACCCGCATCGTCTCGGCCACCAACAGGGACCTGGACGCAATGATGCAAGAGGGGAGCTTCAGGAAGGACCTCTACTTCCGGCTCGGCGTCATCACCGTGGAAGTCCCCTCACTGAACGAGCGCACTGGGGACATCCTCCCCCTGGCCAACACCTTCCTTGTCATGTTCAGCGACAAATTCCGCAAGAACTTCACTGCGATCAGCGCTGAGGCCCGTGCAGCCCTGAAGGGACATGCTTGGGCCGGCAACGTGCGTGAGCTGAGGAACGTCATCGAGCGCGGCGTGCTCATCGGGAAGGGCCCGGAGCTGAGCATGGAGGACCTCGGCATACGGGAGACACCCCGCCACTGCGAAGCAGAACGTACAGAAGCCGCAGCACGCCCGGTCATCCCTCCGGAGGGAGTGGACCTCGATGAGCTGGAACGGGAATTCGAAAGGCGCTACATCGAGGAGGCACTCAGGATGGCAGAGGGCAACGAGAGCCGGGCCGCCAGGCTCCTCCGCATGAACCATCACACGTTCCGGTACCGGAAGAAGAAGGTGTCATGGCCGCCCCAATCCTGAGACGAACAGAGGGCCATCTCCTCCTGTAAGACCTCGTTCACGGGCCCCTTGTGTTTTCCCCATTATGGCGTTATAACTACTTCCTGCTTCGCACCTCACGAAGAAATCACCTTTATCCGCGGCATGTGATTTTTTTACGGAAACTATCCTGAGGACAAGAAAGGAACGAATCATGTTTGAAAAGTATCAGCTCGAAAAACCGGACAATCTCGTGGAGCTCTTCGAGAACAGCGTGAAGAAGTATGCCGATAATCCCTATCTCGGGGCGAAGAACGCGCAGGGTGAATACGAGTGGGTCACGTACCGGGAGATAGGCAGGCGTGTCGACAACCTGCGGGGTGGACTGGCTTCGTTAGGCGTCAAGCGCGGCGATGCCGTGGGTATCATCTGCAACAACAGCATCGACTGGGCGGTCGGCCACTTCGCCGTGGTCGGGCTCGGGGCATTCTATGTCCCCATGTACGAGGCCGAGCTGACCCATGTCTGGGAATACATCGTCAAGGACAGCGCCACGAAAGTCCTGCTGGTGTCGAAGCCGGAGATCTTTGAACGGATCAAGGACTTCCCCTCCCGCATACCCACCCTGGAAAAGATCTATCTCATTCAGGGCAAGGGGCCGAACACGATGTCCGAGCTGGAGAAGATCGGAGAGGGCAAGCCGGTCAAGGCCATCTATCCGAAACCGGAGGAGGTGGCGGTCCTCATCTATACGTCAGGGACAACGGGAGACCCCAAGGGCGTCCTCCTGATGCATGGAAACTGGACGAGCAACCACCACGCACGGATGAAGGTGTTCCCCGAACTGGTCGCGACCGACAGAACACTCTCCCTCCTGCCCTGGGCCCATGCCTTCGGTCTGGGCGAACTCCACACATTCACGGCCATCGGCGCATCCATGGGTTTCATGGAGAATGTCGGGACCATTGTTGCGGACATGGCCAAGGTGCAGCCGACATTCCTGCTCGCCGTACCGCGTATCTTCAACAAGGTCTACGACACGATCGTCACCAGGGTCAACGATGCCGGAGGCCTGAAAAAGAAGCTCTTCGATGCGGGCGTGGAGGCAGGCAAGGAGCGTCGGCGCCTGGCCGAACAGGGCCGGTCGAGCTTCATGGTGGACCTCAAGTTCAAGGTCATCGACAAGATCGTCTTCCAGAAGATCCGCGACCTCTTCGGCGGCAGGCTCAAGGGCTCGCTGACGGGGAGCGCCGCCATGAACCCCGAAATATCCAAGTTCTTCTTCGATATCGGGATTCCCCTCTACGATGCCTACGGTCTCTCGGAGACCACACCGGGCATCACGATGAATGGCACCAACAGATTCAGGATCGGCAGTGTCGGGCCTGCCCTGGACAAGATCAAGATCGTCATAGACCAGTCCGTGGTGGAGCCAGGCGCCCAGGATGGGGAAATCCTCTGTTACGGCCCCAATGTCATGAAGGGTTACCACAACAAGCCGGACGCAACGAGAGAGGTCATGACACCGGACGGCGGCATCCGGACGGGTGACCGGGGCCGCCTTGACAAGGACGGTTTCCTGTGGATCACGGGCCGGATCAAGGAGCAGTTCAAGCTGGAAAACGGGAAATACGTCTTCCCCGCCGCCCTCGAGGAGGACATCTGCCTCAACCACTATGTCCAGAGCGCCATGATCTACGGGGCTGGGCGGGAATACACCGTCTGCATGATCGTACCGGACTTCGTTGCCCTGGAGGCCTACGCGCAGAAGAACAACCTTCCGACAGACATGAAGACCCTGGTCGCCCGGGAGGATGTGCAGAAGATGATCACGAATGAGATCAACGACACCCTGAAGAAAAAGTACGGGGGCTATGAGATTCCAAGGAAATACATCTTCCTCTCGGAACCGTTCACCCTGGAGAACGGGATGCTGACCCAGACGATGAAACTCAAGCGACGGGTTATCATGGAAAACTACACCGACCAGATCGAAGCCCTGTATAATAAGTGAAGGAAGCCAATCAGCCTGTCCGCGGTCATTCCCCGCTGCGGACAGGCCCTTCTTGCGACGCATTGCCTATGATACCTGGGCATCGGGAGCGAGCGCGACTCGTCCATGAATCAGGTTTCATCGAGCTTTGAGAGGATCTCGCGCTCTTCGTCGAAATCAGCGAACTGAAGGGCAATATTCCTGAATACATCGCTCAGTTCCATGAAGGCTTCGACTATGTCAGGGTCGAAGTGGACCCCCTGCTCACTACTGATGATCGATACCGCTTTCTGATGCGGCATGGGAGGCTTATAGACGCGCTTGCTGATCAGTGCGTCATAGACGTCTGCTATGGCCATCATTCTGCCGGAAACCGGTATTTCCTCTCCCCTGAGACCCTGTGGATAACCTGCGCCATTCCATTTTTCATGATGGGTATAGGCTATTTCCTCCGCAATATGGAGAAAGGAATCGTCACCCAATCTTTTTGCGGCAGCATGGATGACATCGCGGCCATACACGGTGTGTTTTTTCATCTCTTCAAATTCTTCCCCTGTCAGTTTCCCCGGCTTCAGGAGAATGCTGTCGGAAATCGCCACCTTGCCTATGTCATGAAGCGGAGCTGATTTATAGAGAAGATTTATCGTGTTGTCCTGCAGAATATTCCTGAATTTATCATGACCCTTGAGGTTCACGGCCAGGGCCTTGATGAAATGCTGCGTCCGCTTGATATGCCCCCCTGTTTCGGGGTCCCGGAACTCGGCCAGGGTACCCATGCTCTCCATGGCGACTTCCTGGGTGAGTTCAAGCTCTCTCGTTCTCGCCTGCACGAGCTCTTCCAGGTTGTCCCTGTACCTTTTCAGCTCCAGATGATTCCGTATCCGCGTCTTCACCAGGTTGAGGCTGAACGGCTTTGAGATATAGTCCAGGGCCCCCAGTTCCAATCCCTTATACTCATTGTCTTCTCCATTGAACCCGGTGATGAATATCACCGGTATGGTCCTGGTCTTCTCCACGGCCTTCAATCGTGCACACACTTCATATCCGTTCATGCCCGGCATCTGGACATCGAGGAGAACGATGTCGGGAAGCGGGTCTTCTGAAGCCAGTTCAAGTGCCCTTTCCCCGTTCATCGCAGTGATGACCGCATACGAATCCTTCAGCGCTTCCGTGAGCATCTCGGTGATTATTTCCGAATCGTCGATGATGAGGATCTTCTGTCTTCCCGTTGCATCAATCACTGGCTCGTCCCCGCGATATGTCGATCATCACTGCACCCAAGGCCCCTGTCCATGCTGTTATGCTGCTTCCAGATCAGTCTCACTGGTGACCCGGCACCTTCCTTCCTGCTTTGACTTGTAGAGTGCCTTGTCAGCTCTCTGGATGACGGTTTCCAGGGATTCGCCCTTCCGGTACTGGGCAACGCCGATGGAAAGATGGATCGATTCTATGGACTGGCTCTTGTCCTTCGACTTCCAGTTCAGGTTCTTGAAATATCCGCACAGCTTTTCAGAAAAGACGACTGCCCCCTGCAGGGGCGTGCTCGGCAGCAGGATCACGAACTCATCGCCGCCGTAACGGGTGACGATGTCCCTGACCTTCACATAGTTCATGATCAGATCGGCTGTTCTCTTGAGCACCTTGTCGCCCACGAGGTGGCCGTGGGTATCGTTGATGGTCTTGAAATGATCGATGTCCGCAATGATGAGGCACAGGTCGCCTCCTGCGGCGTCGGCCTGATGCGCCTCCTCGTAGAAGGCCGTCGTAAGGTATCTCCGGTTCTTGGCGCCTGTCAGGAGATCGGTTGTCGCCTGCTCCTGGATCTGTTCGAGGTTCCTGCTCAACTTTTCGACTTTGTCGGCTGATTCCTGCATGCGCTCCCTGAGGTTCGCCCCTGACTGCATGATCTCCTTCGTCTCGTTGAGAATCCCTTCGACCACCCTGGAAACGGCCTCCACATCGAGATCCTGCTTGAGCTCCTGGGAGAACTTCTTGATCACCGAGCCGAAGTTGTTGAGCTGGCCTCCCGCGTCGGACACGTGCTTCAGGATGTTCTCCAGGATCTTTCTGAGCTCCTCGCGGATCTTTTCGAGAATCTGCTTCTGGTCCGGGACTATGTATTTCTCGAAGAGGTTCTTGTTCAGCTCGGGAGTGATGCTCTGGGTCTGGGTCATCGCATGATCGAGATCTATCCTCAGCTCCTTGTTGTTGCCCGACACATACTCGTACCAGACGGAATAGTTCACCGGGTCGAAAGGGACCTTGAACCGGCTCATATGCGATACGGCCAGACGAAGATATTCCTTCGATTGCTCGATCGTGTCCTTGTACTGCATAATCTCTCCCTGATCATAGGATAATTTCTTGATTTTCTATCCATATCGAACTTTGGGAGGCCATTCTTGAATGGTTCTGAAGAAATTCAGGGGGGGATTCTTCGTCCCTTCGTGAAAGGTATCAGAACCGCCTTGAAATACGCGGGCGAATGGTATATTGGTTGATAAATTATACCGTTGAATGGCCTCGGTTCGGCAGGAGGTTCCATGATGAGGGTGCACCAGGCCATCACCCGCGACACGCACGGTCTGCTCAACAACATCCTGCTGAACTTCTTCAACCAGTTCTTCTGCAGGGACATCTCCCTGTATATCGAGGACGAAGGCACCATGGAGAGAACCCGCCGTTTCCACCGGGAGCTCTTCGAGGCCATCAGGAATCAGGAACCCAGGGAGGTCCGCCGCATCAGGCTCAGCGGTCTCCTGTATGCAGAAGAGAGTATCAGAGAGATGCTGGAGGGCATGTCATGAAAAAGAAAGTCGGACATCAAAGGCCGGACTGGACGGAAACCCCCCCCCTGCCGGGGAGTTTCAGATCGATCTTCAAGTACGGCGATCCTGGCCGCTTCAAGCACCCCAGCGATGCCTGGGTCAGGATGATGAAGCAGGAATTCCGCATGAGCGATGCCGATTTCCTGCACAAGATCAATGAGGGGCATGCCCCGGTGGTCCTGAACCGCCGGCCGGCGCTGA
>JALOOZ010000117.1 GCA_025454155.1 Thermodesulfobacteriota bacterium
GGTCTTGACCGCATCAAAGAGACCCTTAAGACAGCGTAGCCGGGCCATGCACTATGCCTTGCAGCTTATGAATCGAACACGGGAAGCCGGCAAATCCCTCTCAAGAAAAAAAGTCCACCACCGATAACAGTAGTAGGATGAAGTGGGGAGGGGTCCAGGATGAACATGAACACACTCGGCTACCAGGCATATAAAAAGACCCAGGTCCAGACGGCTGATCAGGGACGGCTCATTCTCATGTGCTATGACGGGGCCATAGGTCTGCTCAGGCAGGCAGAGAAAGCCCATGCCGAGAAGAACTACACGGTCATGAACGAACTGCTCAACAAGGCTCAGAATATTGTGTGGGAGCTGACCAACGGCCTGAACTACGAGGCGGGTGAAGTGGCTTACAATCTGGATGCCCTCTATAACTACATGATCAGACGCATCATCGACGCCCAGTATAACAACACCATAGACCCCACCCATGAGGTCATCACTTATCTTCAGGAGCTTCGGGATACATGGCAGAACATCATCCAGAAGCAGCCCTGACCCTCCTGGAATCCTGGCGGATTGCCCTGGTGAGACAGTCTCGGGCCATCGCACAGGGGAATATGGAGGAGCTGGAAGTCCTCGTAACCCAGTCTGCAAAGATACAACGTCAGCTCGGGAAGATACTCGCCTCATCGAGCACGCTCATCCACGACAGGAAGATAGCAGGCCTCATCAAGGCTCTCCACCTGGAGCAGGGTCAGGTCATCGACTCCCTGAGCACCCAGACCGAAAAGCTCGCCCATGAGATCGGTGCTCTACGAAAGGACAAGGCCTCGCTCAAGGGATACAGGCAGAAGAAACCAGCCCAGCCACGCTTCAAGAGTGAACGCACCTGACCTCGCCTGAGTGCTTGCGTTGACAGACGGGATTTTTTCTCCTATCTGTGGATCTATGCAGGTGCTACTTTCATCTGGATCGCCGAGAAGAAGGGAACTTCTCTCGCTGCTCGGCATACCTTTTCTGGTCAGGATTCCGAACATATCCGAGTCCCAGCACAAGGGAGAAACGGCCCGGAGGTTCTGCGCCCGCATAAGCAGGGAGAAGGCCCTGGCAATGGCACGGCAATATCCTGAAGCTCTGGTCATCGGGGCCGACACAGTGGTTGTGGTGGATGGGGAAATCCTCGGGAAACCACGGGACATGAACCAGGCCAGGGATTTCCTCATGCTCCTCCAGAACAAGACCCATGATGTGTTCACCGGATATACGCTCATGCTGGGAAAACACGCAAAGTCGAGGGTGGTCCGGACCAGGGTGCGTTTCAAGCAGATGACACCGGAAGAAATCTCCTGGTATGTCGAGAGCGGCGAGCCCATGGACAAAGCCGGAGCTTATGCCGTCCAGGGCATTGCTTCGCTCTTCATTGATCATATACAGGGTTCATATACCAATGTCATGGGGTTGCCCATCTCAGAGCTCTATGATGACCTGAGATGCTTCGGGATCCGGTTCCAGGGCGAATGAAGGAGGTGGCTGCGACATGAAGAAGCATGTATTGACCATAGATCAGGGTACGACCGGGACCAGGGTCATGATCGTCGACCATGACGGCAGGGTGTCAGGAATGGCTTATTCAGAGTTCCCCCAGATATATCCGCAGCCCGGCTGGGTGGAGCATGACCCGGAAGTGATCTGGGACACGACCCACACGGTCATGAAGAAGGCCCTGCTGGCTGCTTCCATACAGCCGAAGGATATCATCGCCATAGGGATCACCAACCAGCGCGAGACCGTTGTCCTCTGGGAGAGGGAAACGCTCAAGCCTGTCCACAACGCCATTGTATGGCAGTGCAGGAGGTCTGCTGCCATCTGCGACGCGCTGAAATCCGACGGCCTCGAGCCTTTGTTCCGGGACAAGACAGGTCTTGTAGTGGATGCATACTTTTCCGGCACCAAGGTGAAATGGCTCCTGGATTCTCTGCCGGGGCTCAGGGCAAGAGCCGTCTCAGGCGATATTGCCTTCGGAACCATCGATGCCTGGATCATAGCCAAGCTCACCAGGGGAAGCATTCATGCCACCGATTATACGAACGCATCCAGAACCATGATGTTCAACATTCATGACAGACAATGGGACAAGGAACTCCTCAGGGTGCTCGATATCCCCGCAGCCATGCTTCCCCGGGTCGTTCCATCCGCCGGGGTCATCGGCGAGAGCGACAGCGATGTCACCGGTGCACCCATGCCCATAGCAGGCATCGCCGGAGACCAGCAGGCGGCGCTCTTCGGACAGGCGTGCTTCCACCAGGGGCAGGCAAAGAACACCTATGGCACCGGCTGTTTTCTCCTGCTCAATATGGGGTATGAGAAAATCAACCCGACCAGCGGCCTCATTCTGACACTCGCCAGTGACGAGAAGGGGCAGCCATGCTATGCCCTGGAGGGATCGGTGTTCATCGGCGGAGCGGTGATCCAGTGGCTGAGGGACGGCCTTGGGATAGTGTCCGATGCATCCCAGACACAGGAGATCGCGGAGAGCGTTCCTGACACCCATGGTGTCTACATGGTTCCGGCCTTTGCTGGTCTTGGAGCTCCCTACTGGGACATGTACGCCCGGGGGGCCATCCTGGGCCTCACCAGAAGCACCACGAAGGCGCACATCGTCCGCGCTGCGCTGGAGGGCATCGCATACCAGGTCAAAGACCTCATCAGTGCCTTCGAGCAGTGCACAGGAAAGTCCTTCACCGACCTGAAGGTGGACGGCGGAGCTTGCAGGAACAATTTCCTCATGCAGTTCCAGGCGGACATTCTGGGATGCCCCATCGACAGGTCGAAACACATCGAGTCTACAGGCATGGGTGCCGCTTATCTGGCAGGGATCGCCACGGGGCTCTGGTCCCCCGGCGAACAGATCCGGAACCTCAGGCAGTCGGACATGGTCTTTGTCCCCATGATCGACGGCAAGCTCCGTGGAAGGCTTTACTCCGGATGGAGCGATGCCATATCACGGATTCGATCGAAAGAACAATAGCATGAACGTGGTCGAAAACATCGGGAGGATGACGCTGTCCTTTCTTGAGGAACTTGGAGCATTCGTCATCTTCTTCTACCAGGCCGTCTCTCAACTGGGGAGACCTCCTGTATTCATCAAACAGTTCTTCAAGCAGATGGAATTCATAGGCATCCGCTCCACGCCCGTGGTCATGCTCACCGGCATGTTCACCGGAATGGTGAGTGCCCTGCAGACCCATCACGGATTCAGTCTTTTCGGTGCGGAATCCCTCGTGGGATCCACTACTGCACTGGGTCTCCTCAGGGAGCTCGGCCCCGTGCTCGCCGCACTCATGGTTACGGCCCGTGCCGGCTCGGCCATGACAGCCGAGATCGGCATCATGAGGGTGACACAGCAGATAGACGCCCTGGTCGTCATGGGGGTGAATCCCTTTAAATATCTCATCATTCCCCGTATCGTCGCCTCGGTCATCATGATGCCCATGCTGACCCTGATCTTCGATGCCATCGGGATGATTGGGTCCTATATTGTCGGAACGGTTATCCTGGACATCGACAAAGGGGTATTCATGGCCCGGATCGTGGAATACGTCTCCTACGAGGACCTGTTCTCGGGGTTGATTAAAAGTTGCTTCTTCGGCGCCATCCTGTCGGTGGTCGGGTGCTACAAGGGCTACAGCACCAGCGGAGGGGCGGAAGGCGTCGGCCATGCAGCAACGCAGTCCGTGGTCATGTCATCGGTCAGCGTCCTGGTCGCCGACTACATCCTCACCTCTGTCATGTTCTAGAAAGAACTTCGTCTGGGTTCATCCCCCGATGAACAGCCCTATCTGGCGCTCCAGCTCCTGCTGGGGGAGCGCCCCCAGCAGGCTGTTGATGACGGCGCCCTTCTTGAAAAAGAACAGGCTTGGAATCGATCTGATGCCATATTGGGATGCAATGGCAGGACTTTCGTCAACATTGACCTTCACGATCTTGAGCCGGCCGGCATATTTCCTGGATAGTCTTTCCAGCACCGGCGACATGGTCCTGCACGGCCCGCACCATGGGGCCCAGAAGTCGACGAGGACCGGATACCCGCTCTGGATGACCTCGGCGGTGAAGGTCGTGTCGTTTGCAGCAACGGGTTGATCCAGGCCTTTGAGAATTATATCCACATGACACTTCCCGCACCAGGCCTTGTCGCCTTGACGTGCCAGAGGAATCCTGTTCTTCACCCCGCATTTCCTGCATGCAACAACCAATGAATCGGAATCCAACTTCCCGGCCCTCCCTTCTCTCTTTCTTTTACCCATACGTAGTGATTCTTGACCCAAATTCCAAGGGCACCAGGATTGTTTCAAAGACTCAGCAGGAGAATATCTTCGACAGCACAAGCAGGTGCAGGGCCTGTGAATCCCCGCACCTGCCCGCTCCTTTACGAGGCGAAGCTCTCTTCGGGTATCTCCACGACAGACATGTCTTCGCTTTTCATTGCCTTCAC
Source organism: Thermodesulfobacteriota bacterium (assembly GCA_025454155.1). Taxonomy (GTDB): domain Bacteria; phylum Desulfobacterota; class Desulfomonilia; order UBA1062; family UBA1062; genus MWEI01. Next base: position 4,475 of record JALOOZ010000117.1, read on the forward strand.
TGCAGCATCCACCTCGGGCAGCACATTCCTGATGAAATACTGTGCGGATGCAATCTTGCCCAGGTAGAAGGCCCCATCCCTGCTGGTCTTCGCAAGGCCGGACACGGCCGCCTGATCGGAACCGACAATGCCGGCCTTCTGGGTCAATGCATCGAGCTTCTCCCTGGCAATGCCGGCCTGCCAGAAAAGGAACCAGCCGGACACCACCTTGCCCATCGCCATGAGGAACGGATAGGCATTGTTGATGGGGACAAGGAACTTGCCTGACTTGCCGCACGATGCAAAGAACATGGCCACGTCCGCCAGGGTATTCACACTTGTCTGGACGGCCTCACCGAGATCCTTGAGCCCTTGCAGGTCCTTGTATTTGGCCACGGTGGACCCCATGAGCCCCAGCAGGTTCATGAAGTAGGCCCCCTTCTTCATGCCGAGCTTCCTGCCGACGAGGTCCAGGGCCTGGATGCCGTTGGCCCCTTCATAGATGGAAGCGATCTTCTCGTCGCGCATGAACTGCTCCACCGGATACTCGCTGCAGAAGCCGTATCCGCCGTAGATCTGCATGGCAGTCTCAGTGACCCGGAAACCGATGTCCGAGCAGTAGGCCTTCACGATGGGGGTGAGCACCTCGGCATAGCCGAGCCACTTGTCCTTTTCCGCATCATCGGCCGCCACGTGGTGCATGTCGAAGCACAATGCGATGAAGTAGGAGAGCGCCCTCATGCTGTCAACGCTGGATTTCATCCACAGGAGCATCCTGCGCACATCCGGGTGCTGGATGATGGGGACCCGCGGCGCCTCGGGGTTCTTCATCTCCATGATGGAGGAACCCTGGAGCCTCTCCTTGGCATATTTCAGCGCGTGCAGGTAGGCGATGGATGCGCTGGCAAGGCCCTGCATGCCCACAGCGAGCCTGGCCTCGTTCATCATCTGGAACATGATCTTCATGCCGTCGCGCTCGTTGCCCAGGAGCTCAGCATAGCACTCGTTGTTGTCACCGAAGTTGATCAGACAGGTTGCGCTGCCGTGGATGCCCATCTTCTCCTCGATCTTGGCGATCTCGTAATCGTTGCGCCTGCCCATTGTCCCGTCGGTGTTCACGAGGTACTTGGGCACGATGAAGATGGATATGCCCTTGGTTCCCGCAGGATCACCCTCGATCCTCGCCAGGACCGGGTGGATGACATTGTCCACCAGATCCTGGTCTCCGCCGGTGATGAAGATCTTGGTTCCCTGGAGCTTGAAGGTCCCGTCGGGCTGGCGGATGGCCCTGGTGCTCAGGTTTCCCACATCCGATCCCGCACCCGGCTCGGTCAGGGCCATGGTGCCGCCCCACACACCCTGGAGCATCTTCTCCGCGTACTTCTTCTTCTGCTCCTCGGTTCCATAGGTCAGGATGAGATGGGCCGCCCCCTCGGTGGCGAACGGATATGCGATGAAGGCGAAATTGTGGTAGAACCACTCGATGGCCGCGAACTTCACGCTCTCCGGCAGGCCCTGGCCGCCGTCATCGGGCGGGAAGGACATGCCGATCCAGCCGCCTTCACAGAAAAGCTTGTATACCCGGTGAAAGCACGCGGGAACATGAACCTGCCCGTCAACGAGCCTGCAACCTTCATGATCCCCCTCCGGCAGCGTCGGATGGATCTCCTCCTCGGCTATCTTCTGGGCCTCGGTGAGGATCATGGTGAAGGTCTCCTTGGAGAAGTCCGCAAACTTCTGATGTCCGCAGATCCTTTCAACGTCGAGCATCTCGTAGAGTACGAACTGCTGGTCCCTTTCATCCAGAATCATGCTTGCCATACTATCCCCCTCTTTCTTGTTTGTAATATGCTACACCCCAGGGTGGTGCTCTCTTCCTCCGCTTCACAATCGATAAAGAAACATCATGAATAAGAGAGACTTTCCGGGATATTGTATCAATGAGCCTGCAGATGATTCAAGCATTCATTTCATGACAGCCGCAAACTGACATCAGAAGAGGGCGGTCATCGAAAGGAATGCTGGCGTGTCGGCTTAAAGGCCCTCGAGGATCTCGGCCTTCTTTTTCTCATAATCCTCCCGGGTGATCAGATCCTTGTCCAGGAGGTCTTTCAGGACCTTGAGCCTGTTCTCCATACTTTCAGGTGCATCGCCCGTCTTCATCGGCTGAGAGGGCTTGTCCTCCGGTTTGACATACCGGGAGGTTGCGTCGACGGTTTTCTTCGGCTCCTGGAAGCTGATGGCCTGGTAGCTCCTCTCGTCGAAGTCCCGGACGATCTGCTGGTATGGCCCGGAGAGCGGTTTGCCCTGGAGGCATTCGTTGCACGAGCTTGTGGAACATGCTGATGCGGCATCTTCAAGATAGAATATGCCCACCTGAGATTTGTTCCCCAGGCCGGCCTTCCTCTCGAGGGACTTTATGAGATAACAGGAAGAGACTCCTGAAGAGGAAAGAAGACCCAGCTCTTCCCCGGTGAAGAAATCCTTTCCGGTATAGAGAAGATACCCGTAATCTTCATCCAGGATCTTGACCGTGCCGGAATCCAGGGGATTTTTCACTGCCTGTGCTGTCCCGTCCTGCCAGGCCTTGCTCGGATCCCCCCTGACCACCTTCAAACGTATCACGGTTCCCTTCATCAGGACCTTACGGGAGTCAAACTGCCCGAACAGATATGATGAGGTTCTGTCCTGAGGTTCACCATCAGCATGTGTGGAGGTGTCCTTTTCAGTACGCTCGGCATTGCCGAGGTATTTGAATCCAGGATCAACCTGTACCTTGAGTTCCGGAAATGAAGAGTACAGAAGGTTGCCTTCGACCGATCTCTCAATCTCGTACTGCTGGAGTTCGGCACAGGCCGTAAGGGCCAGGGTAATCCCGAGTAAGATCGGCATCCATGATTTCATATTCCTCATGTGGATCGTCCCTATCA
>JALOOZ010000118.1 GCA_025454155.1 Thermodesulfobacteriota bacterium
CCTTCCTGGCGAAGCTGCTTGACCTCGATATGAACCAGTGCTACATGGGGTAGCCATGGATTTCCAAGAATTGATACTGAATCTGCATGATTACTGGTCCCGGCACGGCTGCCTCATCGCCCAGCCCTATGATCTCGAGGTGGGTGCCGGCACCTTCAACCCCTCGACCTTTCTGAGGGCCCTGGGACCCGACCCCTGGAACGTCGCCTACGTCGAGCCGTCGAGGCGTCCCACGGACGGCCGTTACGGCGAGAATCCCAACCGGCTCCAGCACTACTACCAGTACCAGGTCATCCTGAAGCCCTCGCCGCTCGATGTCCAGGACCTCTACCTGGACAGCCTGCGCCAGCTTGGCATCGACACCCTCGAGCACGACATACGCTTCGTGGAAGACGACTGGGAATCCCCCACGCTGGGCGCCTGGGGTCTCGGATGGGAGGTGTGGCTCGACGGCATGGAGATCACCCAGTTCACCTACTTCCAGCAGGTGGGCGGCTTCGACCTCGATCCGGTCTGCACCGAGATCACCTACGGCCTGGAGCGGATCGCCATGTACCTCCAGAACAGGAACTCGGTCTACGACATCCAGTGGAAGGACGGCTGGAACTACGGCTACGTGCACCATGCCGGCGAGGTCCAGTGGTCGAAATACAACTTCGAGCTGGCCGACGTGCAGATGCTCCTGGAGCTCTTCAGGCTCTTCGAGGAAGAGGGAAAGAGGATCTCCCGGGAAGGGCTGTGCCTGCCGGTGTACGACATGTGCCTCAAGTGCTCGCACATCTTCAACCTGCTCAACGCCCGGGGCGCCATCAGCACCACCGAACGCCAGTCCTACGTGCTGAGGGTCCGGGAGCTGGCGCGCATGTCGGCCAAGCTGTACCTGGACGGCATCCGGCAGCAGGGCGGGGAGGCATGATGGCGCGGACACTGCTCTTCGAGATCGGCACCGAGGAGATCCCCTCGGGCTTCATCGTCCCAGCGCTGCAGTTCATGAGGTCGTTCATGGGGGAAAGGTTCGCCGCCCTCAGGCTCGAGCACGAAGGCGTGCGGGTGTTCTCCACCCCCAGGAGGCTGGCCCTGAAGGTCGACGGCCTTGCGGAAACCCTTCCGGACGCCACGGAGACCAGGACGGGGCCGCCGAAGAGCATCGCCTTCGACAAGGACGGCAACCCCACCAAGGCGGGGCTGGGCTTTGCCCAGACCTGCGGCGTGGACATAGCCGAGGTGTCCATTGCGAAGACCCCCAAGGGCGAGTACCTGAGCGTCACGAAGACCACGCCGGGAAGGCCCGCCCGGGAGGTCCTTCCGGTTCTGCTCGAGGAGATGATCCCGAAGATCCCGTTCGCCAAGACCATGCGCTGGTCGAATCCGGATGTCCGCTTCGCCCGGCCCGTGCATTGGATCCTGGCGCTGTTCGGCAGTGACGTGCTGCCCGTGAGGTTCGGCGCGATCACCTCGGGCAGGCTCACCTTCGGCAACAGGTTCATGGCCGGGGGGCCCCTGGAGATCGCGCAACCGGACGGGTACGAGCAGGCCCTGGAAAGGGCATATGTCATCCCGGACCTGGACAAGCGGAAACAGGCCATCTGGAAGGCCCTGGAAGACCAGGCGGCGAAGATCGGGGCCGAGGTCCTGGACAGGGACCTGCTCGACGAGGTGGCGAACCTCCTGGAATTCCCCCACCCCATCATCGGCACCTTTGCCGAGGACTACCTCAAGATCCCCAGGGAGGTCCTGGTCACGGTCATGAAGCACCACCAGCGGTACTTCCCCATGTACGCCTCCGGCGACCACTCGAAACTCAAGGCCTGCTTCGGTGCCTTCAGCAACATCGTCCCCAGGGACGATGCCGTTGTCCGCGCGGGCAACGAGCGGGTGCTCAAGGCCCGGCTCGACGACGGGCGGTATTTCTTCGTGGAGGACCTGAAGGTCCCGCTCAATGTCTATGCCGACAGGCTCAGGGACGTCATCTTCCACAAGGACCTGGGCACCTCCTGGGAGAAGGTCCAGCGGTTCACCCAGGTGGCCCTGGCGCTGGCAGACAGGATCTCCCCGGAGAAGAGGGACAAGGTGAGCCAGGCCGCATACCTCTGCAAGGGCGACCTCAACAGCCTCATGGTCTGCGAGCTCCCGGAGCTCCAGGGCATCATGGGCAGGGAGTACGCCCTGCGGCAGGGCATCGATCCCGAGGTGGCCGTCGCCATCCGGGAGCACTACCTGCCCGCATCCGCCGACGATGTGCTTCCGTCCGGCGTGGTGGGCGACATCATCGGCATGGCCGACCGCGTGGACACCATCTGCGGCTGCTTCGGCGTGGGCATGGTGCCGTCGGGCACCTCGGACCCGTACGCGCTCCGCAGGCAGACCATCGCCATCGAGAACATCGTGCTGGGCAAGGGCTACCGGGTTTCCATCGGCTGGCTCGTGGATGAGTCCCTCGGGCAGCTCGCCTCGAAGCTCAAGAGGCCTGCTGCAGAGGTAAAACAGGAGGTCGTCGCCTTCTTCGCGAACCGCTTCGTGTCCATCCTCCAGGCAAAGGGCATCCCCGGGGATGTCGTCGAGTCGGTCATCGGCACCTTCGACGACCCGGTGGACACCTTCGGCAGGGCCCAGGCCCTGGCGACCGTGCGGAAGGAGCCATGGTTCGAGCCCATCTGCGCTGCCTCCAAGCGGGTGGAGAACATCCTCAAGAAGGCTGCGGCACACGCGGCCGTCGACCCGGGGCTCTTCGCGCAGGACGAGGAAAAGGCCCTGCACAAGGCCTTCGTCGCCATGGAGGGTGCCTTCGTCGGCCACACCGGCAAGGGTGAATACACCGAAGCGCTGAAGCTGCTCGCCGGGCTGAAGGAGCCCATCGACAGCTTCTTCGAGAAGGTCCTGGTCATGAGCGAGGACACGGCGGTGCGGGAAAACCGCATCGCCCTGCTCCATGGTCTTGTATCGCTGTTCGACAAGGTCGCCAAGTTCTCGAAGATATCGACCCAGTGACGGACATGAAAAGGTCCCACCCCGCCCAGGGAGTCAGGAGGCGGCCCGAGGAGTCTCCCAAGGCCGACATGAGGGATGCGTTCTCCATCGACGTGGACCGCATCCTCCACTCCCAGGCCTACACCTCCTACATCGACAAGACCCAGGTGTTCTACCTGGTGGGGCACCAGGGCATCTCCCACCGGGTCATCCACGTGCAGCTGCTCTCCCGCATCGCGCGGACCATCGGCAGGAAGCTGGGGCTGAACGACGACCTCATCGAGGCCATAGCCATAGGCCACGACATCGGGCACCCGCCCTTTGGCCACGACGGGGAGCTCTATCTGGACGAGCTCTGCACCGAGGCGGGTATCGGGCCCTTCCGGCACAATCTCCAGGCCATCCAGGCCCTGGAGCGCATCGAGAAGGCGGGACTCGGCCTCAACCTCACCCTGCAGGTCCTGGACGGCATCCTGTGCCACAACGGCGAGATGACCGAGCAGCGGGTCTCGCCTGGACAGGGGGGGACCTTCAAGGATTTCGACCTGAAGATGGCCGGAGCCCTCAAAGGGGAGAGCCCCCTGCCCATGACCATGGAAGGCTGCCTGGTCCGGGTGGCGGACTCGGTGAGCTACATCGGCCGCGACATAGAGGACGCCATATCCATCGGGATCATCTCGCGCAGCGATATCCCCAGGGATGTGGCGGGCGTGCTGGGCGACACCAACGGCAGGATCGTCTACGCCCTGGTGGAAGACCTCATAGGCAATTCCACGAGCGGGGCCATGGTGTATTCCCCCGAGGTCTTCGATGCCCTCATGGCGCTCAAGGCGTTCAATTACGAGAAGATCTACACCAACAGCGACGTCAAGCGGGAGTCGGACAAGATCAGGAACATGTACTCGCTGGTGTTCGCGCGGCTGGTTCAGGACATCACCGACCGCGACCAGGCTTCACCGGTCTTCACCGGCTTCCTGGGCCGGCTGGGAGACCGGTACCGGAACACCCACAACCCCTTCGAGATGGCCCGTGACTACATGGCCGGGCTCACGGACTCGGCCTTCCTGCGCGTCTTCCACGAGCTGTTCGTTCCCCGAATGGTCTGAGGGCTGGGGTCCCGGGAAAAAGCCCATGCACGATGGGCCCGTCTACACCCCTCAGGATCCGCCGTATCCCACCTTGACCGTGCCGGATTCCACGATGACCGGCACCTGGCGCCTGCCGCCGGTGAGCCTGAGCATCTCGTCGAGCCTGGCATGGTCCTTCTTCACATCGTGGTATGTTGCCCTGTCCCCGAAGGCCGACCTGGCCTGGTCGGTGTAGGGTCAACCCGCCTTGCCGTAGATGAGGATGTCGGACATGGCATGACCTCCCGGATAGTCTTTCAGGGTGCAAGTATAGAGGGAGTGAATCCGGAGGGCAAGGGCATTCAGGGGAGGGGCCCTCGCCCCCTAGGTCCACTCCCGATCGTCCACCAGGGGCTTGGCATCCGCCGGGATGCTCCCGGGCGGCACGAACTCCACCCGGTCCACCCTGACCGTGCAGACCTCCTGGAAGGTCTTTTCGAAGCGGGTTTTCAGGTCTGCCTCGTCTGCCCCGGCCTTCGCCTCGAGCCTGGCCGTGAGGATGTCCTTGTGGCCCGAGCGCGTTATCACGAGCTGGAGGACGAGGCCGGGGAAGCCCTCGGAGACCCGCTTGACCTGGCTCGGGGCCACGAACATGCCGCGGACCTTCACCGCGTCGCCCACGCGGCCCGCTATGCCGGATAGGCGGTACGAGGTCCTGCCGCAGGCGCAGGGCTCCTCGATGAGGCTCGACAGGTCGCCGGTGCCGAACCGGAACAGGAAGAACATGGAGTTGAGCCTGGTCACCACCACCTCGCCCAGCCCGCCCGGCTTCACGCACTGCCCGGTGGCCGGGTCCACGATCTCCACGACGACCTCCTCGCAGAGGTGCCAGCCCTTCTTGGCGGAGCACTCGTAGGCCACGTCTCCCACCTCGGTGGCGCCGTACATCTGGTACGTGTCGATGCCGAACTTGGACTCGAAGCGCTGCCGCAGGGAGGGCTGCAGGGGCTCGGCGGCGAAGCTCGCCCGCCGGACGCGGAAGTCTTTCGCAAAGTCGCAGCCCAGTTCCCCCGCCTTGTCGATGATGGCCATGAGGAAGCTCGGGGTGCCTGTGTAGCCCGTGACCTTGAGGTCCCTGATGAGCTGCACCTGCTGCTGGGTGGTCGACGCCCCCGACGGCACCACCGTGGCGCCGACCCTGTTCAGACCGCCGTGGAAGGTGAGCCCGGCCGCCACCATGTGGTACGAGAAGGCGTTCAGCGCGATGTCGCCCGGGCCGAAGCCGGCCGCCTTGTAGGCCCTGGCCCACAGCGGGTCGTCGGAGCCCAGGTGGGGCTCGTAGACCGGCCCCGGCGAGGTGAAGATGCGCTCCACGGGTGCGGACGGGTCTTCCAGGCCGCCGTAGGGCGGCTCGGCCGCTTCGAGTTCCACGAGCCGCTCGCGGTTGATGACCGGCAGCTTCGGCAGGTCCTGTATGGTCTGAATATCGGATGGGGCGAGCCCCAGTCCGTCTAAGATCCTCCTGATCCGCGACGACCGCTCATAGCCCAGGCGGACCATCCCGGCGAGCCTTCTGCTCTGGTGTGCCTCCCGATCGGAACGGGACATGGTCTCGAGATCATCAAAAAAACCGCCCATGGGAACCTCCTCTGTCTAGAGCCACCTCTTCCTTCTCTTGTACGACTTCACGTCCCGGTACGACCGGGCGGCTCCGCCGGCGCTCACGCCCAGGTAGAACTCCTTGACGTCCGGGTTCTCCCTGAGGTTGTCCGCCTCGCCCTCCATCACGATCTTCCCGTTCTCCATGACATAGCCGTAGTGGGCGATCTGCAGGGCCATGTTGGCGTTCTGCTCCACCAGCACGATGGTGGTGCCCTGCTCCTCGTTGATCCGGCGTATGATCCTGAAGATCTCCCTGACCACGAGCGGCGCCAGGCCAAGGGACGGCTCGTCCAGGAGGAGCAGCCTGGGGTGGGCCATGAGCGCCCTGCCCATGACCAGCATCTGCATCTCGCCGCCGCTGCAGTATCCGGCCAGCGTCTTCCTGCGCTCGGTGAGCGGCGGGAAGTAGTCGTACACGAGCTCCAGGTCCTTTTTCCAGGGCCTGGTCCACCGGGTGGCCGTGCCGACCTTCAGGTTCTCCTCGATGGTGAGGTACTTGAAGGGCTGCCTGCCCTCGAGCACCTGGATGATGCCGAGCCGGGTGATCTCCTCGGGGGACATGTTCTGCACGCCTTTCCCGTCGTAGACGATCTCCCCGTCGGTCACCTTGCCGTTCTCCGGCTTGAGCAGGCCCGAGATGGCCTTGAGCGTCGTGGTCTTGCCCGCGCCGTTGCTGCCGAGGAGCGAGACGATGCGGCCCCGGGGCACGGTGAGCGATACGCCCTTGAGCACCTGGATCACGTCCGAGTACACCACGGATATGTTGTTGAGCTGGAGCAGGGTGGCAGAGGTCTCGTTTTCCATGGGATCCACCTCAGTAGGAGAACGGCCACAGCCGGAAGGATGACCGCACGATCCGCCACAGCTCCGCGATCCCCTTGGGCTCGAAGAGGATGAAGAGCACGATGGCCGCCCCGAAGGCGAACTCGCGCAGCGAGGCCATGTTGAGGCTGAACCCGCTGAACGCCTTGATGTTCATCATGGCGTCCGTGGCAAAGCGCAGGATCTCGTTGAGCCCCATGATGAAGGCCGCGCCGAAGATTGAGCCCGGGATGCTGCCCAGGCCGCCGATGATGACCATGGCGATGTACTCCACCGACAGGCCCAGGTTGAAGGGCTCGGTGGAGATGCTCCGCATGTAGTAGGCCCACAGGGCCCCTGCAAAGCCTGCGTAGAACGAGCTCACCGCGAAGGACAGCAGCTTGTAGCGGAAGATGGGGATGCCCATGCCCTCGGCGGCCCGGTCGTTGTCGCGTATGGCGATGAAGGCCCGGCCATACCGGGTGCGCATGAGGTTGGACGCCGTCAGGGTCAGCCCCACCAGGCATGCGAAGATCACGTAGAAAAAGCGACGGTCCGTGTTGACGGCAAGGCCGAACAGGCTGGCGCCCGGCAGCATGATGCCCATGGTCCCCTTGGTGAGGCCCTCCCAGTTCACCAGGATGTACTCGATGATGAACTGCCCGGCCAGGGTGGCTATGGTGAGGTACAGGCCCTTGAGCCTGCCCGAGGGAATGCCGAAGACCATTCCCGTGCAGGCCGCCACCAGCCCGGCCGCAGGCACGGACAGCCAGAACGGCATGCCCAGCCTGGTCGCCAGGATGGCCCCGGCATAGGCCCCCACGCCGAAGAAGGCCCCGTGGCCGAGCGAGATCTGCCCGGTGAACCCGATGAGGATGTTC
>JALOOZ010000119.1 GCA_025454155.1 Thermodesulfobacteriota bacterium
ATCAAGGGCCAGACGAAGATCGACACCATCATCACCTGCCACATCAACGACTTCCTCCCCTTCCCGGTCAAGCAGCTCTTCCCCTTCGTGAAGAAGGAAATGTACCGCAAGATCACTCCTCAGGGCGGGGTCTACCAGTTCATGGACCTCCTCAAGGCGCATCCCGACACCCCGGTGCAGAGTGAAGCGGAATGGAACGACCTGGCGGCGCTCATCTACACGGGGGGCACCACGGGTGTGAGCAAGGGCGCCATGCTTACCCACGAGAACATCTCGGCCGTGATCCAGATCTTCCGAGCATGGTTTCCCGACCTGAAGGACACCGGGGAAAGCCTCCTGGGGGTCTACCCGATCTTCCACTCCGCGGGGTACTCGGTGAGCCAGAACTTCCCCTTCTGGAGCGGGTGGACCTGCGTGCTGGTACCGCGGCCCACGCCCGAGGCCATCGTGGAGCAGCTCAGGAAGTTCAGGCCGACCTTCCTGCCGGGAGTACCCACCATCTACACCGGCCTGCTGCAGAACGCGGAATTCCGCACCATGGACCTGAGCTTCGTGAAGGGATATTTCGGCGGTGCCGCACCGCTGCCCGATGACACGGTGAACGAACTCAGGAGTCTGCACGGGGCCATCATCAACGATGTCTACGGCGCCACCGAAAACACGGCCTTCGCCACCTGCACCCCCTGGGGCGGCAAGGTCAAGACCGGCACCGTGGGCGTGCCCCTGCCCAACACCGACATCAAGCTCGTGGACATCGAGACCGGCGATCGGGAGATGAAGACCGGTGAGCCCGGCGAGATATGCATCAAGGGGCCGCAGGTCATGGCAGGCTACTACAAGAAGCCCGACGAGACCGCCCTGTCCCTGAGGGACGGGTGGTTCTACACAGGCGACATCGGGGTCTTCGATGACGAGGGCTACCTTTCCATCGTGGACAGGAAGAAGGACATGATCATAGCGGCCGGCTTCAACATCTATCCCAAGGAGATCGACCAGGTCCTCTTCGACCACCCCAAGATCCTCGAGGCATGCACCATCGGCGTGCCCGACGCATACCGCGGCGAGAGCGTGAAGGCTTTCATCGTCATCAAACCGGGGGAGAGCCTCACAGACACGGAGGTGATAGCCTTCTGCAAGGACAAGCTGGCCGCCTACAAGGTGCCCAAGGAGGTGGAGTTCATCTCCGAGCTGCCCAAGAGCGCCATAGGGAAGATCCTCAGGCGGGAGCTCAAGGACAAGGAGATGCAGAAGAGAAAGGGATGAGCCGTATGCCGGGTTCCCTGGAGGACGAGCCGCTCCCGATCATGAATACCATCCCCATTCCTCCACCGCCTCGGTCATGGCGAGGACATTCTCCTGCCTCGCATTCAGGGGAATGGAACAGCCCGAGCTCAGGATGAACCCTCCCCCTGCACCCACCTCATCAATGAGTCTCCTACAGTAATCCCGTACATCATCCCGGCTCCCCTCCGCAAGGAGCGTGCTGGGAACGTCGCCCATGATGGCCGTGTGGTCTCCCAGGATCTCCTTCGCCCTGAAGATGTCGGTGAAGCTGTCGAGCTCGAGGATGCACCTGGCCCTGGGGAATCTCCGGAAATAGGGCAGGAACTTCGTCCAGTTCGTGTCGCAATGGAGCACCGGGGTTATGCCTGCATCAATGAGTCCATGAATCAGAAAATCGAGATCAGGCAGGATAAATTCCTCGAAATACTTGCTTGAAAGAAACACCGGGGATGACCGGCTCAGGCCGATGAAGACCCTTTTTATACTGCATTGCATGGCTGAGGGTACGGCAAGCCCCAACATATCTTCACAATACCGCTTTCCTGCGGATTTCATCTTTGCAGGACGTTTCCGAAGGTCCAAGAGTGCCTTGTTCACTGATCTGGCAAAACAGAAATAATCAAAGGCAGGGCCTGGAATGATAAAACCCACTGCCGGCTCGATCCCCTTTTCCCTGAGTCTAGAGCCCTGTTCGGTTATCTCATTGCCTGCGCGATCAATGTCCATCAAGGCCTGCTCTATGGTCATTTCCGGATATATGCGTGGTATGAGTGAAGAGAACAACGCAAAGACTCCGTCCTTTTCAAGGACATCAAAGTCCTCGTCCGTCATGGCCCCTATCTCATCAAACTGGTGCGTAGCGTTCTCAGGCAAATCGACACCGGGAAGCCTCATCAGGGCCGGTACCCCGATCTTCAAGAGTGTCAAGTTGGCCGTATCTGCAAGGAAGGTCATGTCCCACCTGAAGTCCTGGGCGGTTTTCAGTACGGCATTGAAGCGCTTCTCGGGATCGTTCATGAGCTCCGCATTCGTTATACCTGCATAAGGGGCAGCCCAGTGGTCGAGCAAAGGAGCAAGAGGGACCCTGTCAGGACATTCCAGCGAGATAACAGCAGCAATTCTTTCAGAAGGATTCATATCCGACCTCCTTTCGCTGGGTGAAAAACACGCCTGGCAATGGCCAGGGCTTCAATGGCATCACGGCCATGGAAGTCTGCACCGACATCTTCCCTGAGACGCTCGCTCGTAGGAGCTCCGCCTATCATGATCTTTATGCGGTCCCTTACTGCAGCATCTTCAAGGAACCTGATGGCCTGGCGCATGGAATCCATGGCTGTGGTGAGCATCAGGCTCATGCCTACGAGCCCGGCACCTGTCTCCTTCACCGCATTGACAAACTTCGAGGCCGGCACGTCCACACCCAGATCAATGACCTGAAACCCCGAGCATTCGAGCAGCGTGATCACGATGTTCTTCCCAAGATCGTGGATATCGCCTTCCACCGTGCCCATGATAACCTTTCTCTCGGGCTTGCCATCGCCTTCCTTGAGAAAGGGTTTTACCTTGTCCATGGCACCTTTGAATATCTCTCCTGAATAAATCAGCTCACCAAGAGCATACTCATCTTTTTTGAATAACTCACCCACCTGCTCCATGCCCCGTGAAAGCTCGTGTACGATCATCAGGGGGTCACCTGGAATGGGGAGACATTCATCGATGATTCGATATACCCTCTCTTCATCGAGGGCTGCAAAGGCCTGGGCCAATTGTCCCTTCATAGCATCATACCCCCTCAAACAACCTGCATCTATCCGGCTTTTTCCTCTTCAGTGATGTCTTGTGTTCCATAGCATCCGATGTCGTACTGTACTGTCGAAGAGGTGATGGTTTCTAGATCATGAGCAGGTCTATGCCTCCCGTAACCGGGATCACAGCCCCTGTAACATATGAAGCCGCCTCTGATGCGAGGAAAGCCACCACCTGGGCCACCTCTTCCGGCTTTCCAAGTCTCTTGAGAGCGGTTTTTTTCTCGATCCTTTCTATCATGCCGGCATCATAGAGTTTCACAGCTTCAGTTGCAATAAATCCTGGACATACAGCGTTTACCGTAATTCCATGCCTGCCTGCTTCAATAGCAAGGGACTTTGTCAGACCAACAATACCTGCCTTCGTGGTACCATAGGAAGGCTGGAGCCATGCACCCATGAGGCCGGCCACCGAGGAGATATTGATGATCCTTCCCCATTGTCTACTCACCATTGAACCCCATACGACGTTGGTACAATGAAATGCACCGGTGAGATTCACCTTCAGATCGCGCTCCCATCTTTCCGGCTTCTGCCTGTCGAATTTCCCAAGGTTATCCATGACTGCCGCATTGTTCACGAGGATATCAACGGGTCCGAGTTCGACCTCAACCGTTTGAACAACCCCCTTGATCTCTTCCAGGTCGGTTACATCCATCTTCAAGGCACAGCTCTTCGAGCCGAAAGCCAGGATCTCCTCGGCTGTCGCCCGTGTCTTTATCTCCCCGGCCTTTGAAAAATGGCCTGCCAGTGCGCTGTATTCCTCGAGCGCCTGCCGGTCATGCGTTTCGCCTTCGATCAGGAGATCCGTCACCGCCACATCGGCGCCTGCCTCACCCAGGGCCAGAGCAATGGCCCGGCCCAAACCACGGGAGGCGCCGGTCACCAGGGCTACTTTACCCTTGAGATTCATATGCATGTTCATCTCTTTCCTACTTTGTCTTGATCCTCCTCTTGGTCGTATCGATGCCCAGCAGACGCCCCAGGTTGCCACCAAAGATCTTGGCTTTGTCCTCTTCCGTGATGGGCTGATACCCGTACTGCATCTGGAGGTCCTCGGGGATCTGGAAATCTCTCAGGCCCTTGACTGCTCCTCTGATCTGTGCGGCATACCCCGCATAGTCCGTGCCCCAGGTGATTTTGTCCGGACCGACCCATCTGAGCGCCTCGCCGAGCAATTTCGCAAACTTCCGTGGAGCCGTCACAGCCCAGGGGACCAGGAGGCTCAGGCAGATGTAGACATTGGGATGCTGCATGGCGATCATGTTGAGGTCATCACAGTACGGGTACCCCATGTGGAAGGCGTTGATCCTGAGCTCGGGAAAGTCTCGCGCAACGTCGTCGAGTTGCACCGGCAGGGCGTATTTGCTCTTTCCGGGCGGCACCCAGCAGAAACCGGTATGGATGTCGAGGACGATGCCCAGTTCCTGGGCCTTCTCATAGAACGGCCATATATCGGGATCGTTCATGTAGGTATCTTCCGGCGGGTAGAACTTGAAGATCCTGGCACCTTTCTCCTTGACCCAGTAGGTCATCTCGTTGATCGTGTTCTGCACGCCCTTGTGCTTGATGGGCGAAACATTGGGCTGATACATGAACCGGTCAGGATTGGACTCCACGATCTTGGCCATCTGGCCGTTGGTCACCCAGCGGGCCGTATATCCGGTGGAGTCCATCATGGATTCGGGCAGCAGGCAGGCAATGTCCACCCCGAACTTGTCCATGGCCCAGATGATGTTCCCGGCATCGGCGTTTTTCATCATCTCGCGCTCTTCCATCCCTTCTATGTAAGGTGCGAGCATGGAAAACGGTGCCCCGGTCATGAGCGGCCTCTTGATATTGTCGATGGCCCTCCACCACATCTGCACCCCAGGGAAGTAGTTCAGATGATCCATGTCCCCGATCAGGTGGCACTCCGGATCGATCTTGAAATAATCATCCATCTGAAATTCATTTGCCATAATCCCCCCCTCTTCTTTTTACCTCGGTGTGCGTCCCTGCAGCGGCCGCCAGTTCTTTTCTATGAGACTCAACTCTCTCTTCCACCATGGTCTTTCCAGCGCCGGCATGGGTTTGCGGATCATGCCTTCAGGCAGCAGGGATTCATGTTTCTGCCAGGGGCCTATCCGATATTCTTCCATGGTGTACTCCCGGCCGAGGTTCGGATTGTTGGGACAGGCCGGGGTAAGCCCGGCAAGGCAGCGCATGAGGCAGGTGTTGCAGCGTGAACAACGCACGATCTGCTTAACCTTCCCCGCGGCGACCTTGTTGGCATATTCCGGGTCGCAGAAGAGCTGCCTGCCCAGTGCCTGTATATCATACTTCCCATCCGCGATGTTCTTGTTGATTTTGACGGGGTCATGTTGGGAAGCCACGATGACCGGGATCTTGAGTGCTGCCTTGAAGGCCTGGCCATGTTCGGGGATATGCCTGGCTCGGTCCATATCCGTGATGAGGTGTCCGCCCTCCTCGTAGCCTGCGCCGTCTGACAGGCTGATGTAATCCACACCTGCCGCCTCAAGGTCCTTGGCCACATCGATCATCTCCTCCTCGGTGAGACCGCCCTGCATGTGCTCTTCAGCGCTGATCCTGCATCCCACGGCAACCCCCGGGCAGGCATAGCGGATCTGTTCAGCAACCTCCATGAGGAATCGCTTCCGGTTCCGCCATTCACCTCCGTACAGGTCCGTCCGCTTGTTGGAAAGTGGGGAGAGGAATTCGTGCTCCAGATATCCGTGCGGGGCGTGAATCTCGATAATATCGAATCCCGCAATGACTGCAAGCTGGCAGCTGTTCGCAAACTCCTTCTGCTGCGAGTGGATCTCGGAGATGGTCATCTCGCGCGTCATCTGTCCGGTCATAAAGGCTTGAGGGTATTCAACCATACGCCAGACATCCGCGACATGGTTGCATGCCTTGTCCACCGTGATCTCATAGGGCAACCCGCCGGTGGGCGCCGGGGCCAGCTTGTGATGATCATACGAGTGCCCCTGCCTGCCGAAACCGATGGTCATCTGGATGGCTGCCTTGGCCCCGAAATAATGGATCCTCTCGGTGAGCATTCCAAGGCCCTGCATATGCCCCTGGTGGAAGAGATACAGGTTTCTGCCCCAGACGAATTCCGATGCGAGCCTGGTGCCCATGACGGCCCCCGTGCTGACGAGACCGGTCCCGCCCTTTGCCCGTGCGGCAAAATATGCGAGCATCTGCTCGGTGGCTTCGCCGTTCACACCTGACATGGTCTCGTTCATCGGGGCAAGCGCGATCCGGTTTTTCAACTCGATCGGGCCGATCTTGATGGGTGATAGAATATGCTTGAAATCTTTCTTGTCCGACATGCTATAGCCTCCTATTCATTTATTTTCCATGGTCACTGAATCTGTTCAGCTGATCATCCTGTCCTTGCCTTCCCAGAACTTCTGTTTGATCTCCTTCTTCATGATCTTGCCCACAATGGTCTTGGGCAGGTCGTCCCAGAACGAAACCGCCTTGGGGCACTTGTAGCCGGCCAGGGTATTCTTGCAGTGCTCGATGATCTCCTTTTCCGTGGCTGCCGCTCCGGGCTTCAGTACCACCACTGCCCGCACGATTTCCCCCCACGCCTCACTGGGGGATGAAACCACCGTGCATTCCCTCACTGCCGGGTGCTTGTAAATCACGTCTTCGACCTCTTTAGGATATACGTTCTCGCCACCCGATATGATCATGTCCGCTTTGCGGTCGGTCATGTAGATATATCCATCCTTGTCCATGAAGCCCATGTCTCCGGTGTGATACCAACCGCCCTTGAGTACCTTTGCGGTCAGTTCCGGGTTCTTCCAGTATCCCATCATGATGTGCTCGCCCCTGACGCAGATCTCGCCGATCTCATCCGGGGCAAGGTTGTTGTCATGCTCGTCAACGATCTTGACCCGTGAACAGAGTGACGGCTTGCCGGCACTCAAAAGATATTTCGATTTGTCTCCCTCCAGGACGTGGTCTTCAACGGCAAGCATGCTGATGGGAGCACCCGAGGTCTCCGTGGCGCCATAGCCTTGTGCAAATCTGTTTCCGAATTTCATGATGCACTTCTTCAGAATCTCAACCGGGAAGGGGCTTCCGGCATAGGTGAGCAGCTTCAGGCTCGAAAGGTCGATGGAGGTCACGAAGGGGCGGTATTCCTTGCCGTCGGGGCCCGTGCCGTTGAGCTGGCGCGCAACGGTGCCGATGGTTGACCGCGAAAAGGGGGTCGAGAGGCGTCCGTCCGGGAGGGTCACCCGGTACTGGACTTCCTTCTTCGCGTCGATCGA
>JALOOZ010000120.1 GCA_025454155.1 Thermodesulfobacteriota bacterium
TCTATTCTTATTTCTCGAATAAAAAGGAATTGTTTCTTGAGTGCGTACCATTGATATTTGAAAGATTCTTCTCGAAGGGATGGGATAGGATCCGTGAAGAAACTGATCCATACAGGCGACTTGTCGTAAGGGCGGAAGTCACCATCCCGGTTATTGATAAATTCTTCAGCATCATGCAGCTATGCCAGGAAGCGTTGAGGGAAGATGATCCGAAAATCCGGAAGCTGGGAGAACAAATCTATATCTCCATATACAGTCCCATCGAGGAAGATATCATCAATGGCATTCAGCAGGGAATCTTCAGGGCGGTCAATCCCCGTCTCTACAGCTTACTTCTTGTCAGTACCATGGATGGAATGAAATCCATCTTGACCATGAACCCGGATATCTCCAATCAGTCGGCAAAAGAAGCCCTTCTCGACGTTCTCACGAGGGGCTTGATTCTTAAGAAATCAGTGAAATAGATCTGTTCTATCTCTCCATCAAGATCTGTAGTTGACCATGCTCTCGATACGGCCGATCACCTCTTCAACCGCCGCGGTGAGGTCCGCCACCTCGGCACGCACCGCCTTGTGCGGGCACAGGGAAACGCACCAGCCGCACCCCTTGCATCTTTGTGCATCATGCATCACTTGCCCCCCCTCAAAGGTGAAGGCCTTCACGATGCATCCATCCAGACACTCCCAACTCCTGCAGTCCTTGCATTTCTCAGCGTCAACCGTGATCCTCATCCCCTTGAGTCGCACGATCGAGTCCTTCGCCTTCTGGGGGAAGTACTTGGCCGAAGCCATCACCGTGCAACAGCAGTGGCAGCAGAAACAGACCGTCAGCAGCTTGCCCCTGTCCGGGACGCCATACAGAATATTGTCCATCCGGACGCGGCCTATCATGGGGGTGAGGCCGAGGCCCACCATATGTCGTGCATGCTCGATGGCTTCATCCACACTCAGCGAGTCGGCGATCCACGGGTGGTGCTCAACCGTCCCCTGGCCCAGGTGGAGACAGGCGTTCTCGATGGGGTAATGCTTGCAGCCCTTGGACTCCCGGCAGTGACAGCGCTTGATCGTCACGCGATGGGCGGATCGCCTGATAAGCTCCTCCAGGACCATGAGAGGCAGATGGAGGCTCTCCGGACTTTTCAGCTCTTCATTGATGGGGATATACGAGACGTTGAAATTCCTGCCCGAGAACAGGGGTATTACCATGACAGCGAGGAACTTCCCGATTATGGGAAGCTGCGTGGCCTTGGCGCTGACACCGGTGACGGGCCAGACCTTTGCAAGAAACGTCAACCACCATCTAGGCCTCCAGTACATGTCCCTTGTCCCCCTTCATGACGTGCTTGACCGCTTCGGCTTCTCGGAAAGCTGATGGATCCTCTCCAAGACATATCCGCTGTTCCTGATCTTACTCCTATCCCCACCATTGTGTCGAGGGCACAATGATCAATCATCTTCATCATGTACTTGCATTTTCCTTCAAGGAGATTATATTTTCCCTAGACGGAAGCTATTCAGGCGACATCACCTACTCTTGATCGGAACTACGCCTCTGAATGATTCTGTTGATCCAGCGGGATGAACTGGTTGTATGAAATATACCTATAAGGAGGACCTTGCATGGGCGACATCTACGCAGAAAAACCATGGTTGAAGCATTACGACAAGCATGTACCGCCAACACTGAAGTATGAGGACAAGACCTTTGCGGAGCAGTTCCGGGAGATCGTGGAAAAATACCCGGACAAGACCGCCATCGTCTACATGGGCAGAAACCTCACCTACCGCCAGCTCGACGAACTGTCCAACCAGCTTGCCCAGTATCTTATCAAGATCGGCCTCAAACCGGATGATGTGGTGGGCCTCCACATGCCCAATATCCCGGCAAATTACCTCAGCATCATAGCCGTACAGAAGGCAGGGTGCGTGTCTACGGGTCTGAGCCCCCTGCTTACCCCGAAAGAGATGGAGCATCAGATCAATGACTCGGGGGCAAAGGTGATCATGACCGTGGATCTCCTCTTTGAGAAGATCGCGGAAGTGGCCGACAAGACGAAGTTCTCCACCGTGGTCGTATCCGAGATCGCGGATTTCCTGCCCGGGGTCAAGCGCTTCCTGGGCAAGCTTCTCAAGAAGATACCGACTGGCGAGGTGAGGGACCTTCCGGGCAAGAAGGTGGTCAGGTTCATGGAGGCCATCCAGGGGATGTCCAGGGACCGGGTAGCCGTGAAGAGAACCATGGATGACATGATCTTCATGATGTATACGGGGGGCACTACAGGGCCTTCCAAGGGTGCAATCCTCACCCAGCGGAGCGTCATGTCGAACCGTCAGCAGACCCTGGCCTATCTGGACATCGGACCCGAGTTCTTTGCCCTGTCCGCCTTTCCCCTCTTCCACATCGCAGGGCTCTTCTTCGGCAGCTGCTGCCTCACTGTCGGGGCCAGCCAGATCTGCGTGCCGAACCCGAGGGATACGGACTTCATCATTAAGATGATAAAGACATATAAGCCAGGAGCCGTTGTGAACGTACCGACGGTCTTCTTCGAACTGATGAAAAAGCCCGAATTCAAGGAACTCGACCTGAGCAAACTGCTGTGGTGCCTGAGCGCTGCCGCACCATTCCCTCCCGATTACATCGGAGAGCTGGAGAGCATCATCGGTGAAAGCAAATTCATCGAGCTCTACGGCATGACGGAGACCTCGCCGGTCACGTGCTGCAATCCGCGCTACGGGAAGAAGAAGCCCACGTCCATCGGCATGCCATTGCCGGACACCGAGTTCAAGCTCATCGATCCGGAGACGGGACAGCCTGCGAAGCTGGGAGAACCCGGCGAGATAGCTGTACGAGGACCGCAACTCATGAGGGGGTACTTCAACAAGCCAGAGGAAACGGCGAACGCGCTGCGTGACGGCTGGATGTTCACCGGTGACGTGGCCAGGATGGACGAGGACGGCTACTTCTATATCGTGGACCGCGTGAAGGACATGGTCATCGTTTCGGGATTCAAGGTCTTCACCCGCGAGCTCGACGACGTCCTCATGAAGCACCCCGACGTCCAGGTCGCCGCCTCTATAGGCATCCCCGATCCGGACCGTCCCGGCTCCGAACGGGTCGCCGCCGCTGTCGTGCTGAAGCCGGGTGCCGACAAGAGCAATGCCGAGAAGGAATTGATCCTGAAATATCTCAAGGACAGCGTGGCGCCCTACAAGGTCCCGAAGGTGATCGAGTTCATGGATGAGCTTCCCACGAGCGGGGTCGGCAAGGTTCTCAAACGGGAGCTCAAGAAAAAGATGACATGACATCTCTTGAGTACCACCAATAATGTCTTATCCTTATCCGGGGTGGGCATGGGATCCATGCCCACCCCGTTCTGCAGACCTTTAATTGACCGATGGACAATGTCGGCAAAATCATTGTCAAGCCGTTCCCGAAGTGATAAGTAGTGCACAAAAATACACCTTGAAGAGGTACTCCATGGCACAGAAGAAATACAAATCCGGCACGTTCTGTATAGACATCGCATGTCCCCGCCACAAGGATCTTGAATCGCTATCAGGCGATGCATACCTTGAGAAGAAGAAAGTGCACTGCAGGGAGTGCTATGCCTGGCAGCTGCTCACCTGGCTCGAGGGACATCATTACAGGATCGTACACACCTATCCCCAGGTTTCGGCCAAGGATCTTGCCGCCATGATAAAAGGCATCGATCCGGTCAGGGTGGAAGATCTCACCATAGACGAAATCCTCGCCCTATAGCAACCAGCCACAGTGCCCTCGCCTTTTCTGTGCGAGGGCACTTCTTCTTCATTTCTGCACGTTATTTCAAGTCCGTTCGTCGAGAGAGCCGCCTATTGACATTACCCTTTCTCCTGGCATCAGCTGAAGGAAATCCCCCGCTCTGAAAGAGATCAAACCCGGAGACCTCCCCCCTGCCGTTCCCTTGCTGTTGACCCCTCATTTTCCTGTTGACAGGGGATTGGTTAATCTTTATATATAGTAAAGTTTTAGTTTCAATTAATATTTGTTATTTAGAAAAGAAGCATAATCATGAATATTGGATCGATACTCAGACAAAAGAGAAAAGAGCTGAAGCTGACACTGAAGGCAGTTGCGGAAAAAGCCAGTATATCTGAAGGCTTTTTGAGCCAGGTCGAGAACGATGTCAGCTCTCCTTCGGTGGACACCCTCTTCAAGATCTGTGCGGCAATGGAAGTAGAAGCGGGCGATGTGCTGAATCTGGCCAAGCAGCAGGAGGGGTTGATCGTCATCCGCAAGACCGACTGGAAGGACGTGGAGCTGCCTCACACAGGGTTTGTGACCCGCCGGTTCTTTCCGCCTGAGAACAGAAAGATCATCGACAGCGCTGTACTGGTGATCGAGCCGGGGAGGAGCATACCCACGAGGAAAAACATCAAGAACAGCCAGGAGGTTCTCTGCGTGCTGAAGGGATCCATAGAGCTTGTCCACAGCAACGAGACCATTCCTCTTCTCGAAGGTGATTCCGTACACTACTATTCAACCCCCGAGAAGGAGATGATCACCAACAAAAGCAAGAGGCTCTCCGTCGTCCTGTGGGTGGGTACGATATGAAAGGACATGCAGAATTTCTCCGCGTTATGTTTTTGATTGATCGTCCAATTAATTGTTCAAGCGTGGATGCAGGCCTTTCTCTTGAGGTACTGCAAACCTGTTTATCAGAAAATACACATATCAAGATAAGGGGGAGTTACGTATGATAAAGTTCAGTAAACAACAGCTTAAAGTTCCCAAGCTCATGCGGCCGGTGTACCTGGTGACGGCCGGACAGTCGAAGTTCGATAGGGCCATCCCCGACAAACGGACCGAGGAATTGTGTGTCGACGCCCTGACCATGGCAGCAGAAATGCTGAACCTGACCCCGGCGGAATTGAAACAGTACATTCATACCTGCTACTACGGTCATTTCGCGGATCATTTCGGTGATCAGCTGCTGGGCGAGGCCGTTATTCATGACCGGCTCGGTCTGGATCCGCTCGGCAACATCGGTGTGAAAACCGGCGGCGCAACCGGTGGCTCCACGCTCTGGGAGGCCGTGAAAACCGTTGCTTCCGGATATTCGGACTGCGTGCTCGCCATGGGCTGGGAAAGGATGGACGAAGTCCCCACGGATGAGGGAAACTTCCTTATCTCATGTGCGGCTGACAAGGACTGGGAATCACCGCTCGGACATATCTACACCGGATATTACGCGGTCATGGCCCAAAAGTACTGGCAGGTCTTCGGAAAGGCCGAGGATTCCTTCCGGCGGACCCTTGCTGAGATCTCGGTGAAGCACCATGGCTATGCACGCTTCAATCCGTTTGCACAGGGTCCCATGAAGATCACCGTGGATGACGTATTGAAATCACCGGTGGTGGCATACCCGTTGAGGGCCCTGGATGCATGCCTCATGAGCGTGGGCGCCGCGTGTGCGATCATCTGCGATGAAGCGACAGCGATCAAACTTACGAAGAATACCAAAAACAAGCCACTGAGAATCTGGGTGAGCGCCGGCTCGCATACCCTGCGGCCTGCAGACAGACGGGACATGGAGATCCCGCTCCTTCCCAACGAAACCCCTGACCAGTACAAGAACATGGAAAAAGAATTTCCTGGTTCTGCACGTTACCCCGGGTTCACCGGCTTCCTGGGTGCCAGGATGGCAGCGTGGTACGCATACCGCATGACGGGAATCGTTGATCCGACAAAAGATCTCGATGTCATCGAACTTCACGATGCATTCACCATCAGCGATGTACAGACCTACGAGGATATCGGACTCAGGCCGTATGGTCATGGGCGTGACTATGTGGAGTCCGGCGACTGCTACCATACAAACCCGAAGACGGGCAAGCCTGGCAAGCTCCCTTCAAACCTCTCCGGAGGATTGATCGGATGCATGCATGCAGTGGGTGCCACGGGCATCATGCAGACCTTTGAGATTGCGACGCACATCTGGAACCGCTGGGCTGAGATGCACGGCGATGAGAAGCTGTGGAAGAAGTTCAACAGGAAGAAGCCGGCCGACTGGACCGACCTGCAGGTCAAAGGCGCCAAGAGAGCCCTGGCCATCAGTCATGCGGGCGTCGGATCGCACGTGACGGCAACCATTCTGATGGATCCCGATCATCTACTGAAGAAAGACGCATAAGGAGGTTAACTATGAGTATGTTTGGACAGGTTTACGTAAAGAACAACCAGTATAAGATCAAAGGTGATTTTCATCACCTTACGCCTTGCACACCTATAAGGAACGCAGATGACGGCTGGAAGCTCATGGGTGTCACCAACCCCAGAGAGATGACCTATATGCATTCATACGGCGGGGAGGCCATTTTCTTTGAGTCGCTTTCACAGGGCAAGCTCATGGCCACGAAATGCGAGAACCCGAAGTGCGAATCAAAGGGTTCGATCTATCAGCCGTTCAGGATTTTCTGCCCCGACTGCCTGGGCAAGATGGCCGTCATGGACATGACCAAGCTGGCAAAGGAAAAGGCCACGATCCATACCTTCATGGTGTGCGAGAGGTCCGGTGCCTTCAACATCCTCGACAAGCCCATCAAGTTCATAAACATCGAGTTCGATGGTGTGTGCACCATCCTCATGAGCTACCTCTCAAAAGGTGATCCCGAAATAGGGATGAGGGTTGTTCCCATATTCCAGACATTGAATCCGACCTATACCATTCTGGATCTCTCGTGGGTTCCTGCGGGAACGAAGGCCAGTGCCCTTCCGCAAGGATTCACATTCTAGGCGGGGTTCGCGGCTGCCTGGATATCTTTTCCATCATAGGGAGGAAGGTCATTTATGTATGATTTCGGACTTTCAGAAGAGCAAAAACAACTTCGCAGGAATGTGAGGGAATTCGCCGAGAACGAGATAGCTCCCGCAGCACAGCAGCTCGACGAAACTGAGACGTTTTCCCTCGAACTCACCAGGAAGATGGCCGAGCTGGGGCTTTTCGGGATCGTGGTGTCCGAAGAGTACGGCGGTCCGCATATGGACTATCTCGCGTATGTCATCGCCGTGGAGGAGGTAGCGCGCATCGACGGTTCCCATGCGGCCACGGTGGCGGCGGCCAATTCGCTCGGCATCGGCCCCATCTATTACTTCGGCAACGAGAGGCAGAAAAGGGAATGGCTCCCCAGGCTGTGCAAAGGCGAAATCCTGTCCTCCTTCGGCCTGACCGAACCCAATGCCGGCTCCGATGCCGGGGCGAGCAAGACATCGGCACGCATGGAGAACGGCCGGTGGGTGATCAACGGCAGCAAGATATTCATCACCAACTCCACGTCGCCCATGGCGGCCATCTGTACCGTTCAGGCCATCACCGGGAA
>JALOOZ010000121.1 GCA_025454155.1 Thermodesulfobacteriota bacterium
ATCTCCTTCGGAATTGATGAGCCGGTAGCAGGTGGTGTCGTTCGGCATGATGCGGTTTCTCAGGGCAAGGGCGTTCCTGATCCGCGCCTGAAAGAAGTTCTTGTCGATGGTCTCCTTGCCCAATGTCAGCACGCGCACGGCAAGCTGCGAGACGGGATTGTAAGTCCCCTGGCAGACGAACTGGCCCCGGGCATTGAGCACCCTGCAGATCTTGTCGACTTCAGGTTCGCCCTGGACCTTGTCCACGGCACCCGAATAGATCCACGGATGGCCCTGGAGGGCGGGAATTTCCTTCGAAGGCTTGAGGCGTACGAGGAGCATAGATCAGAGCCTTTAGCATAGTTTGGAGAGGTATGAAAGGGACGAATGAGCGGTTGAAGGCCTATGCAGTCTTCACCTGATCCCCTGTCAACCCCGTCTTCTCTTCGATGAAGGCGCACAGTTCGGCGATTTCATGGAACAGGAAATTCGGAATGCCGGCATCACAGGGCGCGTTGCTGATAAGGGCGATGTAATCCTCTGATGGAGTTTCCGTGCAGAGAGGGCTGCTGTAGAGCGTGTCGTTGAACACCTCGATCTTCTTGAAGGGGCCGCTCTTGAATCCCTCAACGAGCACGACATCCATACCCGCTGCAGCCACACAGCAGAGAAAGTCGACGGTGGGTGGGGCATTTTCATACATGAGGATGCCCTCCGGAGAGAAGAGCACTATCCTGCCGGCACCGTTCAGGGCGAACCGCTGCGTGTCTTTGCCCTCTTTGTCTGCATAGTGCATGTGAAGGCCGTGTTTGACCGCGGCCACCTTTCTGCCCCTCCTGGCAAGCTCCGCTATGATCCGCTCCATCACGGTGGTCTTGCCGCTGTTGGTTCCTCTGGCCACAAAGGAGAGGATGTTTCGATATGCACTATCCACGGACCCTGTATAGTTCCTGTCCTTCAGCGGAGTCAAGGGAAAGGGGATCTATCCGTGGCCCTGGAGGGCATATGCCTTGGGCTCTTGCTGCAGAGAAGGGGGGGGGCATTGCAAGGCCGCACCATCTCGATTACAATAAGGTCATGTTCGATCAGATCAGCATCACTGAGATCATGAAATGGGTGACCCTGATATTCTTAGCCGGATTCATAGGCTTTTTCGGGAAACACCTTGGCAGAAAGGTGATCTCGCTGTTCGAAGGGGAAAAAGAAGGCCCTCCCCCCCGTGTATCTCAGCCAGGGCAGGCCATCAATGCCGAGGACAGGGACATTCAGATAAAGGCCGTGGGAAACGGCAGCCTGCGGCATGGGGGGGAGAAGGATGAGCAGAAGCTTGTCAAGAAGGCCATGAAGACCGAGGCCAAGTCGAAGAAGAAGTCAGGAAAATGAACTGTTTCCCGGATCCGTTCCCGGAGATGCTTGCTACTGGGCAGGCCGTTCCTGGATCAGCGGGTGGCGGTGCGAATAGCTCTGCTTGTCGCAGATGATCTGCACTGCGCAGCGGTTCTGGGCATTGATGATGATGGGCCCCAGCAGGTTGATGGTCATGAGCCGGGGATCATGGCGGGGAACGGTCACGATGCAGACAACTTCCAGGTTCTCTTCCTTATTGACCTCGAGCTCCTTCAGGATGTTCTCGTCCACGTCGATGGAATAATCCGCCTTGACGAACTGGGGGTTCATGACCACGAAGGCGAGGTCGCCATCCTCCACGCTCTGGAGCCAGAAGAAGGGGGACCCTTCGCTGTGGGGAAACAGGATGTAGCGCTTGTTCTTGGCAAATCCCAAGATTCCCCTTGGAAAAGTGATGACCTTGTCCTCCTGGACTGCAATCTTTCCGAATCGGAGCGTATTGATTTCCAAAATGGTTCCCCCTAGATGAAATCCACAAGGCTTAAACTAGTGATCATGGAGGCACTCTTCAAGGTCGCCTCGTAAATGGTTTCCTGGTTCTTCAGCCTCGTTATGGCGTCGGCATAATCAAGGTCTTCTATGTTGGAGACCATCTCCCGGGTGTCAACGTCTGATCGCTCGATCACCGACTTGGTATGATCGAGCTTGTTTACCGTGGCCCCGATCTTTGCGAGGTTGTCAGAGAGGATCTTGCTTGCGGATTCGATGGATGTAAGTTCGCTGCGGATCCCCTCGACGTCGTTGGTCCGCAGTGCATGCTCAAGCCTCAAAAGGGACATGAAAACATCTCCTTGCTGGTTTGTGAAGATCTGACTGCCCGGGATGTTTGTCTGGGCAGTGTTTCCCTTGCCGATCTGCACCGAAAAGGTGGCGTCGTTGCCCTGATAGAGTGATTCCCACTGCCCATCCGTAAAGACAAGGAGCATGTTCCGATCGTCCACCATCACGGCGTCGCCCTCGGCGGGTGTGCCTTGATCAACCCAGGAGGAGGAAGTCGCATCGTAGAGCCAGACGTGGTCATCGTCGGTGTCGATGTACCGGTCGCCGTCGGCGGGTCCCGCTGGCGGGGTGGCGGACATGGTGGACACGTCCTCTCCCCACCGCCGGGCATCCACCCACAGGAAGGGCGGGTTCTGAGTCATGGTGCCGCCGAATATGTACTTGTTGCCGAATTTGGCGTTGGCATTGGCGAGGATCATGGACCGGATTTCCTCGACTTCTTCGGCTGCACCCGAGCGCGTCTGGGCAGTTGCGGTTGCGGAAGCTGCCTGGACAGCGAGCTCGCTGGCCCTGGCGAGGAGATCGTCCGTGTCCTGGAGGATTGAATCCATCCGGTTGAGCCATCCGTCTGCATAATCGATGGACTTCTTGTACTGGGTGAATGCATTCAGCTCTGTCCGGTAGATGAGCACGCTGGAAAGGCCTATGGGATCTTCTGACGGCGTGTCGATCCTTTTGCCGGACGAGATCTGGCTGTTCAGCCGGAACAGATTTTCCGTGTTCTGGTTGAGATCCTTTACGAGCTGATAGTACAGAAATCTATTGCTGACTTTCATACTCCGTCCTTATCGGCAAAAGTAGTTGCACTCTTTATATGAAGCAAGGCACTTGCCAACGGCATAGAATCCAGCAATTCAGTGAGTTCTCCATCACGAGACAAGGAAAAGTCTTCCCCGGGACGGGTATTCTTTTCCCGGGATGGGCCTCAGCTCCTGCTGATGTGTTCCTGGATGGCGCGGCACTCCCTGATGAGGGCATCCTCGTCCACAGTGAGCGACGTGAAATTCTTCACCACGATCCTGCCGTCGATGACCACGTCCTTCACATTGCCGCCGTTCGCAGCATAGATGATGTGTGAAACCGGGTTGTGCACCGGGACCATGTTGGGGGCCCTGCCGTCCAGCACGGTGATATCCGCAGGACGACCCGGTTCTATCCTGCCTCCTGGAAAACGCAGGGCCTTGGCGCCGTTTTCCGTCACCATGGCCATGGCGGTGCATTCATCCAGAACGGTGGGGTCCATGCAGGTGATCTTGTGCAGCTTCGCCACCGTAGCGATTTCACTGATGATGTCGAGGTTGTTGTTGCTGGCACACCCATCCGTTCCCACCGTGACATTGATCCCGGCCTTGAGCATCTTGGGGACCGGGGCGATGCCGGATGCCAGCTTCATGTTGCTCTCCGCGTTGTGGGACACCGATACCTTTCTCCTGGCCAGAAGGGCGATCTCGGCATCATCCAGCACCACACAGTGGGCGGCCAGGGTCCTCTCGCTCAGGCAGCCCAGGGAATCAAGGTAATCCACGGGCGACATGTTATGGCTCTTCCTGACCTGCTCCACCTCTGAGGCGGTCTCACTCAGGTGGATCTGGAAGAGGAGGTCGTACTCCTCGGCCAGGGCATAGGCCTCCTTCAGGATCTGCGCGGTGCAGGTGTAGGTGGCATGGGGAAATACCGTGGGTTTGACGAGGGGGTCTGCTTTCCAGCGTTCGATGAAGGACCGGTTGTGCTCGATGGTGCGAGAGGGGTCCGAAAGCGAGGGGGTTGGAAACTGAAGGATGCCCTCGCCGATCCATGCCCGGATGCCGATCTCCCTGGCGGCCCTCCCCACCTCGTCTTCGTAGAAATAGCCGTCGCAGAATGCCGTGGTGCCCGAGCGCGTCATCTCCCAGGCCGCCAGCAGCGAGCCGATGTAGACGAATTCGCGGTTAACATGCTTGGCCTCGGCGGGGAAGATGTAGTCCTGGAGCCAGGTCATGAGCGGAAGGTCGTCGGCCATGCCCCTGAACAGAGTCATGGGGGCATGGGTGTGGGTGTTGATGAGTCCAGGAATGACAATGTCATGGGGGCCGCCCAGGACCTCGGTGATGCCTGCGGGAAGTTCCCGTGTGACAGCGGATATCGTGGCGTTCTCCACGATGACGTAGTGATCCCTGAGGACATCGCAGGCCGATTGTATGACATGGCCACCCTGTATGGCGAATCTGCTCATATGATTCTCTCCTGCTGGTTACCTCTCACGCTCCGGCACACCCCTTCGATAGCGCATGGCGCTGGCCAGCGTCACCTGGTCCATGTACTTCAGTTCGCCCCCCATGGGGATGCCCGATGCGATCCTGCTCACCATCACGCTCAGTCCGGCGTCAGAGATCATTTTATTGATATAGTGGAAGGTGCCCTCACCCTCCACTGAAGGATTCGTTGCCACGATGACCTCAACGATACCGGGTCGCCGGAGCCTCTCCATGAGCTCGGCTATACGGATATCGTCCGGGCCGACGCCCGACAGGGGGGAGATCAGGCCATGCAGAACGTGGTACAGTCCCCGGTAGGTGTTCGCCGACTCCAGGGCCAGGACGTCGCTGGGTTCTTCCACCACGCAGATCTGAGTCTGGTCCCGGGAGGGATTGATGCATATGGCGCACCTGGATCGGTCGGTCAGGTTGAAGCACGACGGGCAGAGCCTGATCTGTTCCCGGACGGTCTTCAGTGTCGCGGCGAGCTCCTCCGGGAGGTTTCCCCTGTCCGCCAGGATGTAGAGCGCAAGCCTTGTGGCTGTCTTCTCTCCAATGCCAGGCAGGCGCTTGAGCGCTCCGATGAGGTCCCGAAGGGGCTTGGGGTAAGGGTCCATGTCAGGCAAGGGTGAAGGGAAGAGGGATCCCTCCGGTGACCTGCTTCATCTCTTCCGCTGCCAACTCCCGGGACCTGCGCATCGCCTGGTTCACGGCTGTAAGGATGAGGTCCTCCAGCATGGGGATGTCCCTGGGGTCCACGCACAGGGGGTCGAGTTTGATGGAGACGATCTCCTGCCTGCCGTTGACCGTCACCGTCACCATGCCGCCGCCGGTGTCGGCGCTCACGGTTTTCCGTGAAAGCTGCTCCTGGATGACCTTTATGCGTTCCTGGAGCTGTCCCGCCTGTTTGAGGAGTTCCTTGAAATCGACTTCCATGGGAATCAAGTAAACCGCAAAGGGCCAGTGCTGTCAAGACGACCGTCGATGCAGGGGGCACATGTCTCGAAAACAGAAGGATATCAGTGGACCCTCCAAGTCCTGGCCAGGGGAAAGACCCTTCCCATCGCAGGGCTCCCTTGACAGCCCAGTAGTGCCGTGCGTATCCTTTCGTCATCCTGCAGACAGGGAGGAGAACCCATGACACGGACCTTCATAGACCTCTCCATTGCCATCGAGTCCGGACTGCCCAGCGATCCGCCCTTGATGATCCCCAAGGTCACGTACCTCGATCACAAGCTGGGGGCCGAGACCATGAAGCTTTTCTATCCCGGGATAACGGAGAAGGACCTGCCCGAAGGACTGGGCTGGGCAGTGGAAATCCTGGAAGTTTCGACTCATGCCGGCACCCACATGGACGCCCCCTGGCATTACCACCCCACCCAGGATCGTGGCATGCCGGCGCTCACCATCGATGAATTTCCCCTGGAGTGGGCCGTGGGCAGCGGCGTGAAGGTCGACTTTTCTGCTAGGCCCGACGGCTACAACATCACCCCCGATGACATCAGGAAGGAGCTCGATGCCCTCGGCATTACCCTCAGAGAGGGGGATATCTTCCTTGCACAGACCGGTGCTGCGGCTTTCTGGGGGAGGCCCGACTATCTGGTCAAGGGATGCGGCTTCGGAAAGGCGGCTACGCTGTGGCTGGTGGACCAGGGGATCCATGTCGTCGGCACGGACGCGTGGAGCTGGGACAGGCCCCTGCCCTTCCAGGCCGCGGATTTCGAGCGCACCAAGGACCCGTCCCTTATATGGGAAGGCCATTTCGCAGGCATCGAGAAGGGATATTTCCAGATCGAGAAACTCACCAACCTGGACAAGCTCCCCTCTACTGGGTTCACCTTCTACTGCTTCCCCATCAAGGTCAAGGGAGCGAGCGCTGGCTGGATCAGGGCTGTAGCGGAAATTCAGGAGAGAAAGAAGCAGGCCCCTTGATTCATGGGATAACAAGAACCACCTGCACGGGGCCCCAAAAAGGGCTTGATCCCCCGGGGAATAAGGTCTAGACAGAGGCCATGCTTGCCATCGATGTGGGGAACACGAACATCACAACAGGCATCTTCGAGGGCGGCGCCCTGCTGGCGGTCCGGCGCATACCGACGCACACCTGCCTCCATGATGCAGCCTATCTGTCCCATGCCCCCGAGGTGCTGAACAAACTGCCCGATGATGCGGTCATGGTGAGTGTCCGCAGGCAGGCCTCGGATATCATCATCAGGGAGCTGGTGGCATCAGGTGGCGCATCCCCGCTGCTGGTGGATGTGAACACGCCCATGGGCATTGAAGTACGCTACGGGTCAAAGGATACCCTGGGCATAGACAGGATCGTGTGTGCCGCTGCGGCCTATCACCTCTACCGGGAAAAGGCCAGGCCCGTCGTTGTCATCGACATGGGCACCGCAACCACCATTGACTACATCACGGAACAGGGGGTCTTCCTCGGAGGAATGATTGCCCCGGGCATCAGGAGCGCGTATGAGGGGCTTCTGGCCGCAGCCCCCCAGCTCCCGAGGCTTGAGGATCTCGCAGGCGGAGAGCTCATCGGAGATACTACGGCGGAGTGCGTCCGTTCAGGGGTGGTCAAGGGACATGCGGCAATGATAGGAAAGGTTGTGGAGAGAATGGCCGGCAGGATGAAGAAAAAGCCAGTGGTGGTCATGACCGGTGGCCCTGCGGGTCTGGTGAAGGGTGAGCTGCCGGTCTTCTATGCCGCTGGCAGCGAGAACGAGATCCGGCGCGCGGCGGGCATGGCGCGGGAGCTGGGCCTGTCGCTGACGATCGTCGGCGCGACCGAGGGGTTCCGGGCGGTGGACGCTCTGCGCTCGACGCGCCGGCCGGTGGTGGTGTCGGTGGACTTCCCGCGG
>JALOOZ010000122.1 GCA_025454155.1 Thermodesulfobacteriota bacterium
TCAATGACATACCTGGACTCCTCAGCGGAGTTGGTGGCATAGATAGGCACGTTCACGGCGCCAATGGAGATGATGGCCAGGTCGGCCACCCACCACTCATACCTGTTCGGTGAGAACAGGGCGACCTTGTCGCCGGGCTGGATGCCCTTGCTGATCAGGAACAGTCCGAGATCACGGACCATCTCGTTGAGCTTCTTCCAGGAGAGCTCTTCCCACTTGCCTTGGTTCTTCCAGATTACAAGGGTCTTGTCCCCGTGCTCCTCGACCCGGTTCTGGAATATTGCACCCATGGATGTTTCTTTGAACTTTGCCATCGGATACCCCCCTCACATAGTATTGGGACAGTTCGGTTAGTGATATTCATTCATCATACTAGCTTTCACAAAATATATCAATAGAAACAGGTAGACTTTCGTGGAGAATGAACCCGATGACGATACGGAAGGGGTGACGGGACTGCCCGTCACCCCTTCCGATGCATATCAGTCCTCAGGCGGGTACATGCCTTCGATGACGGCGCTGTACTTCTGGTTGATGACCCTGCGCTTGAGCTTGAGGGTGGGGGTAAGCTCGTCGGTCTCCTGGGACCATTCCCTTTCGAGGACGGCGAACTTGCGGATCTGTTCCACGCGTGCGTAGTCCTTCATGTTCTCCCCGATCTCCCTGGCATAGAGGTCCTTGACCTTTGCATCTTTGATGAGTTCGCCGCGGGAGGAGAACTGGACGCCGTTTTCCTTGGCCCAGGCCTCGAGCTCGGTGAAGGCGGGCACGATGAGGGCCGAGAGGTACTTCCGGTTGTCGCCGATGATGGCCACCTGCTCGATGTACTTCGAGGCCTTCAGGCTGTTCTCGATGTTCTGCGGCGAGATGTTCTTCCCGCCCGAGGTGACGATGAGGTCCTTGATGCGGCCGGTGATCTTGAGGTAGCCGTCCTTGTCGATCTCGCCGATGTCGCCGGTGCGGAAGAACCCGTCCCCGGTGAAGGCCTCCTTGGTGGCCTCGGGGTTCTTGTAGTAGCCCATCATGACCTGGGGGCCCTTGATGAGCACCTCGCCGCCTTCGCCTATCTTGACGATGGTGTCCTTCACGGCTGCTCCTACCGTGCCCGGCTTGATCTTGTGGCGGTTATTTGAGTTGGTCACCGGGGTGGTCTCGGTGAGACCGAAGCCTTCGATCACCTTGATGTCCATGCCAAGGAAGAACTCGGCGTCGGAGACGGACAGGGGCCCGCCGCCGGAGAAGGCGAACTCGAGCTTGTCCATGCCCAGCGCGTTCTTCAGCTTGCTGAAGATGATCTTGTTGGCCAGGTTGTACTTGAACCCGTACCAGCCGGTCCTGGGCTTTTCATTGCAGATATACGGGAGATTCTCGGCGGCAATCCCCATGGCCCAGTTGAAGAGCGCCTTCTTGACGGGCGGCGCGGTCGCAACCTTTGCGACGATGCCCGAATGGATCTTCTCGTAGAGCCTCGGCACGCTCACGATGCAGACCGGCCTCACCTCCTGGAAGTTCTCCAGGATCTTGGCGAAGTCTTCTGCGAAATAGACCTTCATCCCGAAGGACATGGGCGTGTAGTACCCGCAGGTGCGCTCGAAGGAGTGGGCCAGGGGCAGGAAGGAGAGGAAGGTGAGCTCGTCGGCCCGCTTGAAGAGTTCGGGATCCACGTTGTAGATCTGCTGGACGTTGGCGAAGAAGTTGTTGTGGGACAGCATGACGCCCTTGGGAGGCCCGGTGGTCCCCGAGGTGTAGATCAGGGTGGCGAGGTCCTGGGCTTTTATGCTGTTGATGCGGTTATCGAATTCCTTGGCAGCCGCCTTGGAGGCCCCTTCCTTGAGGGCATCCGCGAGCTGGATGACCCCCTCGACGGCCTTGTCGAGGGCATCGAAGATGATGATTTCCTTGAGGTTCGGCAGCTTGGGCCGGACCTCGACGATCTTTTTCATATGATCCCCGGTGGCCACGAAGCACATCTTCGAATCGGAGTTCTCGATGACATACCGGGACTCCTCCGCCGAGTTCGTGGCATAGATGGGAACATTCACCGCCCCCACCGAAAGTATGGCCAGGTCGGCAACCCACCACTCCCAGCGGTTGGGCGAGAAAAGGGCCACCTTGTCGCCGGGCTTGATGCCCCGTGCAATGAGGAAGTACCCCAGATTGCGGACCATCTCGCTCATCTTGCTCCATGAGATGTCCTCGTACACACCGGTCTTGTTCTTGTAGGCGCAGATGGCCCTTTCGCCGTACTGCTGCACACGGTTCTGGAAGACGGCCGGAATTGATTTCTCCTCAAATTTCCCCATGGATCCCTCCTTCTCTGGTTGAATGAACGTGTCTGATGCCGATTAACCGTCTCATTATAGGGACATTTTTCTCAATGATCAAATCCTTTCTCCCCGGCAACCCTTTCCTTGTGAACGTCCGCTCTTTATTATATATTTCTCGCCACTGATTCCTGCAGGAGGGAGATTGAAGCTGTCAGAACGAGAGGTCCTGGACGTGGCCCGGCTCGCACGGCTGAGGCTGAGCGAGGGAGAGGTTTCCAGATTTCTCAAGGAGCTGGACTCCATCCTCACCTACATGGACATGCTCGGAGAGGTCGATACCGCAGGCATCGAACCCACTGTCCACGTCCATCCCGTCACGAATGCATTGAGGCCCGATCTGGGGGTTCCTTCCCAGGGTATCGCTGATGCCCTGGGGAATGCACCCGTCGTTCACGGCAATGCCTTTGAAGTCCCCAGGGTGATCGAAGAGGATTGAACCATGCTGGACACGGCAAGAAGATACCGGAAGGAGGATTTATCGCCACCAGCCCACGTGGAATCCGTCCTCGCCCGCATCCGGGCGAGCGAGCTCAATGCCTTCGTTGCGGTTGATGAACAGGGCGCGCTGCGCGACGCCGCTGCCGCAGCGAGCCGTATCGAGAGGGGGCAGGAGGACCTCCTGCTCGGCATACCCATTGCCGTCAAGGACAACATCTGCACCAAGGGCCTGCACACCACCTGCGCCTCGAACCTCTTGAAAAACTTCGTTCCCCCCTACGATGCTCATGTCGTGGAACTGCTGAGAAATTGCGGTGCCGTTGTCCTCGGCAAGACCAACCTGGACGAGTTCGCCATGGGCTCCACAACAGCGACAAGCTCCTTCGGGCCCACGAAGAACCCCTGGGATATGACGAAAACCCCGGGCGGTTCCAGCGGAGGCTCCGCCGCCGCCGTGGCCGCAGGGCTGTGCGACGGTGCCCTTGGCTCCGATACCGGCGGATCGGTGCGCCAGCCGGCGAGCTTCTGCGGCATCACCGGCCTCAAGCCCACATACGGCACGGTCTCGCGGTACGGTCTGGTGGCCTTTGCCTCCTCCCTCGACCAGATCGGCCCCATGGGCCGCAACGCCCGGGACGTGGCGGTCCTCTTCGATGCCATCCGAGGCCATGACCCCAGGGATTCCACAAGCATTCCAAGGCAGTATTCCCCAACCTCCCTGGATGGACTGGACCTGCATGGGCTCCGGATCGGCGTCCCTGAAATCTTTTTCCCCCAGGGTCTGTCGCGTGAAGTGGAGCGCGCGGTGCGCTTCGCCATCACGGTTTTTGCCGATCTCGGTGCAATCATCGTCCCCATCGAGCTTCCCCACCTCCGCTACGGCGTGGCGGCGTACTATATCATCGCCCCCGCAGAGGCCAGTTCGAACCTCGCCCGCTATGACGGCGTGAGGTTCGGCGTGAGGGACTCCGACGAGGAGGACCTCTTCGAGATGTACTGCAAGACGCGATCGAAGGGCTTCGGCGACGAGGTGAAGCGGCGTATCATGCTGGGCACCTATGCCCTGTCCGCCGGCTATTATGAAGCCTACTACCGGAAGGCCTCCCAGGTCAGGACTCTCATCGCCGGGGATTTTCGAAGGGCCTTCGACCGGTGCGACATGATCGCCGGTCCCACGGTACCGGTGACAGCCTTCGGTCTGGGCGACATGGTGGACGATCCCTTGAGCATATACCTGCTCGACATCTACACCATCCCCGCCAACCTGGCCGGCATCCCTGCATTGAGCGTTCCCTGCGGTTTCGGAGACAACGGCATGCCCGTGGGACTCCAGCTCCTGGGTCCCCCTTTCGGGGACGAGACGATCCTGGGCGCTGCCATGACCTTCCAGGACCGCACCAGGTTCCATGAGGTAAGGCCGTGAGCGTCTTCGAGGCAGTCATCGGCCTGGAGGTGCATGCCCAGCTCCTGACCGTTTCGAAGATCTTCTGCGGCTGCTCCACCTCCTTCGGCCTTGCGCCCAACACCAACACCTGCCCCATATGCCTGGGTCTGCCCGGCGTCCTTCCTGTCCTGAACCGGAAGGCCGTGGATTTCGGCATCAGGCTCGGCCTGGCATTGGGCTGTGTCATCCAGGAGAGAAATGTCTTCGCCAGGAAAAACTATTTCTATCCCGATCTTCCCAAGGGTTACCAGATCACCCAGTATGACAATCCCCTCTGTGCCGGGGGCCACCTGGACATCGAGGTGAAGGGCGTGATGAAAAGGATCGGTATCCGCCGCATCCACATGGAGGAGGACGCGGGAAAGAACATCCACGATGACTCCCGGCCGCGGTCCTACATCGACTTCAACAGGGCGGGAGTGCCGCTGCTGGAGATCGTGACCGAACCCGATATCACCACGAGCGAAGAGGCCGTGACCTACCTCAAGGAACTCCGCCTCGTGCTCATGTACCTCGGCGTCTCGGACGGGAATATGGAGGAGGGGTCCTTCCGGTGTGACGCCAATGTCTCGGTGAGGACCAGGGGATCGGGATCCATGGGCACCCGCACCGAGCTCAAGAACATGAACTCTTTCCGCAATGTCCAGCGCATATCGCTCAGGAGACCCTCCTGTGGGACGCCTCTTCCGGCAGGACCCGTGCCATGCGATCCAAGGAGGAAAGCCACGACTACCGCTACTTCCCGGATCCCGACCTGGTCCCCGTGGTCATCGATGCTGCGTGGGTGGACGGCATCGGCAAGGCCATGACCGAACTCCCTGCGGCACGCCGCAGGCGGTTCGTGGATCAGTACGGCCTCCCCGCCTATGATGCCGGCCAGCTCACCCAGACCCTGGCCCTGGCCGATTATTTCGAACAATGCGTCTCCCTCGCCGGCTCACCCAAGGATATCAGCAACTGGATCATGACCGAGCTCATGCGGGTGATGAACGAGCAGGACGCCGGCATCGAGGGGCTGTTGATAACGCCTGCCATGCTCACCGGCCTCATCGACCTGGTGAAGGCGGGAAGCGTCTCGGGGCTCCAGGCAAAGGAGGTCCTTTCCCGCATGGCATCCACTGGCAGGGACGCACGGGAGATCATCCGTGAGCTGGGTCTGGAGCAGGTGAGCGATGAACATGAGCTGAAGGTCCTGATACGCAAGATAATCGAGTCCAACCAGAAGCAGGCGGCACAGTATCGTGCAGGCAAGACCCAGCTCCTCGGGTTTTTCGTAGGCGAGGTCATGAAGGAGAGCGGGGGAAAGGCCAATCCCAAGGTGGCGGGTGACCTGATCAGGGAGCTGCTGAATCCATGATCAGACCGTTCTCCTATCACGACAGGACCCTGTTCATTCTCGACCAGAGGTTGCTGCCCCTTGAAGAAAAGTGGCTGCCCTGCACCTCGGCCGAAGAGGTGGCCCGCGCCATCAGGACACTGGCGGTCAGGGGTGCGCCCGCCATCGGCATCGCCGCTGCCTATGGGCTTGTCCTTGCTGCCCCCATGGGTATAGCACAGGTGGAAGCCGCAGCCCGCATCCTCACCCTTGCACGCCCCACGGCGGTGAACCTGTCCTGGGCGGTCAGGCGGTGCCTCGCTGCGGCCCGTTTTGCCGGAGAAGGCAACCTGCAGGAGAGGCTCAGGGAAGAGGCCGATGCCATCTGGGCCGAGGAGGTCCGCGCCAACGAATCCATGGCGACTCTCGGCGCCGGCCTCTTCGACCCCGGCCGTACCTATTCCATCCTTACCCATTGCAATGCGGGCTCCCTTGCCACAGGAGGCATGGGTACCGCCGTGGGGGTCATCAGGAGGCTTCACGAACAGGGAAAGCTATCCCGGGCCTACATGGACGAGACCCGCCCCCTGCTCCAGGGCGCCCGGATCACCGCATATGAGCTGAACGCGGACGGCATTCCCTGCACCCTCATCACCGACAGCATGGCAGGCTGGCTCATGAAGCTGGGCCGCATCGACGCGGTGATCGTGGGCGCGGACCGGATAGCGTGCAACCTGGATGCGGCCAACAAGGTGGGGAGCTATTCGCTGGCGGTCCTGGCCCATGCGCACGGGGTGCCCTTCTTCATCGTTGCGCCGCGATCGACCTTTGACCCCGACATCTCCACCGGCGAAGAGATCCCCATCGAGGAGCGCTCCCCCGAGGAGGTCCTCACCTTCCAGGGCAGCCGGTCGGCCCCGCAGGTCGATGTCTTCAACCCGGCCTTCGATGTGGTGCCGCACAGGCTCATCACCGCCCTCATCACGGAAGACGGCATCCTCCGGCCTGGCTGAACGGAAAACCAGCGATTCCACGAGCATTCATAATATTACAGCGAGATGCCGAAAAGGACTCCATGGAGTCTTTCCGGCCGGTGCCGATCGATGTCATACAGCTGAACGAGAAGTCGGTGGTGGACCTCTTCATCAAGCACGATGAAAGGTTTGTTCCTTTCCTCGGCAGGGGGGGCATATTCACCAAGGAACAGCTCGTCGAGCTCAACAGATTCGGCATCAACAAGGTCTATATCAGGGTGACAGACGCCAATGCCTTCGAAGAGTACGTCCACACCCACTCGGAGCTGATCCTCACCGACCCCACCATACCCCCGCGGGTCAAGGAGGCGGCCTTCTACGTATCATCCATCCATGCCCTCAGGAAGGCCATGCACGATCCGAATTCGGAGCGCATAGAGGAGATCAAGAACACGCTCAAGCCCATGTTCAAGAACATCATGAAGAACAAGGTGCTGCTGAAGGATCTCTTTTCCATAACCGAGCATGACTTCAACACGTACACGCACAGCATCAACGTGGGAATCTACGCCACCGCTCTGGCAATACACTTCTTCGAGCACGACGCCTCGGTGGGCATGGAGAGCCTCGAGCACCAGTGCTACGGGTATTTTCTCCACGACGTGGGGAAATGCATGGTTCCCCTGACCATACTCAGGAAGCAGGGGAAGCTCAGTCAGGAGGAATGGACCGTCATGAAGAGACATCCCCAGTGGGGCTATGCCATCCTCATGGAGACCGGCCATCTCACCGACGAGGCCGCGTACATCTCCATGCAGCACCACGAACGCCCCGACGGGTCGGGTTACCCCTTCGGCATGAGCGACATCCACCCCTGCGCCCGGATCTGCGCCATTGCGGACATCTTCGATGCCCTGATCTCCACCAGGTCATACAAGTCACCCATGAAACCCCTTGATGCCATTGAGATCATCAGGAGAGAAGCCCGCTCCGATTTCGACACGAGCCTGGTGGACACCTTCGTCAGGATGCTGGGAATGAAC
The DNA here is from genome assembly GCA_025454155.1 of Thermodesulfobacteriota bacterium. GTDB lineage: Bacteria > Desulfobacterota > Desulfomonilia > UBA1062 > UBA1062 > MWEI01. Next base: position 7,542 of record JALOOZ010000122.1, read on the forward strand.
AACGAGAGCTCGGGGCTTTCCCGGACTGCAAGCGGATGATAAACCACTGGTGAGAGGTTCACATGGAGCCGGTAAGAGTTGTCGTTCATCTCAAGGACGGAAGAATCGGGAAAGGCTACGCCAACGACTTCAATCCTACCCGGAACAGTTTCCATTTCTACGAGGAGACCGGTGGTGCGCAAAAGCAGTCGGTTCTCCTGGAGATGAAGGACCTGAAGGCGCTGTTCTTTGTGAAAACCTTCGAGGGAAACAGGAACTATCGTGAGCGGAAGAATTTCGCCAAGGATGATCTCGTACAGGGCCGCAGGGTAGAGGTCACCTTTTCGGATGGAGAAGTGATACAGGGATCCACCGTGGGATACGACCCGCAGCGGCTGGGGTTCTTTCTGATCCCCATAGATTCGAACAGCAACAATATCAGGATCTTCGTCGTATCCAGCGCTGTAAAGAAGTTCCGCTTCCTGTGAATGCTCAGCCATTCCCTTGCATGCACATTTTATCCTGGAAATCCTGCCGGTGACAGTGTACGTATTCATCAGCGTCTGACACCTGTCTATGATAACCATTATTGAAAACAAGATCTGCGAGGTGTGCACTGTCAACGAGGCCGTTGTCGTCTGCAACGGCTGCAGGAAGGCCCTCTGCAGGGAATGCAGGGTTCTTGACATCTGGAACTACGGGTGCGGGCACGGTGATACCATGGCCTTCTGCAGGACATGCAACAATGATCCCGGGATGAACATATGGAAGGGCCATACCTAGACGGCACGACCCAGGATACCCTACCTGCCGTTGAGCACCTTCTCCATGAAGAATGCCTTGACCTTGCGCATGCGGCGTTCGGGCATGCGGCCGCACAGTCCGCCTTCCGGCATGTGCGCCCCGAAAAGGGAGTGTGTCATGGTGCCGGCGGGATCATCGGTGTCGAACAGCAGGGCATGCAGCGCCTTGGGTCCGTAGCCGGGGTTCGCAGCAAGGGTTTTCCCCATGCGCGTCTGGAAGGAACCCGACATGTAAGGTGCCTCGTGGATATGCCCATGCAGGCTCAGGAGCGGCTGCTTCTCCTCGATGAACGTCCGTATGGACCGTGACCCTATGGGCCTGCCGTTGTGCAGCGTGTCCAGGCCGGTGTCATAGGGAGGGCAGTGGAACACGCAGATGCACCGACCCGGGTCGTCGATGGCGATATCTGCGAGCTCCTCCTCGATGCTCCTCTCCCTCAGCGCATACTCCCCACCGGGGCTTTCGCGAAGCATGTGGGTATCGCTCACGAGGGCGTACCTGCTGGGCACGTAGGAATCCCCCTTCCGGTCACGCCGGGAATAGTCCTTGACCCAGAAGGTGGAGTCGGTCACGCATGCATAGCCGAACAGGACGATCCCATCGAGGTCGACGGTGCTCGCATGGATGTTCAGCGCAACCGGGAGCATTTCTTTGAACCTCTTCAGCGCGGGGATCCAGTCGTGGTTGCCCGGTATGTACACGAGGCGGACACCGGCATGCGATGAGAGGAAGGCACTCAATGCGGGGACGAGATAGTCCTCCAGGAAACGGAGCTGCCCTCCCAGGTCGTCCTGGAAGTCCGCACTGCCGTTGATCAGCGCCAGGGGGTTGGGGATGAGGGTGGGAAAGAGGTCGCCGCCCAGGATGATGCATCCGGCATTGCTGCGATCAGCCAATGAGATCATCTCCTCGTAGAGGTTGACCCTTCCGTGCAGGTCAGAGGCATACAGAGCCTTCATGGGTTTGTCTCTCCTGGGGCCATGATATACGGCTGGGGGCCCGAGTCAAGGATCAAGGGAAAAACCCGGTGAGGTAAACCTTGACCCTGACATCCTTCGGTATTAAATGATGACACGATGCAAGGTCAAGACCTCCTGGATACTTTCCTCTCCGCACTGACCGGTCCATGCCGCGTGGCCGGGGGGGAGCCTGTCCTCGTGTGCGTCTCCGGCGGCATGGATTCCATGGTGCTTCTGGATCTTGCGCGCCGGGCCGGACAGGTTCTCGGTCTGAGTCTCGGGGTCATGCACGTGGATCACGGGCTGCGGGGAAGGGAATCAGAGGAAGACGCCCGCTTCGTAGAGGAACGGTGCCGCCGCCTCTCTCTCCCGTTCCACCTCGCACGGCTGTGCATGGAGCCTCTCGCGGCAAACGTGGAGGAAGAGGCCAGGGAGAGGAGATACCATGCCGTCAGGGAGTTCAGGGAGCTCGGCGGATATGCCAGCGCGGCGACGGGCCACACCCTGGACGACCAGGCCGAGACCATCATCTATCGTGTTATCAGAGGCACCGGCATCAGGGGGCTTTCCGGCATGGATTACCGCCGGCATGACGGCATCATCAGGCCCATGCTCGGCATGACCAGGGCGCAGGTGGCGGATTATGCGGCACGCCACGGGCTGGATTTCGTGCATGACGCCTCGAACGACCATACCCGGCATGCCCGCAACCTCATCCGCCGCTGCATCATGCCGGTGATGAGACAGGTCAATCCCCGGGCTGCCCATGCCGTGGCCTCTCTGGCCGTCATAGCCCGCCAGGAGGGAGATGTCCTGGAAAGGCTGGCTGACGACCTGGGCCACGATGCCATGGTCTTTGACTGGTCCATCATAAGGGCCTTCGGCCTCCATGAACTCGGTTGCGCGGCCGAGGCGGTGCTCAGGAGATTCCTCATCGGAACCATAGCATCCATGACCGGTGAGCAGCGGGGCATGGATGCAGAACAGGTTGACCGGGTCATGCGGGTGGTCGGTGGAGACGCTGCGGCACATGCCGTCCGGAGAAAGGTCAGGGTCTGCCGGGACGGCAATCTGCTCGTGTTCCATAGCATGGGCAAGAGGCCGCACTACGTGCTGGCCATCGACCGGGCAGGGGACGTTTCCATCCCCGGTATCCGGCAGAATGTCCATATCACCCTGCCCGTGGGATACTCCGGCCGGCTCGTCCTGAGGTCCTGGCTCCCCGGAGACAGGATGGAGGGCAGGAGGGTATCGGATACCCTCTCTGCCATGAGGGTCCCGGGCTGCCTGAGGCCTTTCTGGCCCGTCCTTGCCTCTGATGGCGGTGTCGTTGCGGTGGCCTCCGAGGGGCCCGCGGCAGGCGCCTACTCACTGGTCATGGGGGGGAGGGACCATGGACGATAGGCTGATCAATGTCCTCGGCTCTGTTGCGTCCGTCGGTTTCCTTCCTCCGTCGCTGCAGGCCCTGACGGCGGCATGCGTTCTCCGGCGCGACCGCAGACCCGTCCTGTGGATCGTCGAAAGCCCGGAGGCGATGGAGAGGGCCGAAGACGACCTCCTGTGCTTCCTCGGACAGGATCAGGTGCGGCTGTTCCCACCCCATGACGTGAGGCCATACCAGGATGACAGCCCGTCCAGGGAGATCATGGCGCGCAGGATCGCCACCATGAACTCCCTGGCCGAAAATCCGCCGTCCGTTGTCGTGGCGCCCATGCAGGCCGTCCTGGCCTACACCATGCCGAGGCCGGACCTTCTTGAGTGCAGCATCAGCATCGGTGCGGGCAGAATAATCGACCGGGAAGAACTCGCCTCAAGGCTTGTCCGGATGGGATACACGAGGGAGGCCCTTGTCGACGATGTCGGTCAGTTCAGCATCCGCGGGTCGGTCATGGACATCTTTTCGCCGGGCATGACGAGCCCGATCCGCCTCGACCTGTTCGGCGATGAGGTCACGGGGATCAAGACCTTTGACGTGCGGTCACAACGTACCCGGAAAGGACTGCCCTCGATACTCGTCCTGCCGGCCGGCGAGATCCTCCTGGACCCCCGGCACATCAGGAACGCCAGGCCGCTCCTGAGGAGGCTCGGGGAGGACAGGGTCCGGTTTCTCGTCGAGGACATGGAGCAGGGCATCCACTCGCCGGGCATCGAGTCATTCCTGGCACTCTTCTACGACAAGAACTGCACCCTCCTTGACTATCTCCCGGCCGGCTCCGTCGTCATGGCCCCGGGGGCCGCGGATGCCGGAGACCTCTGGGAGGATGGATTCAAGGCGTATGCACACGGTTATGAGCGCTCCAAGGCACTCGGCCGTGCAGCAGTTCCCCCCGAGGAGACGGTCATCGGCAAGGCCGCCCTCCTGGAGCGTCTGGACGGAATGGCCCGCCGGATTTCCACCACGGAGGCCTCCCCCGGTGGCAGCCCTTCATTTCACCAGCCGGAACTCCCCCTGCAGGGCAGGGGATCCGAGGCTGTGTTCGATCGGGTCGTCTCTCTGGTTAAAGGCAGCAACGACGTCTTCATCTTCTCGAGTTCCGAGATGCTCGCCGAGCGGATAACCTATGCCCTGTCAAACCGCGGCGTCCGTCCTGATTCCTCGGACGGCGAATTCCTCATGCGGCATGCGGGATTCTCCTCCAGGGTACGCATGATCGATGGAAGCCTGTCCTCCGGG
>JALOOZ010000123.1 GCA_025454155.1 Thermodesulfobacteriota bacterium
CCCCTGCCAGGGGCCCCAATCCCACGTCTCCCGAGCATACCCCCGGGTTCGAGGATTACCTTGAAGACAAGCGTTCATCACGGCCGCCCGGAAACGGCTCATCCAGGACACCGGCAGCGCAGTCGGGTACCCCGGGCTTCGAGGATTATCTCGACAAGTAGTGAATCCTCTGGCTGATCTGGTTCCCCCAGTCGCGGTACATGACCGAGAGCACCATGAAGTCCTTCTCGTTGTCGACATCCAGTGCGGCGCCGCCCACCGTTGTCTCCTCGAGCTTGAACCGCACCGACAGCAGGTCCGATATGAGCTGCTCCAGCTTGTGCCGGGAAACGAAGTGGCGCACGATCCGTGACAGCCCCTCGAGCCCCAGGGCGGTGAGGCCTGCGGATATCTGCAGGAGCAGGTACAGGACCAGGGTCGTCCCGATCTTGCCTGGGCCGAGCCTGACGATCTCGAGGATGGCGCGGAAGATATTGAGGATCTCCTTCTGGTAGCGGCACTCGTACACCTTCAGCAACAGGTCGATGCTGTTCAGCAGTACAAAGGGCCTGGCCATGTGGAGGTTGTTCTGCCTGAAGTTGCCTTCCCGGGTGTGGAAGGTGGCCATCTTGATGCCGGGCCTTCCCCTGCGGGGACCGAAGAGCTTCAGGATCTCTTCGGAAGTGATGCCCGCGACGTAATCGTAGCGGTCCATGTCGCAGCGCGCTATGAACTCCTCGATCTCCTCCACGCTTATCAGGGGGATGTCGCCGGAGAGGAACAGGACATGTTTCTGGAAGTACTTCTCTATGAGGGATCCGGTGATTTCCGTGGTCTCCCGGTATTCGGGGAGCGACTGGAGGAACCCCTCCCACCCGTTTTCCGCAAGGCTCCTCTTCTGGGGTACGATGTGGACGCCGGTATCGCCGATGACCTCCTCGAAGGCCTCCTTCGGCCCCACCACGATGATGTTGTCGATGGATCTGCAGGCCTTCAGCGTCTCGACGATATGCCTGATGATGGGTCTGCCTCCCACATCGAGCAGGGCCTTGTTCTTCTTGAATATGCGCCGGGCTGCCCTCCCGTCACCGGCCACGATGATCGCATCGATACCCATACCCTGTTATGAGCTGAAAAGGACCCCGCTTGTCAAGCCTATCCGACAAGGGGGGCCATGCCGTGAGATGTCTTGAAATTCATCCCTGAATGACCTACAAGGGAAAGAAACGTTCAAAAGGGGCCTCATGGATTCCTGGACTGTCTTTGTCTTGCTCATTGTCGTGTGGTTCGTGGTCAACCGGTGGGTGCTCCCGCGCTTCGGCGTTTCCACGTGAATGAATCCGGATGCAGGGGCCGGGGACCGGCCCTCCCGGTCATGTTCATCAGGTGGCGGCGGCAGTGTCTCCGGCGACAAGGACGAGACATAACTGTTTCCTTGTCGTGACGGTATATCCGTGATTACCAGGGGTTCCCTCCTCCAAGGACTGAGCGCCGCCCTGCCCATCTGGTTGGGGTATGCCGCCATTGGCCTGCCCTTCGGGGTCCTGGCCGGACAGACCGGGCTGAGCGTCGGCCAGACCGCGCTCATGTCGATCATCGTCTTTGCCGGGAGTTCCCAGTTCATAGCGGTCTCCATGATCGGTTCGGGAGCCGGGATTCTGCCCATCATCATCACCACGTTCTTCGTCAACCTGAGGCACCTGCTCATGAGCTCCACCCTGGCGCTCCACCTCAAAGGCGTTCCCAAAGGCCTGCTGAGCCTGTTTTCGGCCGAGATCACTGACGAGACCTTTGCCGTGAACCTGACGCGTTTCGCACGGGGAGGCTGGGACGAGAAAAAGGCGCTGGTCGTGAATCACACCTCCCATCTTGCATGGGTCGTCAGCTCCGTGGCCGGCGGCATGCTGGGCCATGTCATCCCCCAGGGCGCTTTCGGGATCGACTATGCGCTCACCGCCATGTTCCTGTCCCTCCTGGTCCTCCAGTCAAGCAGCGCCCTGATCGGCTTCTTCGCGCTGGTATCGGGAGCCCTCTCGGTGATTATTTTCAAGCTCCTTCCCGGCACCTGGAACTTCATCCTCGCCACGGTCATCACAGCGACACTCGGGGTCGTCTTAGAGGACCGGTTCCCCAGGTTCCTGAAGGGAAGGGAAGAAGGCCATGACGCCTGAGCTCTATCTCCTGTGCATCCTCGGCATGGGCCTGGTGACCTTCGTCCCCCGGTTGCTTCCCCTCCTTTGGCTCTCGGGCAGGGAGATCTCCCCCCTGTTCGTCCGTTGGCTCAGGTTCGTGCCCGCGAGCATCCTGAGCGCCCTGGTGGTTCCCTCGATCCTCCTGGACCCTGCCGGCGGACAGCTTTCCCTGGCACGGCCCGAGTTTCTCGTGGCCCTGCCCACGCTGGCCTTTGCCTGGTGGTCCCGGTCGCTGGGAGGCACCGTGGTCGTGGGCATGCTGCTGTATTCCCTTGCAGGGCGCTTCCTGTAATGTTCCCGTGCGGCACCTTTACCGATCGGCACTTGACAACGCGCAAGTCTTCAGTTATATCCGTCCCCTATTTGACGAGCTAAGGAGTAGTGCGCAATGGGTACATTTCAAGCGAAGAAGGGCGAGGTGGACAGGCAGTGGGTGCTGATCGACGCCAGGGACATGGTGCTCGGCAAGCTCGCCGTCAAGGCCGCCTCCATCCTGCGGGGAAAGACCAAGCCGGAATTCACCCCTCACGCCGATGTGGGTGATTTCGTGGTGGTCATCAATGCCGACAAGGTGATGCTAACCGGCAACAAGGTCGAACAGAAGACATATTTCCATCACAGCGGGTACATGGGCGGCATCAAGAGCGCAACCGTCCGCGAGGTCCTCAAGAAGAAGCCCGAAGAGGTGATCAAGCGCGCTGTCAAGGGCATGCTCCCCAAGAACAGCCTCGGCAGGGCCATGTTCAAGAAGCTCAAGGTCTACGCAGGCGAGAAACATCCGCACGAGGCTCAGAAGCCTCAGGCTATCACTTTGTAAGAGGAAATGACAATGGCAGAGAAGACTTACGCCACCGGACGCAGGAAGAACGCCACCGCCAGGGTCTGGCTGTCACCGGGCAAGGGTGAAATGACCATCAACGGAAGGCCCATAGACGTGTATTTCGGCAGGGAAACCCTGGAGATTTCGGCAAAGAAGCCCTTTGAGATCACCGATACCAAGGGACAGTTCGATATCTATGCCACGGTATCGGGCGGCGGCATAGCCGGCCAGGCAGGTGCCCTGCGCCACGGCATCTCCCGGGCGCTCGCATCCTTCAACGTCGAGAGGTTCAGGTCCAAGCTGAAGGCCGCCGGGTTCCTCACCAGGGATCCCCGGATGGTGGAGCGCAAGAAATACGGCCTCCACAAGGCCCGCAAGCGTCCTCAGTTCTCCAAGAGGTAACCCTTCGTTGACCATCTCCGTAGGTATCCTGGGGGCCACGGGGTATACCGGTGCAGAGCTTGTCAGGCTCCTGCACCAGCACCCCGGGGCCGGGATCACCTTCTGTTCCTCCCGCCAGTACAACGGCAAGCACATCTCAGAGGTCCTCGAGTTCCTGAAGGGCTCGGTGGACATCGTCCTGGAGGACTTCGATGCGGCTGCCATCCGCCGGCGCTGCGATGTGGTGTTCAGCTGCCTCCCCCACGGAGCGAGCATGGAGTTCATCGCCCGGATCATCGACGCGGTGAAGGTGGTGGACCTCAGCGCCGACTTTCGGATCCGCGACCTTGCGGTGTACCGGGAGTGGTACCAGGAGCACACCAGTCCCGAGCTTCTGCCGGAGGCTGTCTACGGCCTGGCCGAGGTGTACCGCGACGAGATCAGGAATGCCCGCCTCGTGGCAAACCCCGGCTGCTATCCCACCAGCGTCCTGCTCCCGCTCATTCCTCTCCTGAAGGCAGGTCTCATCGAAAAGACCGACATCATCGTGGACAGCAAGAGCGGCGTCTCCGGCGCAGGCAGGGGCCTGAGCCTGAAGACCCACATCTGCGAGAGCGGAGAGTCATTCTCCGCCTACAAGGTCGGCCGTTCCCACCGTCACATTCCGGAAATCGAACAGGAGTTGAGCAGGGCCGCAGGGACCGACATCGCCATCGAGTTCACACCGCACCTGATCCCCATCAGCAGGGGGATGCTCTCCACCATCTACGTGACCGCCGCCGCGGACGAGGACGTACTGAAGGGGTGCCTGAAGGACTTCTACGGGAAATCCCCGTTCGTCCGGGTCATCGACGGCCTGCCCGCCACCAAGGACGTGCGGGGAACCAACCGGTGCCTGATGACCGTCGTCAAGAACAGGTCCTCCCGCAGGGCCACCCTGGTCAGCGTCATCGACAACCTCACCAAGGGCGCCTCCGGACAGGCCCTCCAGTGCATGAACCTCATGTTCGGCCTGGACGAGGCCTGCGGTCTTGACTCCGTACCGCTGTTCCCTTAATTCTTCAGTGAAGGCGCCGGCAGGTTCCCGAGGGCGCCCGACGAAGGAGGCACACCATGTCAGGTCCTGTCCGAAGACCCGTCATTGCGGGAAGCTGGTACCCGGGCAACCCGGACACCCTGAAGAGGGACATCCTTCGATACCTTGAGGCTGCAGCCATACCGGAAATCCCCGCAAAACCCCTTGCCGTCGTCACGCCCCATGCGGGGTACCTGTACTCGGGGCCGGTGGCCGCTTATGCGTACAAGGCCGTCTCGGGCCGCGATTACTCGTCCGTTGCAGTCATCAGTCCCTCTCACCGGGCCTATTTCCCCTTCGTGTCCATATGGGCAAAGGGCTCATACGAGACCCCTCTGGGCGCCATCGAGGTGGATGAAGATCTGTGCTCCAGGCTTCTCGAATCGCCGGACATACAGGACGACGCCAAGCCCCACAGCTCCGAGCACGCCCTCGAGATACAGCTGCCCTTCCTCCAGACCGTGCTCAAACCCTTCAAGCTCTGCCCGCTCATCATGGGCAGGCAGGATCTCCCTTTGTGCGAGAGTCTGGCTGAGGCCCTCCACCTCCATATCAAGGACCCTGGAAACACCCTCATCGTGGCGAGCTCCGACCTCTCCCACTTTCACTCCTCCATTACAGCCGAGAAGATGGACACGAAAGTTGCAGGGCATATCGAGGCCCTTGATATTGAAGGGCTGAGCGCCGACCTCGAAGGGGCATACAGCGAGGCTTGCGGCGGCGGGCCCATCCTGACGGCTCTCCTCTACGGCAGGAAGCTCGGGCGCACCAGCGCCAAGGTCCTTCGCTATGCACACTCGGGCCATATCACGGGAGACAATTCGTCGGTGGTGGGATACCTGGCTGCCGTGGTATATTGAACGGTCCCATGGCCAGGACACTCCTTTCTGCCCTCCTCGCGGTCATACTCTTCGCCACGGCCAGCGTCCTTATCTATTTCGTGTACCCGGATGTGTCCGCACTCAGAAAGGACCACCCGGAAAAGAGCGCGTTCATGGAATACCGTGAGAGACAATGGTCGCGCGAGGGAAGAAACAAGAAGATCTCGCATCACTGGGTTCCTCTGAAGCGGATCTCCCCCTATCTCATCAAGGCGGTCATCATCGCCGAAGACGACAAGTTCTGGGGGCACGAGGGGTTCGATTTCGATGCCATGGAACAGGCCTTCCAGAAGGACCTCCGGGAGAAGAAGTTCAAGGCCGGCGGCTCCACCATCAGCCAGCAGCTCGCCAAGAACCTCTACCTCTCCCCGTCCAAGAGCCCCGTCCGCAAGATCAGGGAGGCTATCCTCACCTGGCGCATGGAGAAGGCCCTCACCAAGAGGCGCATCGTGGAGCTCTACCTCAACTATGCCGAGTGGGGAGACGGCATCTTCGGCATCGAGGCGGCGGCCAGGCACTACTACGGCAGGAGCGCATCCGGCCTGGGTCCCGAAGAGGCCGCGCGACTGGCAACGGTGTTGCCGAACCCGATCAGGTACAGCCCGCGCGGCACATCCAAATACGTCAGGTACCGCTCTGGCAGGATCTACCGGATCATGGTGGCCCGGGGCATCGTGATACCCGAGTTCGAAGAGGTCATGACCACGCCCGACGAACCGGGCCCGGATGCCGTAGGTGGGGACCAGGCCGCCGAAGCCACCACCGCAGGCATCGAACAGCCGCCGGAACAAGATCCAGCCGATCAACCGGCTGATGCAGAGTCTGCCGAGAGGTATGGAAAGCAGGCCCCCGCCGGAGGGCAGGAACAGGAACCGGGAACACAGGCCGGGGAAAGCCCCCCTCCGGCAGCATTCCCCGGGGGTGACGAGCAGCAGTAGGGTGGGCTTCGCCGGCCAGGACCGGAGGGTTGTACGGTCCTGACCGGCATCACCACGAAGGATAGGAGTCCTGTCGATGAGTTCCGACCCTATATTCGGCTAATCCTTTTCGAGCGTCACGTAGCGGGACCCGCCCCTGTCACTGACCAGCAGCAGTATCGTCCCCTTTCCATTCAAGGCCTTCCTGAACTCGCTGATATCATCGACCTGTTTGCGGTTCACCTCCCGTATCAGCATGCCGGGTCCTATTCCTGCCCTGGAGGCAGCAGACCCCGGTTCGACAGCGGTCACCAGGACCCCTTTCTCCCCCTTGTAGCCGTACTTGTCCGCCTGATCCCGGGTCAGGGTCACGACACTCAGGCCCAGGGTATCGAGCTTGTCCGGTCTGGGAGCAGATGCCTGCGGCGATGCAGCCATCTTTTCAATCCTCACGGTCAGGTTCTGCTGCCTGCCGTCCCGGATCACGGTGAGGTCCGCCTTCGATCCCGGGGCCATGAGCGCAACCTTGTTGCGAAATGGCGCCACCGTGTCCACCTGGTCTCCGTTGAACCTGATGATGACATCTCCCTGCATGAGCCCGGCCTTTTCGGCAGGGGTGCCGGGCATGACATCGGAAACGAGCACTCCCTTCGTGTCTTTCAGACCGAAGGACTTGGCGATCTCCGGGGTCAGGTCCTGGATCATGATGCCGAGATACCCCCGGGTCACGTTCCCCTGCCTGACCAGCTGGGTGTAGATGTCCCTGGCCATGTTGACCGGTATGGCGAAGCCGATGCCCATGTAACCCCCGCTCTGGCTGTAGATGGCCGTGTTGATGCCGATCACCCTTCCCTCGAGATCAATGAGCGGCCCCCCGGAGTTCCCGGGATTGATGGCGGCATCGGTCTGGATGAAGTCCTCGTAGTCGGAGATGCCGACATGATTCCGGCCTATGGCGCTGACGATGCCGGCC
>JALOOZ010000124.1 GCA_025454155.1 Thermodesulfobacteriota bacterium
GTCGGACACGTCGTAGATGAGCACGCAGGTCCTTGCCGTGTCCGAGATCCAGTAGGGCATGCCGATGGTGATGCGCCCGATCGGCTGTTCGGACCAGGCCGATCCCTGGGGAACCGTGAAGACGATGAGCAGGTTGCCCGAAAGGTACAGCGACTCCGCAGTGCCGGTGACCGGGATCCTGCTCACCACGCGTGCGCTTCCTGCCGGCACGGCCTCCACCACCGCCACCTCCCCTGAGCGGGCGATGTAGATATAGCGGTCGTCGTTCTTCATGGTGTCGGATTCGTCCACGGATGATTCCTGGAGGTTGGTGGTCGAGTAGGAACCGCCCTGGATGCCGCCCTCCATGGCCGCAGCGTCTGCGATATCCCTGGGCACCACCGAGGATGCGAACTGGTCCTTGAGATAGGACTCGAGGGCCTCGCTGCTGTCAAAGGCGATGACGCCCGTGGAGGTCGGGTTGCCCACCTCGGTCCCGCCAGCGCACCCCATGAGGAGCGCCATGAGCACAAGCCCCGCGATCTGAATCGTCTCCTTCATTCCACGGTGAGCACGCATGTTCATTGTCCGTTCTCCTTCTTGTATGGTCTTGTCAGGGGGAACAGCTGGAAGTTCACCTGGACGACCTGGTCCGTCCTGTCGTCCTCGCAGGCGAAGTCGAGGAGATCTCTCCTGAACGCGACGATGCGCTTGATGATCTGGGCCAGCTTTTCGTGGGGGATGCTCAGCGTCAGTGAGCTGATGTCCCGATCCGGGGCAGCGTACCGTTCGATGGACTCGCCGGCCAGCCTGATCATCTCCCGGTGGAAGTTGGCCACGTTGAGCATCTGGGTCTGGGCCCCGGTGCTCAGCGCCCTGTCGCACTGCTCCCACCTGCCGTCGGCGTCCTTCCGGATGAGCCCGAGATCGAGCAGCACCTTCAGTGCCTTCTCGGCCTCCTTCACGGAGATGGGCGGGTTAAGCAGGGCGGCCATCTCCTTGGCGGAGAGGTCCCTCCCGCCGAAGGTGACGATCTCGCGGACCGCCGGGTAGAACCACGTGGAGAAATACTCGTAGCAGGCCTTCTCGAGGCGCCTGACCGGCGTGTTGGCCTTGAGCGACATCATCTTGCAGTAGTAGTGGTTCCTCTCCTCGTGGGAGCCCGCCTGGTTCATGTACACGAGGCTCTCGAAATACTCCCTGTCCTGCCTCTTCAGGCCGAACCCCTTGGCGATCTTGGCGATGCTCTCATTGGTGAGGTTCCTCTTGCCGTCCATGACGAGCTTGAGAAAATTGGGCGAGGCGAATCCGGCCCTCATGGAGAAGCAGCGGTAGGAATAGGCCGGGTCCTGCTCCTTCTTGTAGGCGAACAGGTCCTTCAGGTAGCTCCGGTAATCGAGGTAGGCATGGACCGATGGTGTCTCCATGGGTCTATCATAACCCACGAACGGCCCGGGGGGAATGCCGGGAAGGAGAAAGTGTATTCAAAAGAATACAGTTTTAATGATCAATAGCAAAGAGCAGGAAGGTTATTTACTGATATTATTGATTAATTAAACAAGTTGTGTATTCAATATGCAACGATGCGTTGTGAAAACCGGGTGAAGCGAGTCCTGCTCCGGCTGTTCTCCACACCGAACCGGATCGCCCGGGCCGAGCCGATGGTGACCACCAGTCGCTTGCCCCGGGAAACTGCCGTGTAGAGCAGGTTGCGTGCCAGCATGACCGAGTGCTGGGGGTGGATGGGCAGGAGCACGGCGGGGTATTCGCTTCCCTGGGCCTTGTGGATGGTGGTGGCGTAGGCCACCACCAGATCGTCCGCGTCGCCGGCGGTGTAGAACACGATCCGCTCGTCGTAGGCCACCGAAAACGAGCCATCCTTCTCGTTGATGTCGGCCAGGGAGCCGATGTCGCCGTTGAACACCTCCAGCTCGTAGTTGTTGCGGGTCTGCATGACCTTGTCTCCCACCCGGAATTCGGTGGAGCCTCTCCTGTAGGGCCTGCCGGAGGGGTTGAGCGCCTGCTGCAGGTGCCGGTTCAGGTTTTCCACTCCCAGGACGCCCTTGTGCATGGGGCTCAGCACCTGGATGTCCCGCAAAGGGTCCAGGCCGTAGCGATCCGGCAGCTCCGCGGCCACCAGGTGTATGATCTCGGAGAGGATCCTCTCCGGGTCTTCCTCGGGGATGAAGCGGTAGTCGCCGGAGCCGCCCTCCGTGACTTCGGGCATCCTGCCCAGATTGATGCGGTGGCTGTTCACGATGATCCGGCTGGTCAGGCCCTGCCGGAAGATGGTGTCGAGGCGCACCACGGCGATGGTGCCAGAGGAGATGATGTCCTTGAGACAGTTGCCGGGCCCCACGGACGGCAGCTGGTCCACGTCGCCAACGAAGACCAGGGTGGTGCCGGGGATGACGGCTTCCAGGAGGTGGTGGAGCAGCACGATGTCCACCATGGAGAACTCGTCCACGATGATGAGGTCCGCATCCAGGGGGGCCTCGGTGCCGCGCTGGAATTCGCCACGGAGCGGGTTGAACTCCAGGAGCCGGTGGATCGTCGAGGCCTCGTGCCCGGTGGCCTCGGTCATGCGTTTCGCCGCGCGGCCGGTGGGGGCGCACAGCAGGATCCTGGCGTGGGCCTGGCGGAACATGTGGAGGATGGCCGTGATGGTGGAGGTCTTGCCCGTGCCAGGCCCGCCGGTCAGCACCATGCACGTGCTCAGCGCCGCGCGCCGCACCGCCTCCTTCTGCTGCTCCGACAGGTCGAGGTGGTAGCGCTCCTCCATCCAGTCGATGGCCCTGGCCGGATCGAGGGCATGGGAGCCTTTGTCCGCCCGCAGCATGGCCCGGAGGCTCCCGGCCGCGTGCCTCTCCGCCCGATACAGAGAGGCGTGGTAGACGGCGTCTTCTGCGGCGTTGCCGTCCGGGTCCTTTTCCAGGAACACGAGGTTCAGGAAGGCAAGCTCGGTCAGCTGGCCCTCGATGAGGTCCCCTTCCACGCCCAGGAGCCGCCCGGCCTCGTGGAGCAGGATGCGCCGCGGCAGGTAGGTGTGCCCCTGGGTCGCGCCGATCTCGAGAATGTACACGATGCCCGCGCTGATCCGTTCGGGCGAGTCCTTGGCGATGCCCGTCTTTTCGGCGATGCGGTCCGCCGTGAGGAAGCCCACGCCCGGTATGTCCATGGCCAGGCGGTAGGGGTTGGTCCGGATCACCTCCACGGTGCCCTCCTGGTACCGCTTGAAGACCTTTGCCGCCAGCCCGGCCGTGATGCCCTGGCTGTAGAGGAAGACAAAGGTCTCCTGGCGGTTCCGGTGGTCCCTCCATGCGAGTGTTATGGCCTCGGCGCGCTTGCGCCCGATGCCGGAGACCTCCCTGAGCCGGAAGGGCGTCTGCTCGATGACGGTCAGCGTATCCATGCCGAAGGCGTCCACGATGCGTTTCGCCAGCTCGGGCCCGATCTCGTCGATCTCGGAGGAGAGGTAGGCCCGGATGCCGTCGGCGGTCACAGGCGGCTTGACCTCGAACTGGGCGGCCTGGAACTGCAGCCCGTATCTGGGGTGCTTTGTCCACGTGCCCGTGAACTGGTAGAGATCGCCGGTGCGGGGCATGGGCAGGTAGGCCACCACGGTGGCGGATCGCTCCTCCACGCCCAGTGGCTTGAGGCGCATGACGGTGTAGCCCGTGTCCTGACGGTGGTAGCGCACGTGCTCGACGACGCCGGAGATGACGACGGTGGAAGGGGAGCTGGTATCAGCAGTGGTTGCAGGGGTATTGGCATCGTTTTGCTCCATGGTTCCGTCTCTGTGAGATTCCTCGCTCATGGCTTATCCCGGTCTATAACCCAGCGGAAGAGGTAAACCTGCGGTATGGGGCATGTATGCCTCCTGCATACGGGAACCATGCCTTCCCGTTCTCAGGATTGCAAGGGTAGAATCATACCTTAACTTTTATCAACGAAAGATTAATGAAAGGTATGATAAACGAAGATCAAGGAGGGTAGAAAGCATTGTCGACAACATGGTTTAAGATATATTTTCTCTCAGAACTTGACAAAAAACGCCGATAAGACTATTAATTGCATAATTAAAGAGAAAATATCTCTTAAAAGGGGATGCCATGATCGTGCGCTTTACCGTAGAAAACTGGATGTCTTTCCGGGACAAGACCACCTTCTCCAAGATAGCCAGCCGAGAACGGCAGCATGGCTATCGCGTTCCCCGTATCGTAAGATACAAGACCGGCATCCTCCCGGTGGCTGCCATCTATGGCGGGAATGCCTCCGGCAAGACCAATCTGTTCAAGGCCCTGAGTTTCGCGAAAAATCTGGTGGTCAAGGGAACGCGGCCCGACAGTCTCATCCCGGTTGACCCGTTCCGGTTGGACAACCGGTGCAGTGATCGACCGGTCCGTTTTTCCTTTGAACTGCTCATCGATGAGACCATGTATGAGTTCAGCTTTGCCGTAACCAGGAAAGACGTGGTCGAAGAGAAGCTGGTGAAGATCTTGGGCACCAGCGAAAAGGTGCTCTATGATCGGTGCCAGAATGAACCGAACCTAGATCCCGCCTTGGACAATCGCCAGTTTCTCCTATTCGCATTTCAAGGGACGAGGAACAACCAACTGTTCCTGACGAATTCCATCACGCAGAAGGTGGAGACATTCAGGCCGGTGTATGACTGGTTCAACCATACGCTTGAGCTTATCGCCCCGGATTCGCGCTTCAGCGCATTTGAGCATTTTCTAGACGAGGCGCACCCTTTGTATGCAACCATGAATGCCATGCTGTCTCAGCTGGATACGGGCATTGCGCATCTGGGTGGTGAGGAGATTCCCTTTGACAACGTTCCACTCCCGAATGAATTGAAGATCAAGCTCCAGGAGGAAGTGAAAGAGGGAATGTCCGCTAAGGTACTGAGTGAGCCGATCAACGAGCGCTTCATTATAACCCGGAAGGACGGCGAGCTGAAGGCCAAGAAACTGATAACGTACCACCCGCAGCCGGATGGCAGAGAGGTGAAATTCGACATGCGCCAGGAGTCGGATGGTTCCCAGCGGATCATCGACCTGCTCCCGGCATTCCTGGAAGTGTCTGCCCCCGGTTCCAGGAAGGTGTATGTCATCGACGAGGTGGATCGCAGTCTGCATACCTTGCTGACGCGGCAGCTGTTGGAGTCCTATTTAAGCGGCTGTTCACCGGATAGCCGCGCCCAGCTCCTGTTCACGACGCATGATGTCTTGTTGATGGATCAACAACTCCTCCGTCGCGACGAGATGTGGGTGACCGAGCGAGATGCAGAGGAGGTCTCCTCCCTGATGTCCTTCAGTGAATACAGAGATGTCCGCTATGATAAGGATATCAGGAAGAGTTATCTGCAGGGACGTCTAGGCGGTATACCCCGCATCCTCCTGAGCGGTCCTGTTGCGAACCGGCACTGCACCGCTGGTAACTAAGGCTACTTCACATGTCGGCCCGGAGAAGAGAATTAAAGAGACCGCTTGGCGAGCGGCGTTATAAGAAACTGTTCATTATCGCAACCGAGGGCGTGAAGACAGAACCCCGATACTTTGCCCTTTTCAATGACCGGAAATCCATAATCAAGGTGAAGTGCTTGAAAGGGAAATCTGAAAGCTCGCCGCCCCAGGTACTCAGGAGGATGACCAAATACCTCCGCCAGGAGTCATTGATGAAATCCGACGAAGCCTGGTTGGTTGTTGATAAAGATCAGTGGACGGATGAGCAACTGGAGCGACTCCTTAGATGGGAACAAGGTAGCGACAACTACGGCTTTGCTCTCAGTAACCCGAAGTTCGAATACTGGCTGCTGCTCCATTTTGAAGATGGTGAAGGGATTTCAAGCTCCCGTGCCTGTTCGGAGCGGTTGAAACGATATCTGCCCAACTATGATAAGGACATCGACTCCGGAAAGATAATCCAGGGAATGATTGCAAAAGCCATCCAACGGGCAAAACAGCGCGACAATCCACCCTGTACTGACTGGCCTAGGGGTATAGGGTCAACGGTTTACCGACTGGTTGAACGCATACTTTCTTAGAAGTTGCTAGTCTCCTTTCTTGCTAATCCTTTCATGGATAAGGATACCCGCCATCGGATCAGTTCGGAGCTGCCCCCAATGAGGTGACCTACCTCCCCTCATACCTCTCAGAATGCCCCTTGTGCTCATTGAAATTCTGGACGTACCTGCCGACCAGAGCCTTGTTGCCCTTTATGATCAGGATATTCTCGGCATTGTTCTCCTCGGCAGCCCTGGTGAAATTGAACGACCCGGTTATAACGGTGCTCCGGTCAATGATCATGATCTTGTTGTGGGCTATGGCATGGGCCGAATCGACATAGGTGGGGATTCCTGCATGGGCGACAAAATCGGCTGAAGAATACGCCTGAGACTTCTGGCTCCTGTCCAGGACAACCTCGATCCTTATCCCTCTCTTCTTTGCATCCACAAGGGCTTCGGCAATGGGCTTGCTGGTGAAAGAATATGCCTGGACCAGGATCTCGGATTTTGCACTGGTGAGCTCTTTTACAATGGCCTCGGTAACTCCGTCATGTGGCGAGAAGTAGGCTTCCATGGTCCCGGCGGCATTGAACTGCTCGGCATGGGCTGATGAGAGTGACAGGACAGAGATAACCAGGAAAAAGGACGTGGCGAGAAGGAAGACAGATGAATGAACCGGGATCTTCGCCGCGTTCCCTGCTGCCCGAATCATGGTCTGGTACGCCCTGAGTGAAAGGCTTCTGTGCAAAGCCTATCGCTGGATCTCTATCCAGCGGAGCGCGTCATCGGGGCTGTCGAATTGCTTACCCTTGCCCTGTTCATCGCCATCCCCGTCAAGTGATGCCAGATATCTGTCGCCTGATAAGGCGCTCTGCCTGTGGATATGACCGATGAGCACATCATCGTCATAGACCCTGAATGAAGAACCGTCACTTGTCGAAGATTTCAATGCGATCATTTAGTTTTCATCCTTTGGTATGAGAAGTACTAACAGACCACATTGACGCTGGAATAGCAACTCATTTGAAGAAGTCCCCGGAAACCTGTGCATGGGTGAAGATTTTCACACAACGGGATATCTCGCACTGTTCGGCATTGCTTGAGCAGGAGGCCAGGATAAAAAAACCACGACCCCTTGGGGCCGTGGTTTGTACGGATCGTCCGGTAGTGGATGGAGGAGTCTTACCTGTTCTCCGCCTTTTCGG
>JALOOZ010000125.1 GCA_025454155.1 Thermodesulfobacteriota bacterium
CTGCCCGTGATCCTCGGCGTCCAGAGTGAACATGCTGACCCGGTATCACGCTGGAGAGCCACTGGTACATTCAGCCCCATGAAGGTGACCCCTTCGGTGGCCCAAGCGGCCATGATCGGCGATCCTGTATCATTCCCCAAGGTGAAGCAGCTTGTGGAGAAGCATTTCAACGACAGGTTCTTCGTCATATCCGTAACCGAGAACGAGATCATGGAAGGCATGCTCACAGCCAACCGCCACGGACACGTAGTCTGCACCCAGGGTGGAGAGTCCATCGCCGGACTCAGGAAGGCCCTCGACGCCAGGCTGCTACCAGGGGGTAAACAGTATGTGGTGGACTCGACCTCCCATCACCTCAAGTTCGCCTCGTTCCAGGAGAAGTATTTCGAAGATACCTTTGCCCCCGAATATGGCATCTCCACAAGGGAAGAGCTGAAGAACATGCCCGTGACCCTGGATGGCAATGCGTCAAAGATCGCTGCATTCCTGGAGCTCAAGAAAAAGGTGTAGCATGCCTCTATAGCAGGTGTCGGGAGTGTACCCTGCAGCATGAAACCGGTGAACCATTTTATGCTTGTAAAAAGCCCCCGGATGAGCAAAGAAAACAGACGGCATGGCATGACATGTCTGGATGTCATCCCTTGATGACGCGAATATTCACGAAACAGGAGGATTATTGAATGGCTGACAGGAATTTCATCTTCTCATCCGAGTCCGTAACTGAGGGACATCCCGACAAGGTTGCAGACAATATCTCTGACGCGATCCTGGATGAGATCATCGCCAATGACAGGCAGGCCCACGTGGCGTGTGAGACCCTCGTTACCACCGGCCTGGTGATCGTATCCGGCGAGATCACCACCACGCATCAGTTCGACGTGCAGCGCATCGCACGACAGACCGTAAAGGAAATCGGATACACGGAAGCGGTCATGGGGTTCAGCTGGAACACCTGCGGCGTCATGGTGACCCTAGACAAGCAGTCCCCGGACATCAACCAGGGTGTCGCCGAAGGCGAAGGACTCTTCAAGGAGCAGGGCGCTGGAGACCAGGGGATGATGTTCGGCTTTGCGTGCGATGAGACGGACATGCTCATGCCCGCTCCCATCTATTATGCCCACAAGCTGACCAAGGGGCTTGCCGATACACGCAAGCAGGGGATTCTGGAGTTCCTCAGGCCAGACGGCAAGTCGCAGGTGTCCGTACAGTACGAGAACGGCAAACCGAAAAGGATCGATGGCATCGTGATTGCGGCTCAGCACGATGAGGATGCCGGTTACGAGACCGTGCGCGACGGAATCATGGAAGAGGTCATAAAAAAGCAGATACCAGCCAATCTCATCGACAAGAACACAAAATACTACATCAACGCCACCGGCCGGTTCGTCCTAGGCGGACCGCACGCTGATACCGGCCTGACCGGCCGCAAGATCATCGTGGACACCTATGGCGGATTTGCCAGTCACGGCGGCGGAGCCTTCTCCGGGAAGGACCCCTCCAAGGTGGATCGTTCGGCCGCCTATATGGCTCGAAAGGTCGCCAAGAACATCGTGGCCGCAGGCCTGGCGCATAGATGTACCGTACAACTCGCCTATGCAATCGGTGTGGCGGACCCGATCTCAGTCATGGTTGACACGCAAGGCACGGGTAAAATCTCCGACGATAAGCTCGGAAAGCTCGTGAGGGAGATCTTCCCGCTCAAACCAAAGGGCATCATCGATCACCTCGACCTGCTGCGGCCCATCTACAAAAAAACCGCTGCTTATGGACACTTCGGCAGGCCCGAACCCGAGTTTACCTGGGAAAAGACCGACATGATCGACAAGCTGAAGGCAAAGGCAGGGAAATAATGGCTGAAAAGGTCAAGAAGACGAAGCAGGAGATCTGTCTGAGCGACTTCTGCAGCCTGACCTCCAAGGTGGCAGACGCCTCACAGGCCGAGTTTGGCCGAAAGGAGATCACCGTTGCCGAGCACGAGATGCCCGGACTCATGGCGGTCCGCGAGAAGTATGCTGAGAGCAAGCCGCTCAAAGGCGCCCGGATAACCGGGTCTCTTCACATGACCATCCAGACCGCGGTCCTCATCGAGACCCTCAAGGAGCTGGGTGCGGATGTGCGCTGGGCATCGTGCAATATCTTCTCCACCCAGGACCATGCGGCGGCAGCCATTGCCGAATGCAAAATCCCGGTCTACGCCTGGAAGGGCGAGAGCCTGGAAGACTACTGGGCCTGTACCCTGGCGGCCCTGACCTTCCCAGGCGGCAAGGGCCCGAACCTCATCGTGGATGACGGCGGCGACGCCACCCTCATGGTTCACCGGGGCTGCCAGGCAGAAGACAATCCTGCCCTGCTCGTTGAACCCACGGACAACAAGGAGCTCTCCATCATCAATGCGGTGCTCAAGCAGAAGCTGGGCGAGGACAGCACGTTCTGGCACCGGATGGTCGAGGAGATCCGCGGCGTATCCGAGGAGACCACCACGGGTGTTCACCGGCTCTACCAGATGTTGGAAAAGAAGACCCTGCTCTTCCCCGCCATCAATGTGAACGACTCGGTCACCAAGAGCAAGTTTGACAACCTCTACGGCTGCCGCGAATCTCTGGCCGACGGTATCAAACGCGCCACGGACGTCATGGTGGCGGGCAAGGTGGTCTGCGTATGCGGGTATGGCGACGTTGGCAAGGGTTGCGCACAGTCCATGCGCGGCTTCGGCGCCCGTGTTCTCGTCACCGAGATCGATCCCATATGCGCCCTGCAGGCCGCCATGGAAGGTTACCAGGTGACCACCGTGGAGGATGCACTCCAAGAGGCGAACATCTTTGTCACAGCCACGGGCAACTGCCGCATCATCCGCATCGAGCACATGGAGAAGATGCTTGACCAGGCTATTGTCTGCAATATCGGTCACTTCGACGACGAGATCGAGGTGAACAAGCTTGAGGAATATCCGGGGATAAAACGGGTGAACATCAAGCCCCAGGTGGATAAATTCGTCTTCCCAGACGGTCACTGCATCTACTTGCTCGCAGAGGGGCGCCTCGTGAACCTCGGGTGCGCAACGGGCCACCCTTCCTTTGTCATGTCCAACTCCTTCACCAACCAGGTCCTGGCCCAGATCGACCTCTGGACCAATCCCCGGGAGGTGAGTGTGAAGACCCTGCCAAAGACCCTGGACGAAGAGGTTGCCCGGCTCCATCTCGGCAAGCTCGGCGTAAGGCTGACCCGGCTGACAAAAGAGCAGGCTGACTACATCGGGGTAAGCATTGACGGACCGTACAAGCCGGAGCATTACCGGTATTGAGATAAATTCGATGAACAGGCAGCAGGCCCTTCCCGGTCATGACCGGGAAGGGCCTCTCCTCTCACGCGTGGCTGTCGATCCAGGTCTTCAGGTCGGCCAGCACCCTGGTCCGGTCTGCGGGAAGCTCGTTGTAGACCTCGTGTTTGAGGCCCTCGTAGAGCTTGAAGGTCTTGTCTTTGGCGCCGATCTTCTCGAAGAGTTCCCGCTGCCCTGAAAAGGCTGTATCCAGTGACCCGAGCTGAATCAGCACCGGTATCTGTATCTTATAGGCGTTCTCCGCGCCCAGGACCACGTACCTGTTCATCTCGTGGGCGAGCCGCGGGGTGATGACATTGTAGACCAGGGGATCGTCCACATATGCCTTCACCACCTCCGGGTCCCTTGATATGAATTCCGGAGGTAGCGGCGACTTCACATGCACAGCAGGCAGGACCCTGGAAAGGATCCTGGTCAGGGTGACGAGGATCGGAGGGATATCCGTCCCCGGCTGTGATCCCGTACCTGACAATACGAGGCCCTTCAATCCCTCAGCGTTCTGCTCGACATAGTTCATGGCGATGAGACTTCCCATGGAGTGGCCGAGAACCAGGCAGGGGGCATCGGGAAGATGTTTCCTGATCACCTGGGCAAAGAATTCACGCTCATCATCAATGAAATCCTGGAAGCTCTTCACGTGTCCGCGTCTTCCCTGGCTCCTGCCGTGGCCCCGGTGGTCGTTGCCGAATATCGCATACCCCGCAGGAACCAGTTCGTTCACTACGTTGCCGTAACGCTCGATGTGTTCGGCATAGCCATGGATGAGATGTATGACAGCCCTGGGGGTTCCCTCGGGCAGCCAGGCCTTCCAGTACAGAGATGTCCCGTCATGGGCTGAAAAAGTGCCGTTTAGAGTCTTCATGATCTGATTCCCTCCTGGTATTCGTATATCATGGATGCACCATCAATGACCCTGTTTCATTTTATGGCATAAATGACCATGAGGAAACAACCCGATTATCGCTGGAAAGTTCACAAATGCGATATCCCTTGTAGAAAATCAAGATGATCTGTTGACATGCATTTCGAGAAAGGATATAAGAATGAATGCTCATTCATGTGACAAGACAAAGACAATCAAACGATAATCTAGCAAGGAGGGTAATATGGCAAGTCAATGGGTAGAACTGAGGGATCTCAAGTTCATACTGCACGAAGTCTTCAACATCGGTGAAGAGTTCCTCGGCAAAGGTAAGTTCGCTGACCACGATGTCGACATGGTGAACATGGTGCTCGACCAGGCTGCGAAGTTCACCGAAAACGACATCGCTCCCACCTATCCCGACGAGGTGCAGAGAAAGCCTGTCGAGGCGGTCTTCAAGGATGGCAAGGTGTACGTTCCCGAGGCATACAAGAAGATCTACCAGCTCTATTGCGAAGGCGGCTGGATGACCGTCTCAGACAGCCCCGAAGTTGGCGGCCAGGGTTTTCCGGCCCTCATCGCCGCTGCATGCGCCCAGATGTTCCTTGCAGGCAACCAGGCCTTCCTCATGTATCCCGGTCTGACCCACGGTGCTGCCAGGCTTGTCGAGGACCATTTCCAGCACCCGCTCAGAGAGACCATCCTTGAGAAGATGTACACCGGCGTCTGGGCAGGCACCATGTGCCTCACCGAACCGGGCGCAGGCTCCGACGTGGGTGCACTGAAGTCCACTGCCAAGAAGAATGCCGACGGCACCTACTCGATCACCGGCACCAAGTGCTTCATCTCGGCCGGCGACCATAACCTCACCGAGAACATCATCCACCCCGTGCTCGCCAGGATCGAGGGCGACCCGGCCGGCACCAAGGGCATCTCCATCTTCGTAGTGCCCAAGATCAGGATCAACCCCG
This sequence comes from Thermodesulfobacteriota bacterium, assembly GCA_025454155.1. GTDB lineage: Bacteria > Desulfobacterota > Desulfomonilia > UBA1062 > UBA1062 > MWEI01. Next base: position 5,171 of record JALOOZ010000125.1, read on the forward strand.
ACGGTTCCCTGGGCGAGCCCAATGACGTGAACTGCGGCGGCATCGAGAGCAAGATGGGCATCCACGGCAACTCGACCTGCACGCTCAACTTCGGCGAGAACGGCAAATGCATCGGCTGGCTCATGGGCGAGGAGCGCCAGGGCATGCCCATCATGTTCCAGATGATGAACGAAGAGCGCCAGGGTGTGGGCACCATGGGCGTGGCGCTGTCGACCTCCGCATACCTTCACGCGCTTTCCTATGCAAAGGAGCGCCTGCAGGGTGTGAACATCATGCAGATGAAGGACCCCAATGCCAAGCAGTGCCCCATCATCCAGCATCCGGATGTCAGAAGGATGCTCCTCAAGATGAAGTCCATCACTGATGCCATTAGGATCCTGGCTCTGTACTGCTACTACGCCATGGACAAGAAGGCAGCGGCTACGGACGATGCAGAAAAGAACAAATGGGAAGGTATAATCGAGATGTACACACCGCTCGTCAAGTCATTCTGTACCGACATGGGCGACGTGGTCACCAACCTGGCCGTCCAGACCTACGGCGGCTACGGCTTCTGCCGTGAGTACCCGGTCGAGCAGATGATGAGGGACAACAAGATCAACACGATCTACGAAGGCACCAACGGCATCCAGGCCCTCGACCTCCTGGGCAGGAAACTCGGTATGAAGAAGGGCCTGTACTTCATGAACATGTTGGGTGAGACCGCGGCCCAGGTCGCCAAGGCCAAAACCAATGACAACCTCAAGGCAGAGGCAGAGATCGTGGAAAAGGCCCTGAACGCCTGCGCCGGCACGGCCATGCAGTTCAGCCAGCTCATCAAGACCAACCCGTTCATCCCTCTCATAGCAGCATGGGACTACCTCAACTGCCTGTCAGAGGCCATCTGCGGCTGGTTCCACATCTGGATGGCCAACGTGGCCACTGAGAAGCTGGCGGCAGGTCCCATCGAGCAGGACAAGATGTTCTACACAGGCAAGATCGAGGGCGCCAAGTTCTTCATCAACAGAATTACGGCCCTTGTCCCGGCAAAGCTCGAGACTCTCACCAAGGACGAGATCAGCTGCGTGAGGATCCCGGAAGAGGCCTTCGCTGTCTAAGTCGGTTATTCACTGAAACACCAAGGGAGGGAACCGGTGGTTCCCTCCCTTTCTTTTTCTGTCCCAAGACACGGCATGCTCGGCAGAGGGATGGTACACCCCTCAGTCATTCGCCTCAAATCCGAGAATCATTTATCTCCCCGATATCTTCCAGGATACTGGACTGTGGAGATCACATCCTCCTCCTTCTTCAGAGCTCCCCCAGTTATGCGACCGAGAAAAAGGGTATGGTCCCCTGTCTCGATGGCCCGTTCCACCACGCAATCGAGATATCCCACCCCATCCTCGATGACCGGGGCGCCCTGGGGTGAAAGTTCATAACCGATGCCGTCGAACTTGTGCTTCCAGTCAGGTATCTTGAACTGTTTAACCAGCTTCATGCCTTGTTTCGGCAGGAGGTTGATCGTGAATTTTCCGGCATGCATGACCTGGCCATGTGAGAGCCGGTTCCTGCGAATGGCCAGTGCCACGAGAGGTGGCTCGTGGGAACACTGGACAACCCACGACGCGATCATACCGTTGTAAAGTCCATCCGCAGCTATGGTGATGAGGTATATCCCGTAATGGAATCGGTCCAGCACTTCCTGCCATGTTTTTTCCATGTTGATCCTCCTTGGAGGATAATAGGGCCAAGGAAAGAGAAAGGAAAGGCTCCCCGGGAAAAAGGACTGATTCAGCGCAACCCCAGCCTGCCCCTGCCCAGTAGGTCGTGCAGGTGGATGACACCCACGAGCTCGCCCCCTTCATCAGTGACCACCAACGAGGTGATGAGGTGCTTTTCCATTATCTCCAGCGCGTCGATGGCGAGCTTGTCTGCTGCTATGCTCTTGGGTTTCGGCGACATGATGTCTGATGCCTTGAGCCCTGTGAGCTTGTCGCCGTGCTTCAGCAGCACTCG